>DASPLH010000170.1:0-3140 GCA_035627675.1 Clostridia bacterium
GCGCGGCGCTCGGAAACGTGGTGCGCGGCGTTCCTCTCCGCGAAGACCATTACTTCTTCCTGCCGCTGTTCACCGACTGGCGCGTAGGACCTCAGCCGGGCATTCTCGACTGGTACACCGTGCTCTCCGGCGTCGTTGCGCTCGTCGCTCTCGGAGCGCATGGCGCGCACTACGTCGCGCTCAAGACCGACGGCGACCTCAACCGGCGCTCGCGCAAGATCGCCTCTGTGCTGACGCCGGCGCTGCTCGTCCTGACTCTGCTGAGCCTCGTGGCCACGCTGGCGATCCGTCCTGAACTCGCCGCCAACTACAAGGCGATGCCGGCGGCCTTCCTCATCCCGACCGGCGTTTTCCTAAGCATCTTCGCCATGATCGCCTGCCGCACCCGCGGCAACGACAAGGGTGCGTTCCTCGCATCGTCCGGCTATCTCACGTTGATGCTCGTCGGAGCCGTTTACGCGCTCTACCCCGTGGTGCTGCCCGCCTCGACGGGTTCGCAGTTTAACCTCACCATCGAGAACAGCGTCACCTCGCAGTACGCGATGAAAGTCGCCCTGGTCTGGTGGAGCATCGGGATCACAATTGCGCTCGGTTACTTCGTCTTCGTTTACCGCATGTTCCGCGGCAAGGTGAGTCTCGAAGGAGGCAACGACCACGGCTACTGAGTTGCAGTAATCCCTCGTCGCGTCTGGTGGCATGGGCCAGCGCGCCGGAGGCGCAACCCGTTTACGGCGCTTCAGCGCTGGGTACCGGTCGCGCACTCACGCGAGTCCCGTAGGGACGACTGTTTCGGGCGATGAAGCAGCAGTTCCGCGGCCTGCATCTAAAGAGCGAGCCCCAACGGTCTTCCGCCCCGGGCTCAAGTTTCGTCCACCTCCGGCCGATCAAGCCGGTGGTGGACCTCTCAGAACATAAGACCTCCTGATATTTATGTTCGCGCGGCGCAAGCCGCGTTCTTTTTTTGAGTTTTCAAGTTTCGAGCTTTGGGCGTATCGAACGGACTACTGTGTAGCGCGGGCGTCCTCGCCCGCGGCTGTCGGCTGGCGTCCCCAACGTGTTCTCTCGCCCGCGGCTGTCGGCTGGCGTCCCGTAGGGGACGCGCTGTTCTCTAGCCCAGCGCTTCAGCGCTGGGGTTTCGATTCGAGATCTATCCAAGTCCCGTAGGGACGACGGTTCCTTGTCATGCTGAGCGAAGCGAAGCACCTGCTGTTCCCTCGAAACCTGAAACTCGAAACTTTTCTCTCGCTATAATCGTCTGTTAGCTCCAACAGAAGGGAACTTTCCTGTGCACATGCATCATGGCGGACCCGGGCCCCAGGGCCCTGCGTCGATTCCTGGCGTCAAGTCGATCATCGCTGTAGGTTCCGGCAAGGGCGGAGTCGGCAAGACCACGCTCTCCGTCAATCTCGCCGTCGCCCTCGCGCGCCTCGGCCACAAGGTCGGCCTGCTCGACGCCGATATCTACGGACCCAACGTTCCGCTGATGCTCGGCACCAACGAACAGCCTCAGGTCACCGACAACGAACGCATCATCGCCCCCGAGCGCTACGGAGTCCGCATGATCTCCGTTGGCCTGCTCAATCCTGGCGACAAGCCGCTCGTTTGGCGCGGACCCATGCTCCACTCCGTCATCCGCCAGTTCCTCTCGCAGGTGGAGTGGGGAGAACTCGACTACCTCATCATCGACCTTCCTCCCGGCACCGGCGATGTCGTGATCTCGCTCGTGCAGACCGTCCCGCTGACCGGAGCCGTCGTCGTCACCACGCCCTCCGACGTTTCCTTGCAGGACGCGCGCAAGGCCATCGAGATGTTCAAGCAGGTGAAGGTGGACATCCTCGGCATCGTCGAGAACATGAGCTACTTCGTCTGCCCGCACTGCAACCACGAAATCGACGTCTTCAGCAAAGGCGGCGGCGAGCGCACGGCCGAGCAGTTCCAGGTGCCGTTCCTCGGACGCATCGAACTCGACCCCGCGATCCGCGAAGCCGGCGACAGCGGACACCCGGTCGTCCTCGGCGGCGAAAACAACAATCACGCCAAGTCGATGTTCAGTTTCGCGCGCAAGGTCACCGAACGCGCCGCCGAAGTGACAGCGGCCGACACCGGCAGCGTCATATCCATCGATTGATGCGAATGCCAACGGCCATCGCGATGAACTCGCAGCGGCCGAGACGCAACAACAACGCCCGCCGAAAGGCGGGCGTTGTCGTCTTCATGCAACCCGAGCGTCGCATTACACCAACGTCATCCTGAGCGAGGAGGCGCCGCCGATGCGCCTCCGAGTCGAAGGACCTCCCGGCCCCACACTAATAATCCGAAACTCATCCTGAGGTCGAGGGCGCAAATGTCATGGCGAGCGAAGCGAAGCGGAGTCGAGCCACCTTTTGTTCCGAGCGCACTTAAACGGTGAAGGCACCGGGCTTCAGCCCGGTGAAAACGACCGATCACACTCAAGGGCTTCAGCCCCGGCAAGACTGCTGAGCACAGATGCGAACACGGCACCTGGCGCTGCGATGGTTGGCGTTAGCGTCCCGCAGGGACGCCCGTTCTCTAGCCCAGCGCTTCAGCGCTGGGTAACGGGATCCAGAACTCAAGTCCCGGAGGGACGACTGTTCACGCCCCCGCCCTGGCTCCTTTTTCGCAGAACGTCGCTCGCGTAATCCGGTTCAACCCTTCATTTACATCGAAAACCTTCGCCCGGATGTTCTTCAGTCCGAACCCCTCCAGCCGCGCCGTATGCTCCTTCACGTACTCCGCCGCGCTCTTCTCATCGGCGAAGAGGTAGATTCCGCCTGCTTCGCCCTTCTCGCGATTCTCGATCCATATCTTCCACAGCAACCCCGGCGTGCCGCCAATGACCTTCGCCAATCCCGAATGGGCCGAGGCCATCTCTTCGCCCCAGGGCCCGCCATACGGAAAGTCGAATTGAACGAGCTTCATCTGCAAACCTCCACGGTTTTCGGCACGCAATGATACGCCACCGTCCACGATGACTCCGACTTCCGCTCTTCCTTTAGCACTCCAGAGTCAACAGTGCTAAAATTGTCGTTGTAGACCCTACCATCTCGGCCACTTAGCCGGCCGGAATCGCATTCCTAAGCCGCTGCATCCAAAGGAGATGGTCGGCTACGTGTATCGGC
>DASPLH010000171.1:0-12402 GCA_035627675.1 Clostridia bacterium
TACCTGCTGGGCATGCGGTTCCGGCTCAAGGTGTTTCGCGGAATCGACATGCAGATGGTAGAGCCAACGGCCACGCAACTGATCGGTGTCCCGCCCGACCAGCTTTTCGAAGAGCGCGTGTATCGCGTGACATTCGATACCAGGGACGTACCGCTGGACGCGCGCCTGGTGCTGGAAGTTCTGGCGCCCGATGGCGAGCGGCTCTGCCGCTTCCATCTCGAAGTTCTCTAGGGTTCGTGCCGCGTCAGTCGGTCAGCAGTTGGGAAAGCTCTTCATCGGCCAGAGTCTCTTCTTGCTTCAGGGCCGCTGTTGCTGCCGCCACTGCGTCATCTTCCGCGACATCCTTCTCCAGCATGAAGTCGAGCACTTCCTGCGGCGCTACGGCGGTCCACACAGGCGCGAACGACTGGCGGTGCAGCGGAGATGGTCCGTGCTCGCGAAGCGCCCGAAGGTGTTTCTGCGTGTAGTAGCCCTTGTTCGAGGCAAGACCGTAGATCGGATACACGGGGTCCCACTCGCGCATGAGCGCGTCACGGTGAACCTTGGCGACGATGGAGGCCGCCGCTATCGAGGCCGATAGCGCGTCTCCGTGGATGATCTTCGTCTGCGGACAGTCGTACTCGATCTTCATCGCATCGATCAGCAGGTGATCGGGACGGACCGCCAGTGCGGCAACCGCCTCGGCCATGGCGAGACGCGAGGCGTGATAGATGTTCATCTGGTCGATGCGGGCCACATCGACTGCGGCGACGGCCCAGGCAATCGAGTGCTGCTTGATGCGCGCGGCGAGCTTCTCCCGGTCTTTCTCGGCCAGCAGCTTGGAATCGCGCAGTCCCCGAATGCGGTACTCGGGATCGAGTATGCAGGCTCCGGCGACTACCGCGCCGAACAGAGAGCCACGGCCCACCTCATCGACGCCAGCGACGAGTTTCGCGCCGCACTCCCACGCCTGCTTCTCGAACCGGGTCGTGCAGTGGAGCGTCTTGAGCAGACGGGCCTTGGCCGCGGATTGCGAGATGCCGCGCTCTTCCGCTATCTGCCGGACTTTGGATTTCTTCCTGGGCACGTGGGATCAGGTTCGCACCGTTCGAGAACCGGCGCAATAGGGGGTAGTGAGCTACTGAGCTGCTGAGCTACTGAGCTTCTGAGCTGCCGAATCAGTGGTGCCCTCACGTCGCGGAGCCAAAGGCGGAGCTAAGGTGGGGGTTGTTCGAGGCGGAACCAAGAGGGGCGCAGCGGCTGAGCAGCTCAGCCGCTCAGCAGCTTAGTAGCTCAGTAGCTCAGCAGCTTAGTAGCTGGAAAAGATCGCCCCGGCACGTCGCAAGACATACCGGGGCGAGAACTTTCCGATTCAGTGGAGACGCTGACTTACGCGCGCTCAACTTCCTTCAGGCGGGCGGCCTTGCCGCGCAGGCCGCGGAGGAAGTACAGCTTGGCGCGGCGAACCTTGGCCGAGCGGATCACTTCAATCTTGTCGATCACGCGGGAGCCCACCGGGAAAATACGCTCCACGCCTTGTCCGAAGCTCATCTTGCGGACCGTGAAGCTCGGCTGTGCGCCTTCGCGCTTCTTGATCACGACGCCTTCGAAGGCCTGGAGGCGTTCCTTGTCGCCTTCCTTGATCTTTACCTGCACGCGGACGGTGTCGCCGGGGCGAAACTGAGGCAGGTCGGTACGCTGCGCCTTAGCAAGCAGCTTGGCAATGATCGGAGATGTAGACATAGCTGTTTTCCTTCTATTCAGTCGGGCAGGCGCAGCGCCCACGCCGCAAAATCTAATTCTAGCAGTTCCAAGTTGCTGTCCCCTGCTATCCCGCCGGGGGACACCTTCCGCGGAACCGGTCTAAACGGTCTCGCGCTCGATCTGTTCGAGCAGCGCTCGGTCTTCCCTGCTGAGGGCCACCTTCTCAAGGAGGTCAGGCCGGTTTCTCAGCGTCTTTTCCAGCGCGCGGCGTCGCCGCCAGCGCCGAATCTCGTCGTGGTTCCCGTTCAACAGCACCTCGGGAACCGGCATGCCGCGGAACTCCGCGGGCCGCGTGTAGTGCGGATAGTCGAGCAAGCCCCCCGACGGGCTGGTCGGGTTCGGTTCTGGGCGTCCACGCTCGTCGAACTTTGCCGGAGCCACGAACGCACTGAAGCTCTCGGTCATCGCCGAAGCCTCGTTGCCCAGCGCTCCGGGCAGCAATCGCGTCACACAGTCGAGTACCAGCGCCGCTCCCAGCTCGCCTCCGCTCATGACGAAGTCGCCGACCGAAATCTCGCGATCGGCCATGTACTCCGTCACACGCTCATCCACTCCCTCATAGCGCCCGCACAGCAGCATCACCCGGTCCAGTTGCGCCAACTCGTGCGCAATCGACTGCGAAAACAGCCTGCCGCCCGCCGACAGCACGATGATCGATTCCTTCGCGCGGCCGCCCGCGCGGTCTTCGCGCGAGGTGTAGCCGAGAGGCTCTATGCACTCCCAGACCGGCTCGGGCTTGAGCACCATGCCCTCGCCTCCGCCGAACGGACGATCATCCACCGTGCGATGGCGGTCATGCGTGAACGCCCGCAGGTCGTGGATGTTGATGTCAATGATCTGGCTCTCTCGTGCCCTGCGCACGATGCCGTAATCCAGTGGTCCGCGAAAGAAGTCCGGGAAAATCGTGACGATGTCGAACTTCATTTTGCGTTTCCGACCCACAGGTTGCGCCTGCGGCGGTTTAGATCCTTCGCTCGCAACCGCACCGTCGTCCATTCTGGACGGCGCGCTCGCTCAGGATGACAAAAGCGCTATTCGCCCCTGTCGCCGCGCTGCTGCGCTTGCTTCTCTTCGGCGCTGAGCGGAGCATCGAGTTCGAGCATTCCATCCGGAAGCTTCAGCTCGATGCGCTTCTCCTGGAGCGCCAGGCGCGACGTGAAGGCCTCGACGAAGGGAATCAGGTATTCCTTCCCGCCTCGCTTCGGATCTCCGTCTCGCACCACCAGCAGCGGTGCGGCTCCGGCGCCGAAATCCACATCTGCGACAGTGCCGATCTCGCGAAGACCATCGTCGCTTACGACGAACGCCGCGCATCCGACGAGATCGCTGACGTACACCGCACCCTCTTCGAGTTCCGCGCGCTCGTTGCGTGGAATCTGTATCTCGGCGCCACTCAACTGCTCGGCGTCATCGATCGAGTCCACGCCGGCGAACTTCAGGATCATGTCGCCTTTGTGGGCCCAGAACTCTTCCAACTGCAATTCGCGTCGCTCCCCGGCGCCGAACCAGGCGTACAACGTACGCCTTTGCTCGAATCGCTCCGGGAAGTCGGTAAACAGCGCTGCGGCCACCTCGCCACGGCGTCCCTGCGGCCTAACGACTTTTGCGATGGTGACGAACTGCTGCTGGTCACCGTGCGCGACAGCGTCTGGCATGCAGCCGGTTACTCCAGGATGTCGAGCGAGACGCGCTTCTCGTCCCTGGCGCCGGCTGCGTAGACGATGGTGCGAAGCGCACGGGCGGTGCGTCCGCTCTTGCCGATGATGCGACCCATGTCGCTCTCGGCCACCGTCAGGTCCAACTGGACGCCACGGCCGTCTTCGCGGGCCTCGACCTGCACCTGTTCAGGCGCTTCGGTCAGGGCCTTTGCGAGTTCCTCGGTGAGTGCGCGCAGATCGGCAGGCATCGCTTCCTCTTACGCGGTAACGGGCGCCGGCGACTTGCCGTAAAGCTTGTTTACCGTGTCGGACATCTTGGCGCCCTTGGACAGCCAGTAGTCAACGCGGTCACGCTTGAATTCGATGGTCGTCGGGCTGGTGCGAGGATTGTAGAGACCAACCACTTCGATGGAGCGGCCGTCACGGGCACGGTCCTTCTCGATTACGACAATGCGGTAAACAGGCTGCTTGCGCGCGCCACGGCGCGACAGACGAATCATCAGCACAGGCTTATTCCTCTCTTCGTTCTAACAGCGCCCGACATTCCCGGCATCTGTGCACCGGGAACCGGAAATCGAGACCGAGGTCAGGATTCGGGTGCTGCGTGCTCCCGTTTGCGCCTTACGAGCGCAGAGCCGTGGGCGAAAGACTCGCCCGAACCCGAGTACCTTTGGTACTGCGACGGGAGTAAACCACAGGATGGGCCAGACACACGTCCGGCTGACACTGGTGGCAAGTGCTTATTATGCCGTGAGTTGCCGTTCGATGGCAAGACAGTACCGCGGAAAGCGCAGGCTGCGGGATCGCGCCGGGAGAAGGAGGCGCGTGAAATAGCTGCATTGGCAACGACTTAAGCGGTCGGCCGGAGCTTCCGCAGCGCCTGATTTCAACTCTGCACAGGGTTTCCGCTATGATGCGGGCGTGACTCCCGGAAAGCAGCGTGGCAGGTTCATCACCTTCGAAGGACTCGATGGGTGCGGCAAAAGCACGCAGTTGAACCGGCTGGCCGAGGTGTTACTCGCGTCGGGCGTGCAGGTAATCACTACGCGCGAGCCCGGCGGCACCGCCATCGGCGAGCGGGTCCGCGCGGTGCTGCTCGATTCCCGCACGAGGGGACTGGATCCACACGCCGAATTGGCGTTGATGTTTGCATCCCGCGCGCAGCAGATCGCGGAAGTCATTCTGCCCGGCCTCGAGAGCGGCAAGTGGGTACTGTGCGACCGCTTCACGGATTCCAGTGAGGCCTACCAGGGCGGCGGACGCGGACTCGGAAGCGACGCTGTGCTCGACATGCATCGCGTCCTATGCGGCGGGCTGCAACCGGACCTGACGGTCCTGATGGATTCCGACCCGGCGGCAAGCGTGGCGCGCGCCCGGCGGCGCAATCAGCAGAAGTTCGAGAGCGCGGAAGGCGTGGACGAGAACCGCTTCGAACGCGAGAACCGGGCATTCTTCACCCGCGTCCACGAAGCGTATCTGAAAATCGCCGGGCGCGAGACGCAGCGTGTTTACCTGGTCGATGCGCGCCGCCAGCCCGACACGGTGCACAAAGACATCGTGGCGGAAGTCAGGAAGAGATTTTTGTAATTTTCGGATTTTCGAATCGTCGAACCTCAAGGTGTGCGGCGAAGGTCGCGAGTATTCCAATTCGAAAATCCTAAACTCCGTCAATTCGACAATCACTCATGCCTTTCTCCGATTTTCATGGCAACGCCGAGACGGTCCGTCGCGTACGCGAAATGATGGCGCGCGACCACTTTCCGCACGGCGTGATACTGGCGGGGCCGCGCGGCTCCGGGAAGTACACGCTGGCGCAGATGATCGCCAAGGCGATGAACTGCCTGGAGAAGCCGGTCGCCGGCGGGTTGCCCGATTTCTGCGGGCGTTGCCGGAACTGCGAGCGCATCGCGGAAGCCGACTCGCTGGAGCAGCGCTGCGACGAAGCAGTGGAGGCCCGCGAACAGCTGCGCGAAACCGACAAGCGCGAGACTCGCATCATGATCCAGACGCACCCGGACGTGCTGGTGATTCCGCCGGATCCTCCGCAGATGCTGGTGAAGGTGGACCAGGTGCGGCAGGTAACAGGGCAGGTTTACTACCGTCCCACGGGAGGCGGGCACAAGGTTTACATCTTCAGCGAGGCGGCGTTCATGAAAGAAGCCGCGAACGCCCTGCTGAAGGTGCTGGAGGAGCCGCCGGAGTACGCCACGATCTTCCTGCTGGCCGACAACGCCAACTCGCTGCTGCCGACGATTCGCTCCCGCTGCATCACGCTGCAACTCGCGCCACTGGCGTTCGAAGAGATCGAACGCGACCTCGCGTACCGCACGGAATGGACTGCCGCGCAGAAGAAGCTGGTGGCGCGGCTGTCGGCCGGTGCACTGGGGCGCGCGCGCCGCTTTGACCTGAACGCATATCTCTCGTCGCGAAACGACGCGCTCACACTGCTTACCACCGCGCTGCTCGGCGACGACCACTCGGGACTGTTTCGGGCGACGGAATCCTACCGCGCCGGAGGCGAGGGCAAGGTCAAGACCGACTACTTGATCGCCACGCTCTATTCGCTGCTCCAGGACATGCTGTTCCTGAAGCACGGCACGCCGGAACTGGTGCGCAACATCGACATCCAGCAGGACCTGGCGACGATGTCGAAGGGCGTGAGCTTCGAATGGATCGCTGCGGCCGCCGGCCGCCTCGGGGAAGTGCAGGCCGGCATGAGACGCAACTTGCTGCGCTCCCTCTCGCTCGACGCATTCTCCGCCGCGCTCGAGTCGTAACAACTTTCGACGCGGCGCCGGGAACTCGCAACCAGGGCGCATCTCAGTAACATCACAGATTGTGCGCGTCCCAGCGGTGTGGTAGGGTAGGTCTCAAATTTCACCATCCATAAACCTGGAGCGAGTGCGCGACCCGCGTCACCGGTGTCGATGCATGCGAATCCCGGCCAACTCAGTACGCTGCGAACCGAGACGGCGCCGTACCCCGAGTGGGGAGAAGTTTTCATGAAGAACGGAATGGATTCGACCGCAGTGGGACGGGCACCGGAGCCCGATGAGTTCGCCAACCGCAAATTGATTCGTCCGTCGCTGCACCGCGAAGGCCGCGGCGTGAACGGCAACGAAGCGGCGGCGGTCGAGCGTCGCGAGCGCGCCGAACGCATGACCGGCGCAGGCGCCGCAAAGAAAACTCCCCCGGCCGAGCAGACCCACGCGGAAAATTTCTACTACCAAAAGCAGATGCAGTCGAAGACGCCGATGGTCGTAGTGACGCACGACGGTGAAGAACTCAAGGGCGTCATCGAGTGGTACGACAAGACCTGCATCAAGCTGAACCGCTTCGGTGGACAGCCCAACTTGATGATCTACAAGAGCTGCATCAAGTACATGTTCAAAGAGGGCGAGCAGAACGGACGGAAGTAACGGAGTGTGTAATCGAAGGCCCGCCTGCCGGCGGGCCTTTTGCATTGTGATCAGTGCGGGACCCGTGCTCGTCATCCTGAGCGAGGAAGCGCGACATAACGCGGCGGAGCCGCAGGTGCGCTTCCGAGTCGAAGGACCTGCTTTGGCCGGCGAAAGCTTGTCGCGTTAGAGCTTGGGTAGAACGATCCCGGTCTGCGACTGGTACTTGCCCTTCTTGTCCTTGTAGCTGGTTTCGCAAGCCTCGTCCGACTGGAAGAACAGAATCTGGCAGAGTCCCTCGTTGGAATAGACCTTGGCCGGCAGCGGGGTTGTATTCGATATCTCGAGCGTCACGAAGCCTTCCCACTCGGGCTCGAACGGCGTCACGTTGACGATGATTCCGCAGCGCGCGTAAGTCGATTTGCCGACGCAGATCGTGAGCACGTCGCGGGGGATCTTGAAGTACTCGACCGAGCGCGCCAAAGCGAACGAGTTCGGAGGAACGATGCAGCAGTCCGACTGGATGCTGACGAACGAGCGCTCGTCAAACTGCTTGGGATCGACAATGGCAGAGTTGACGTTGGTGAAGATCTTAAACTCGTCAGCCACGCGCAGATCGTAGCCGTACGAAGACAGTCCGTAGCTGATTACGCCCTGCCGCACCTGCTTCTCGGTGAAAGGGTTGATCATGTCGTGCTCGAGGGCCATGGTGCGGATCCAGCGATCGCTCTTGATGGACATTCCTGTGAGTTTTGGCGCGTTGGCGGCAGTGACCGGCACGCGTGATCTCCTGTTTGAAGATGATGGGAGATATTAGCAGTTCTGGAGTAGCATTCTGCACTCAGCAGTCAGCATTCAGCCATCAGTGTTGGTCGTTCAAAGGCCAGGAGCTCGGGGGACGATTACCGAACGTGGCTGCGAGCTGAGCAATGCGGACAACCAACGACTAACGACCAACGACCGACGACTGAATGCCGAGTGCTGACTGCTGCTGGCGTTGACATCGCCGCGAAATGCCTTTAGCATCAGGAGCTTACAGGGTTAGGACGCTTGGAGGAGGGCCGCACCGCGTGATCAAACTGGACATCATCAACGAGGTCGTGAACAGGACCGGCGTCACCAAGACGAAGGCCGAAAAAGCCGTGGAGACGGTCTTCGAATCCATGAAGAAGGCGCTGGCCCGCGGCGACCGTATTGAACTGCGGGGCTTTGGAGTCTTTAACGTGCGTCCCCGCAAGACCGGCATCGGGCGAAACCCGCGGACCGGCGCCGAGGTGAACATTCCTCCGGGCAAGGCCGTGCGCTTCAAGCCGGGCAAGGAATTACAGTCCATCGATTAGGTCGGGACTACGGCGAGAATGGTCCGCAACACGAGGCCGAGCTTCGGTTTCAAGCTGCCTGAGGTTTGCAATTGAGCTTTGGCTGAGGCCAGCGGTGTACGCGGGGTGAAACCCGAATCCGCTGGTTCAGGCTGGTGCCCGGCTTCCCGCCGGGCTTTCGTATCTCCGGAGTCTTGCCTCTCAACCAGGCGGCAAGACCGCGATGAAGATGGAAGAACGGCCCTACATTCCGCAGGCAACGTACGAAGTCCCGGTCGTCTGGGTCGTTCGACGGCAAAAGCCACGCTACTGGCTTCCCCTGCTGCTGCTGGCGCTCACCTTGTTCACGACCATGGTGGTGGGCGCGCGGCTGCAACATAACTTCACCCACAATTTGGCGGCATTCTCGACCTCGGAGTACTCGCTGCCGATGTTCCCCCTGCGCTGGCTGGCGGAACGGCCCGAACGTTTCTTCAACGGAATCCCGTTCTCCGTCGCTGTCATGCTGATCCTCGGCGCGCACGAGTTGGGACACTACTTTTACTGCCGTCGTTACCGCGTGGACGCAACGCTGCCGCACTTCATCCCGGCTCCCACGCTGATTGGGACCATGGGCGCCTTCATCCGCATCAAGTCGGCGTTCCCATCGCGAGCGGCCCTGTTCGACATCGGCGTCGCCGGCCCAATCGCCGGATTCGTAGTTGCGCTGCCGATCACCGTCCTCGGCTTGGCCATGTCAAAGCCGCTCAGCACGCCTCCGGAAGCTTCGATCTCCCTTGGATACCCGCTGCTGTTCCACGGCATTCACCGGATCTTCATGAGCGCGGGACTGCATCCGCAGCAGCCCATGAGCTACGTGCTGCTGCATCCGCTGGCCATTGCCGGATGGGTTGGCATGTTCGCAACTTCGCTGAACCTGCTGCCAGGCGGACAATTGGACGGCGGGCACATCGTGTACGCATGGTCGGAGCGCGCGCACAAGATCGTTACGTACCTATCTATTTTGGCGATGGTCCCCCTTGCCTGGTTCGGCTGGTCGGGATGGTTGATCTGGGGAATCGTGCTGGCGCTCACAGGGCTTCGCCACCCGGTGATCTACGACGACGCGCCGTTGCGCGGGCGCAGAGCGTGGCTGCTGCTGGCCGCGGCGGCCATCCTTATCGTTTCGATCATGCCGACGCCGCTTGGCGCTTCCGGCATCAGGGACGCGATTGAGGAACTTCGCCAGGTCCTTTAGGCAGGCCTAATACTTCCGCATGTGAATCTCGGAGCCGTTGCGCTCGAACCGAACTTCATCCATCATCCGGCTGATCAGGAAGATGCCGCGGCCGTGGTTTTCCAGCAGGTGGTCGCTCTCCGTCGGATCGGGAACTCCCTCGGGGTTGAACCCTGAGCCGGGATCGCTGACCACGATCAGCACGCTTCCCGTGGCCTCGAAGGCAACGTTGCAGTGCACGAACTTGGAAGCGTCTCCGCAGCAGCCGTGCTTGATGGCGTTGGCGATGGCTTCGCGCAGCGCAGTCTCGATCTCCAGTTCCTTGCCCTCTCCGATGTGACTCTCGCGCACCACGGCCATGACGGACTCGACCAGCGGGGAGATTGCCTCCTCGCGCGCGGCAATCGTCAGTTCCATTCTCAGCAGGAATGGATGGGAGTGATGAGGCAGGGAAGAAGACGCACCGGTACCCGGCTCTTGTGATCCCGGCGCAGCGCTACTCTGGTTTGACAAAGTGAAATCCGACCCCCGAGAAGAAAGCGGGGAAACTGTGGATATTCTCTCAGAGCTGGACGGTTACAGCAATGACGGACGTCACGGCCGGGCCCTACAGCAGTGATTGGGCGTCCACGTCAACGATGATATTCGTGCGAGGCACCTTCTGGCCGGTTGCGTGGTCGATCATGGCGCGCAGCAGGGCGTTCAGACGTTCTCTGCTCGGGGACTTGATGAGGAAGTGGTAGCGGTAGTCGCGCTTGAGCCGCACGATAGGGGCGGCCGCCGGTCCCATCACGCGGATGCCTTCGTGGCGCGTGCGCTGGAACCAGTTGCCGATCACGCCGGAGTAGTGCAGCGCCTCTTCCAGCTTGTCGCTGCGCACCAGCACGTTGGCCAGCGTGCTGAACGGCGGATAGTGCATCCAGGAGCGGAAGCGCAGCTCCCGGTCGGCGAACCCGGCGAAGTCGTGCGCCGCGGCATACTGCACGGCGTAGTGGTCGGGGAAGAACGTCTGGAGCACGACCTTGCCCGGCGTCTCGCCGCGCCCGGCGCGCCCGGCGACCTGCGTCAGCAACTGGAAGGTGCGCTCGGCGGCGCGGAAGTCGGGAAGGCTGAGCGCGGTGTCGGCGCCGACGACTCCGACCAGCGTCACGCCGTGAACGTCGTGTCCCTTGGCGATCATCTGCGTCCCAACCAGCAGGTCGATCTCACCGGACTGAAAGGCCGTCAGCATGCGCTCGAAGTCGGCGTGCCCGCGAACCGTGTCGCGGTCCATGCGTCCGATGCGCGCGCCGGGAAAGGCCGAGTGCAGCATGTCTTCCAGCTTCTCCGAGCCGGTGCCGAGAAACTGCACGTAGTCGCTGTCGCACTTGGGACAGAGCTTCGGGATGCCTTGCGTGTATCCGCAGTAGTGGCAGACGAGCTTGCGGTCGCGCTTGTGATGCGTGAGGGCAACGGCGCAGTTCTGGCACTGGATGGAATCTCCGCAGGCGCGGCACATGACGAACGCCGAGTAGCCTCGACGGTTGAGCAGGATCATTGCCTGCTCTCCGCGCTCCAGCCTAGCGGTGACTTCCTCGATGAGCTTGCGCGAGAGGACGGTCTCCTTGCCGGTCTCCTGGAACTCCTGGCGCATGTCTATCAACTCGACTTCAGGCAGAGGGCGCGCACTGACGCGACTCGGAAGCTCGACATAGGCGTATTTCGATCCGTTGGTCGCGTTCTGGTACGACTCGAGCGACGGCGTGGCCGAGCCGAGGACCACGGCGGCTCCGATGCCCTTGGCGCGAACCGCGGCCACATCTCGCGCGTGGTAGCGGGGCGTTTCGTCCTGCTTGTAGCTGTGATCGTGTTCCTCGTCCACGATGATGAGCGCAAGATCGTGGACGGGCGCGAAGACGGCGGAGCGCGTGCCGACCACGATGCGCGACTCGCCGCGGCGGATGCGGTGCCACTGCTCGGCGCGCTCGTCGTCGCTCAGGGACGAGTGGAGAATCGCGATCTGGTCGCCGAAGATTCCGTGAAGGTCGGCGGCAACGCCGGGCGTGAGTCCGATCTCCGGCACGAGCAGGATTGATCCTCTTCCCTGTTTCAGTAGCGCCTGCATGGCCGAGAGATAGACGGCGGTCTTGCCGGAACCGGTGACGCCGTGCAGCAGCGTGACCGAGAACTGGCGCGACGCCGCGGCGGTGTTGATGTGCAGCAGCGCCTGTTGCTGCGCCGGGGTCAGCATGAACTCCAGCGTGGTGCGCGGCTTCATCGAGGGCGCGGCGTTCTCGGCGGCCTCCTCGACGATCTCGATTGCGCCGTGCTTCACCAGCGTCTGGAGCGAGCTTTGCGAGACCTCGAGCGCGCGGAGATCGTCGAGCTTCATGCGTCCTGCGGTCTCGGCGAGGAGCGCGACAATGCGTTTCTGCTTCTCGCTCGGCTTCTCGGGCGGCTGCCTCAGGACGGCGAACTTCACGGTGCGTCGCGCGTCGCGTGCGGCCGAAAGATCTTCGCGTTCGATCTGCCTCTTCTGGAGCAGCGAGTGGAGCACGTCGCGGGTGGCTCCGGTTGCGCCGCGCAAGGTGGCCTCACGGACGAGGTCGCCGTCGGCAAGGTAGTCCAGCACGGCGTGCTCGGCGCTCGCGTCAGAGCGCGCGCGCAGCGACTCGCTGGTTGAATCAGCCTCGAAGAGGGCTTCGGTGCCGCGCTCGGTGATGCGGTAGGCGAACACGTGGCGGAACTCCGCCTGGAGCGGCAGCATCATGCGGTAAACCTCGCCGATCGGCGCGAGGTAGTAATTGGCAATCCAGCGTCCGAGGGCGAGGAGCGAGTCGTTGAGCACGGCTTCGGTGTCGAGCACCTGCGCGACGGGTTTGGTGCGGAACTTGCCGGTGGGCGCGTCATCATGCACGCGGGTGACGATGCCGGAGAGCTTCTTCTCCGCGCCACGGCCGAACGGGACGAGCACGCGTCCGCCTACGACAGGAACCGAGTCCTTGATCTCGTAGGTGAAGACCGCGTCGAGCGGCACCGGCAAAGCTACATCGCAGAATGCGGGCATCGTGAAGCTATTCTCAAAGAGC
>DASPLH010000172.1:0-2277 GCA_035627675.1 Clostridia bacterium
GACCGCGCGGCCGTCCTTCGGCTGGAAGCGCAAGTGGCGGAGGCGCACGCCATCTCGGGGCTGATCCCGATCTGCGCCGCGTGCAAGAGGATTCGCAACGAGCAGGGTGCGTGGGAGACCGTCGAGGAGTATATCCGCGACCGCTCTCAATCCGAGTTCAGCCACGGGCTCTGCCCCCACTGCGGCGAGAGTTGGGAGTCGCAGGTGCGCGAGATGCGGGAGCGAAAAACTCCGGAAACACCGTGCTTCGAACACAGGTTCCTGCACTCGGCGCCTTCGGCGCTGCGGTCGCAATGACGTCACGGCCGGCGGCAAACAGGGGCGGGCCTCGGCCCGCCCCGCATCGCGTGAGACGCAGCCTAGCCGATCGCCTTGCGCAGCTTCTCGAGCGAGCTGTCGAGGA
Source organism: Clostridia bacterium (assembly GCA_035627675.1). GTDB lineage: Bacteria > Acidobacteriota > Terriglobia > Terriglobales > Acidobacteriaceae > DASPLH01. The sequence continues at coordinate 404 of DASPLH010000172.1, forward strand.
TGTGTTCCTCGCGGGCAATGCAGAAGCGCATCCAGTTGTCCCAGTTGTCGCTGTCGGCGAAGGCCGCGCCCGGCACTCCGGCGACTCCCGCTGTTTCCATCAGCATCTGGTTGAACGGGATTGCGTCGCGGTGCGGCTCCGGGATGCGTGCCCAGAGGTAGAACGCAGACCCGGACTCGAACACATCGAAGCCGAGTTCGGTCAGGACTCCGCTGACCCGTTCGCGCTTTTCGGTGAAGAGCTTTTGCAGGTACGGGTAGCGGCCGTTCGACGCAGGCAGCACACTGGCCAGCGCGTGCTGCAGCGGAGTGGCCGAGTTTACGTAGAGCACGTTGCTCACCTGGTTCAACGGCGCAACCAGCTTCCCTGTGCCATACACGTATCCAAGCCGCCAGCCCGAAACGTTCCACGACTTGCTGAACGAGTTGACGGTGATCGTGCGCTCCCACATGCCGGGCAGCGAAGCCATCGAGATATGCGGCTCGGCTCCCACGACGTAGTGCTCATAGACCTCGTCGGAGATGCAGAGCAGATCAAACTCGTGGCAGATCCCGGCGACGGCCTCGAGTTCCTGGCGGGTGAAAATTTTACCGGTAGGGTTAGCCGGGGAGCAGACGACGATGGCGCGCAGCGGAAACTCCGAGCGCGACTTCAGCCGGCGACACGTCTCACGTAGCGCGTCAAAGTCGATCGAAAGCGACGGCGCGCTCAGCGGAAACAGTTCCGCCTTGCCTCCGAGCTGCTCGGTGATGATGCGGTGATAGGGATAGTAGGGCTCGAAGAGCAGCGTAGCGTGTCCCGCGAGATACGTCTTGGCGATGGCGACCAGCGCCCCGGTGCCTCCGTGCGTTACCAGGACTTCGAGCGGCTGCGCTTCGGCACTGACCTGGACGTGGTTAAAGCCGGTGACCTTCTCCGCGATGGCCTCGCGCAGGCTCAGGATTCCCTCGGCCGGGCAATAGTGGTTCTGGTTGCGCGCGATAACGTCGGCGGCGGCCTTGGCGAGCGCCGGGTCTATCTGGAGATCCGACTGTCCCTGCACGAGATTGCCGTCCGGCGGGACGAGGCGGGTGATGGCGCGGATGTCGGGTTTCGCCTTGGGTACACGTGTGGCTACCGGCATGAAGACCTCTTTATGAATAGGGGTGGAAGTTCTAGTTTCGCCCAACTCTGCCCAGTTCGCCAAGTGACGGGATGGTAAGCAGGGCCACCCACCTTCGCGGAGCCGCAGGCGGAGCTAAGGTGGGAACATCCCCACTACCTCAGCTTTGCCGTCGCAATTTCGTCCAGGATCACGCGCGCGGCTTGCGCGGGATCTGCGGCCGCGGTGATTGGGCGTCCCACGACGATGTGTGTGGCTCCGGCCTCGAACGCCTCCCGCGGAGTGACGACCCGAGCCTGGTCGCCCTTAGCAGCGCCGGACGGACGCACTCCGGGCGTCACCACGGCGAAATCTCCGGCGATCTGCGAACGAATCTGCCGAGCCTCATGGGCCGAGGCGACCACTCCTCCGCAGCCGGAGTCGATCGCCAGGCGACCCAGGCGCAACACCTGCTGCTCGACCGTGGAACTCAAGCCGGTCTCGGCGAGGTCTGGTTCACCCAGCGAGGTCAGGACCGTGACGGCCAGCACGGTGGTTTGCGAGCCGCGAGCGGCTTCGGCGGCGGCCTTCAGCATCCCCGACCCGCCAGAGGCGTGTACCGTAAGCATCGTCACGCCAAGCCCGATGGCCGAGGCGACGGCGGAACCGACGGTATTCGGGATGTCGTGGAACTTGAGGTCGAGAAAGACGCGGCGTCCAGAGGAGACGAGGTCGCGGACGACTTGCGGCCCCTCGGCGGTGAAGAGCTGCTTTCCTACCTTATAGAAGGAAG
>DASPLH010000173.1:0-57371 GCA_035627675.1 Clostridia bacterium
GGAGTCAGTGCCGATACCAGTTCGTGTGGTGTCGGTTCGGTTTCGGCGGCCTGGATTTCGTCTGCCAGCGGCGTCTGCTCATGCTTCGGGGGCGACTGAACTTGCAGTTCGCGGAGATCGCATTCCAGGTCGCGCACGAACTCGAAGTCGTCCTCGCTGAGGGCCGAGTGCCGCACCGGGTGCATGACGCTGTTGCGGATGCGATTGAGCTTGAGCAGCCTCTCCAGCAGGTCCTTCTTGTTGTTGACCAGCGCCGGAGCCATGTACTTGCTCAGCACGGCCCAGCGCTTGTTCAGAATCTCCCGCAGGCTGATCAGGTGCGTGTAACAGTAGGGTTCGCCCGCCGGTTCGGGATCTTTCTCGGACAAGGCCGCGCACTCGGCCCGTATGTCGTCGGGCACGCCTCCGCGCCACCAGTTCTCTTCGCCGAACTCGGCGATGAAGGCCTGCTTGATGAACGCATGCAGCCGAACTTCGATCGTGCGCAGCAGTTCGTACATGTCTCCGAGTACGACGCGGGCGCGCCGGTAGTGCAGATACACGCCGATGTCGAGGCGGTCCGCAGCGATACCCGCCCGGCGGACCGCGCGGGTGATCACGCCAGAGTGCGTGGAGCGAGTGGCTTCGATGGCTACCTCGATCGCGATGCGAAGCTCGCGAGGAATGGAAAAAGCGAGGTCGGACCTGCGCAGTTCACCTTCGCCGATCTTGAGGCAGAGATACTGCATGACAACCGCGCCGCTGGTGTTCATCTGCCTCGCAATCTCGCTGGGCGGCAGACCGCGTCGAAGCAGTTCGACGGCCTGATCTTTGCGTGCCATGCCCGGTTGGATGCAAGAACCGTCTTGACGCCCCCGCGCGGGCCGAAGATGATGCGGGCCAAGGTAGAGAAAGGACAGTCCTTATGAGTCTTAATGTGGAGGTTCGTGTCGGCCGCCACTTCGATGCGCCTGCCGAGCGCGTGTTCGACGCATGGCTCGACCCGAAGAGTGCGGGAAAGTGGCTGTTCAAGACCCCCACGGGTGAGATGGTGCGTTGCGAGATGGACGCCAGGGTGGGCGGCGCTTTCGCTGTCGTCGAGCGCAGAGACGGCGAGGATGTCGAGCACGTCGGCGAATACCTTGTACTGGATCGTCCGCGCCGGCTGGTGTTCTCCTTTGGCGTGCCGAAGTACTCCCAAGAAGTGACGCTCGTAAGCATCGAGATCGTCACGGCAGCCTCCGGATGCGAACTCACCCTCACGCATGAGAAAGTGCTACCGGAGTACGCAAGCAGCACACAAGCTGGGTGGAATTCGATTCTGGAAGGCCTCGCTGCCAATCTGGGTAGTGCAGTCCGCGGCTAGCGTTCGGCGGAGAGCGCCGCGCCGCGCGCCGGAGGAGACTTTCTGCTCCACACCAGGCGTTCGCGCTCGGAGGCGATCACCCACCGTCCGTCCACGTTCCTGAACGTAAGCCGCGAAACTACCTCGCCGCTGAACGAGCGGCTGCCGCTGAAATCCCACATTTTTCGGAACGTCGCCTCCAATCCGCGCGTGTTGCGTTCGAAGCGAAGGTTCGCAATCTCGAGCCGCCGTATATCCGAGTAGGTCGCGAAGAACTGCTGCTTGTCCCGGCGAACGGCCTGCCATCGAACTCCATCCTGGAGGAAGTAGGTATCCATCACCGGCGCGTAGCAGGACATCAGCGCGTCGAGGTCGCGGGCCTTGACCGAGGCGATCCAGCGATCGATAAGCGCCGTGAGTTCACGCGGCGCAGGTTGCGAGTGGCCGATCTGTGGCGCAGGCGCCGAGGGTAGTGGCGCGACTTCGCTGCGGGGCTTCGTGCGCCCGTCGTTGCGGTTCGGCAGCGGACGGTCCATCGAGAGCGCGTTGACCTCCCCGAGCACCACATCGCTGGAGCCGTTTCCGACCGGGATCTCGAGGTCCCACGCGTACCATCGCCCGCCGAGCGAGACGGGGTCATCGACCAGGAGCTGGTATCGGCCGGGAGCGAGGGTGATGTGCAGGCTTCCGGCGGGATTGAGAAGCAACTTGCGCACAGGCTCTCGCGCGTCCAGCCGGCGCAGCTTGATCGGAATCTTCTTCGCCTTTGGCGACCGCAAACTGCTCGACAGACTCACCCGCAGCGTCACCGTTTCCGCCTGAGCCTCGCCGGGAGCCTGGGCCGCGTCAGAGGTCGCCGGTGCCGCAGACCCGGACTCGGCCGTAGCGGGCGGAGCCGGCGGGGCGTTCTGAACGGCGGGCTGCTTCCGCGCTGGCGCGGGTTCCCCGGCTGCCGTGGGCGGAGGCTGCTCGGCCTCCGATTGCGAGGCGAATGCGTTTGCCTCCGTCAGCTCGACCGAAGTAACGCCCCCTGTAAGCGGAAGCTCGAGATCCCAGCCATAGGACTTGCCGTTCAGAATGACCGCGCGCGAGGTTGTGAGCTGGTACGTGCCGGGGGCGACCTCGACCTCGGTGGCTTTGCCCGGCTCGGCCACGATGATGCGTGCGGGGTCGGGGCGATCGAGTCGGCGGAGCGTCAGCGGGACCGGCTCGGATCCGGGGTTGCCGGCGGCAACCGTCACGCGAAGCGTCACATCGTCAGCAGCCGCTCGAACCGCGGCGCCCTCTGCCGCTTGCGCGTGAACCTCCCCGGAGTCGATGCAGAGTGAACCAAACGCAACGGTCACACCGGCAAACAGCGTGCACAAGCCGGAGCAGAGCAGTTCTCGGACGCGACCGCACATGGTTCACCTCGGCAGCAGGTGCGAATTTAGATGTGCTCGAAAGGCGCGCCAGATGCGTGTTCTGCCAGCCCGAAGCAGGGTCCGGGCAAGGGCGCACCGCCCCGGTCCAGGGCTAACCGCCCATTTGACCGCTGTTCCAACAAGGGATAGACTCCGCCCTCCATGGGGGTGTGGAATGCTGTGCCGCTGTGTTTTCCCAATCCTGCTCGTGTCACTTCTGTGTTTCCCCGCTGCCGCCGACGAGCAACACCAGCACGGACCGGTAACGGGTAAGTTGGGCGACGTCACGTTCGAAACCTCTTGCGATAAATCCGTCGCCAAAGATTTCCGCCGCGCTGTCGCGATGCTGCACTCGTTCTGGTACTCGGGAGCTGAGACCGCGTTCGGAGAAATCGCGAAGAAAGACCCCGAATGCGCGATGGCGTATTGGGGTATCGCGATGAGCGCGTATCACCCGCTGTGGGCTGTGCCTACAACGCCCGAGTTGCAACGCGGCAGGGACGCCTTGGCGAAAGCTCGAAATGCAAAGCGCCAGACCGCCCGTGAGCGCGAATGGATCGAGGCGATCGCTCGCCCGCTTGAGCTGGACGGCAAGATCCCCCTCATCGAACGCAACAAGGCGTGGGCCGCCGGCATGGAGAAGGTACATAGCGCAAACCCAGCCGACACCGAAGCGGAGATCTATTACCTGCTGGCCAGACTGTCCACCGCTTCACCCTCCGACAAAAGCTACGCGGTGCAGAAGGCGATTGGTCCACGGCTGGAACAGCTCTTTGCGAAATATCCCACGCACCCCGGCCTTCCGCACTACGTGATTCACACTTACGACTATCCCGAGCTGGCCCCAAGGGCACTGGATGCCGCGCGCCGCTACGCCTCGATCGCTCCGGAGTCGGCGCACGCGCTCCACATGCCTTCTCACATCTTCACCCGGCTTGGGCTGTGGCAGGATTCGATCCGCTCGAATATCGACTCGGCCAACGCCGCCAAGCGCGACTTCCGGTCGAGCCAGTCGCCCTACGCCCTGGGTGAGCAACTCCACGCCATGGATTACCTCACCTACGGGTATATCCAGCGGGGCGAAGTCGATGCCGCCCGCCGGATACTGGCTGAAATGAAAGCCCTCGGGCCAATCGACCGTCCGGTGTTTGCCGGCGTCTATGCGTCCGCGGCGATCCCCGCCCGGTATTTCATCGAGACACATCAATGGAAAGACGCTCGCGATCTGCCGGAGCCGGGTTTCACGGGCGAGAGCTACTGGACGGAAGTAGCCAACGCGATTGTCTTCTGGACGAGGAGCCTTGGCGCGGCGCGCACCGGCCAACTCGACCGTGCGCGGGCAGACGTGGAGAAAATGCGCGCCCTGCGCGAAAAGCTCGTTCAATCGAAGCGGCAGGACGGAGCGGACACCATTGAGGTCCTGCGTCTGTCGGCCTCGGCATGGATCGCATTCGCCGCAGGGCAACCCGCGGAAGCCGAGCGTCTCATGCGCGCCTCCGCGGATCTCGAGGACCGCACGGAGAAACACCCGGTCACGCCCGGCGCGGTGCTGCCGGCCCGTGAGCAGCTGGCGGATCTGCTTGCCCAAACAGGCAGGCCCGCGGAAGCTCTGCGCGAGTACCGGGCGTCGCTTGCCACAGCGCCGAATCGCCTGAACGGCCTCCTGGGCGCGGCACGCGCCGCTGAACGAGCCGGCAATAAGGAAGCGGCGGCCGAGTACTACGCCAAGGTGCTTCAAGTCGCTCCCAAGGCCGATCCCAAGCTGCTGAAGGACGCGAAACAGAACATCTCGGCCGCGCGATGACCCTGGCGGGGATCGGTTCGACCCAACGCCGGGGACCGAGGACTCGCCGGATGGCATGAGGTCTCAGGGCAGCAGCGCGAGGATCCGCACCGGGCCGCCGCTGCCGCCCTTGATCTTCATCGGCAGCGCGATGATTGTCGCTCCGCGCACGGGGACTTTGTCGAGATTGGCCACGTTCTCCAGGCCATAGATGTTGGCTTCGCTGAAAATGCGATGAGCTATGAAGTCCTTTGACGGCCCGTGGTCCATGCTGGCCGTGTCGATACCCACGGCAGCGATCTTGCGGCTGGCGAGCAGTTCGGCCGCTGGGCGTCCGATGCCGGGGAAGTGCAGGTTCGCGGTGTCTCCGGGCACGTTGGAGCCGAGATATCTCTTCTTGTCCGGCCAGAAGCGTCCCCAGCCGGTTCGCACCAGCACGATCGTCCCAGGCGCGATCCGGCCGTTCGTCTTCTCGAAGTTCGTCACATCCTGCGGCTTCAGAAGGTTGTCGGCGTCGCCGTCGCATGCCTGCGAGATGTCGATCACCACGGCCGGGGCAACCAGTCGATGCAGCGGCACCTCGTCGATGGTTTGCTTTCCCTCCGCGAAGTGAATGGGAGCATCGAGATGAGTCCCGCCGTGTTCGCTCGCGGCGTACCGCCCGGCGGCATAGAAGTACCCGCCCGCGGTCTTGCCCCACGACGACTTCTCCCAATGGAACGGCTGCGCATTGGGCCAGTACACCGTGTTCTCATCGAACGCATACGTAAGGTCCACCAGCTTCGAGCTGTCGATGGCCGTGGAGGCCTGCTGCGATTCGGCGCCGGCTCCGGCCAGCAGCAGAACCGTCAGCGAGAAACAACGGAGCAGTCGATCCATAAGCTCACCTCAGTTCCCTTAAGATGCGGCGGACGCGATCCGGCGGCAGGGCGAAGCTGCGGGAGCAGGCAGCGGGCAACACATGGAATCACCCACGAAGGAGAAGCTTGTGCCACGCGGGCGAGACGCCCGCGCCACACATCTTTTCTGGCACTTGATCGGCAGCCATATTTGCTCCAGGAGGCGCTGGCGTTGCGCTCGCGACTCACCACAGAGCATCACTGAGGACAGGAAAGGAAGCAGTGGGTGGAAAATCAAAAGGGGTGCAGGCTCGTCAGCCTCACCCCGTTTGCGTCTTCGTCTCCCCCGAGCGAAGAAGCGATACCTGCATTAGTGACTTCGATTAGGCAGCGCACAGCAACGATTGATTATTCTCGATCAAAGCTCCGGCTGCTTCCCAAAACGGGACGCAGCCCTTGCCGGAGGTTATCGCAAGCCTTTTCCGGCCGGATCGGCGGCGTAATCAGCGGGATTCGGTGACGTGTGCGAGTTGACAACGCGCCCGCCGGAATTCGCGCCTCGCATGTGCCTCGGCGTCGCGTCACGGCTGGTTGTTCATCTTCTTATGGCAATCCCGGCACTTGACCGGAGCCCACGAGGTTGAGTCGTGCTCTTTGAGCCAGAGCTCCATTTGTTCAATGTTCGACTGCTGCTCTCTTATGATTTCCTGCGCGAGTTGCCGCATCTCGGAGTCCCTGCCGTACACCAACTGCGCTTTCGCCGCGTCCATCGTTGCCTGCTGACGAGGCATCATCGTTCGAATGAATTCGACATCGTTGTTGAGGTTCTTCGAGTTCTCGTCTTTGTGACAGTTGATGCAGATTCCAGCCGTCGCGCCGGAGTTATGGAAGGCGGCGCGCAGTGGAGTCTTCATCGGCGACACGGGATTCCGGGTGTGGCAATCCGAGCAGCCCTGCTCGGCTTCAGTTCGGGGCTTTTGCGGTTTCGATGGGTGATGGCAGGCCTCGCACTTCGCGTTCCGGTCTCCGACGTGCGTCTTGTGCATGAACTTCACCGACCCGAAGCCGGCCGCCTTCTGCGGCCCGGGAAGGACAACGACATTCTGCAAGCTGGTCTTGTCCTTCATGTTCTTGTGGCAGCCGCTACAGGCATTGACCGGAAAAGAGACTTTGCCGTGACATGCCCCGCAATACTGGCTGCTTGAGATCTGGAACATCGAGTAACGGACTACGCCCTTCTGGGTCGCCGGAAAAATCTCGGGATGGCACAGCTCGCAGCCGTTCCAGGCCGTATGCTTCTTGTGAGAGAAGGTGATGTCGGAAACCCACTTCACGCGCGCCTTGAGCGGAAGGTCCTCCTGGCTCTTCAAGGCGGGCTTCCGGATGGATGCGCCCTCGATGAAGTCCACGGGCTTGATGAGTCCCGAGGATTCCGCCTCTTCCCAATCGACGCCATAAGCGCCCATCGGCAGCTTCGCGGCGAATGCATCGTAGTTGTGCGTCCGGGCGGCGTTGTCCGACGAATGGCACCGGGCGCACTGCTTGCCGCTGGCGAAATCGGAACACGCCGCGAACACCGGTTGTCCCGCCACCACGGTCTTGCCGTTGTGGCACGCTCCGCAGTGGTATCCCGCCCGGTTTGTGCTCGCCGTGATTCCCGTGGCCCTGGCCTGCATGGCGAAGCCGATGTCCACATGGCACACCCGGCAGGTAAACCTGGCCCGGTGCAACCAATGATCGAACGCCACCGGACCGAGCCCAGCCCGCGTCGAGTGACTGTCGAGCGTGACCCGGCCGTACTGCGACGGTGAACTCTGGGCCAGTGCGCTGTTCGCGGCTAACAACGAACCACAAACGACCAACAGAACAAGAAGCCCAGGTTCACTTCTTGCTTTCCTGCTTCTTGGATTCGAGCACATAGCTGTATAGGCCTCGGCATTGTTGGAGTCGCTTGAGGTAAACCTTCTTTCGCGTTTCATCGAGCCTGGCAATCTGCGGCTCGAGGGCGTCGCATCGGTCGACCAGGGCCTTCAGTTCCTGCTGCGAGAAGATCATCGCGTCCTGCGTCTTCGAGCAGACGTCGTCGAATTCCTTCTGCCAGTTCTCCGGCTCCGCGGTTGCCGCGCCGGCCCACATCGGTTCTGCGGCGGCCAGCAGGCAGCACAGGACGAGACACGTCAACAGCAGCGGAGCGGTTGTTTTCCCGTTCACCATGGATCACCCTGTCTCAGCGTTGTACCGGCGGCGTGGAATGGCATCTCTGGCAATCCATCAGCGGGAACGCCACGGTGTTGTGGCACGCGCCGCACGACTTGCCTTCGAAAATGCTGACCATCGTGTATCGTGAGGCGCCTTTCTTGACGCCCATGAAGATCTCCGGATGGCACAGTTCGCAGCCGTTCCAGACCGTATGTTTTTTGTGGGAGAAGATGATGTCCGGCATGCCGGCGAGCTTCGCGTCGAGAGCGAAGTCCTGCTGGATGCTCAGGGACTTCCTCTTGATCGATAGCCCTTTGACGAAGTCCGCCGGCTGGATGATGCCGAGCTCCTCTGCCTGTTGCCAGTCCAACCCATTGCCGAACCGCTCCTTGGGGAATGGCCTGGCGAACTGGGCGAACTCGTTCTCGAGCTTGAGGGGCTTGCCCGAGGAGTGACAGCGTTCGCACCGCGCCGCGTCGTCCGCGGTCGCGTTCTTCGAACACGCCTCGAACACGGGGCGTCCTTCCGACAGCATCTTGCCGTTGTGACAAGCGCCGCAGTAGTACCCCCGCATGTTGTCCGCGGCCTTGATCGCGGTTTCGCCGGTCTTCATGGCGAAGCCGATATCGACATGGCAGACCCTGCAACTGAATCTCGCGCGATGGAACCAGTGCTCGAAAACCACCGGCGCGAGCCCGGTCCTGGTGGAGCCGCTGCCAAGGACGACGCGCCCGAATTCGTACGGTAGCGGACGCTTCTTCTTGAAGCTCTGTGGGAGCGAAGGTGAGGCGAGCACCAGGATCAGTGCGAAGGCTGCGAGTATCCTTGCATTCATCGACAACCTCCTCGGAGGTGACGTGAACTGCATGTACCGCGTGCGCAGACTCCACACCGTCAGGACGGGAGCGCGCTATGGAACGCAGCAGGTGGATCGAAGGTCAGACGACGCCTGCGACGAATCGATGCCGTGACAGGCCCTTGTAGCAGAAGAGTCAAATAAAGGCGGTGGCGCGCATCACGCCTGGAAGTGACAAGCAAAACGAATCGAATGCTGAACCCATGGCGCGAACCGTGCGGCTCCCCGGAAACCGGAGCTATCTTTGTGAACTCCGTGGGCATGCTGGTGCTCGCATGGGTGTTCCTTGTGCCGGGACACTGGTACCGTGCCATTCCTGTACTCGCAGCGTTTGTCGGCCTCGCCTACGTAGACGCGAAGCTTCGGCGCGATGTTGGGAGCGCGGCTTGCGCTCCTAATCGCAAGCTGCTCGGCGCAGCAGAGAACCGACTGCGTAGGAGTTGTTGCTCAATCCGAAAGAGTTGGTGCAACGAGTGGACTCACCGCTGACCTGCGCGGCGGGACGAACGCAGTGACCGACGCGCCGCATGCTGGCGACGCGTCGCTGCGTTCGTGCTCTTGGAACGGCCGTACGTGCATTCAAGCAGCATTGATTCTGCCGTTGACTCCTTCGGGGAAGAACCCACCCCGGGTTGTCCCTCCGCCGTAAACGATCCTGAGCACCTCACTCGTACTGCGAGGAATCGCAAGCGCCATGGCGTCCAGGAAGAAGGGACGCTCGGGCGTGGGAGGAACATCTTTGCTGTCAACTGCAGGAACAGTCATCCCGAACCGAATAAGCGTAACTCGGAGGGCTCCTGAGTGCTGAGACTCTGCCGAGAGAATACGAGCGGCAGCGTCCAAGTACGTTTTGTTTTGGATCAAGGCTGCCGCACCTGCATAGGCACTGACACCTACATCTTCGAACGCACGCGCCAGTCTCAGGAAACTTGTCCAATTCGCGAAGGGATCTCCGAGAGCGGCGAGGTTTATTGTGGGCTTTTTGACCGCCGCAGATCCCAGGGCGCCGCGCAGAAACCTTACATGGTCCTGTTCGTCACGCTTCAGCGCGGACAGGATATAGGCAATGGGAGAAGAAGAGACGTTGGGAATCCGATGAACGCCCGTGGTCGGTCCTTCCACGGCGGAGCTGGGGATCACGCCCTGTCCCGCTATGGTGGTCCCGTCAGAAGCGGCGGTATAAAACTCCGCTTCCAGATACTCGAGGTTGAGGGCAAAATTCAGGATGTCAACGTCTGTGATTGTGGAAGTTTGCGCCTGGGCTGACTCAACCAACGAGCCCACTATGGTGCTGCTAAGCACACCTGCGCCAACGACACCTACCCCGGTCAAACCCAAACGTCTCGCGAAGTCCCTTCGCGTGGTGGGACTGCTTACCAGCGATTGCAAGAACTCAGACTTCATGGCTGTTCCTCTAGGTCGTGGTGATGGTTGATTGGCAAGGGTGATCTCTCGGATGCCGGGCCGGGCGGCTACTAGCAACCCCTTACTTCTGCTCAGCTCAGCTCCCGCGCGTGCGGTCGTGCAATGTCGCTCCGGATTCGGAGAGCAACCCCGTTCCGCAGATTGATGCCGCCCGCCCGGAGCCACGTTGCGGTATCTGGACAATCGGCATCGAAACTAAAGTTTCTGCGAAGGTTTGCCCATCCAAGCACCCCGGCAGTACGCAAAAAGGCTCTGATTGATGTCACTTTTTGGGAGTCCGATGTGGTTCCGCTTTCGTCTCGCCAACAGCAAGTTGCTTCCTTAGTCGCCGCTGGTTACTCCAATCGCGACATTGCCACTGAGTTGAATGTGACGGAACAGATAGTCAAGAACGTGGTCCATTCACTTTTTGATCGGATCGGTGTTTGGAACCGGGTCGAACTCGCGAATTACTTTTCGCAATCAAGTTCGCCAGACGAAGTGGCAATAGCGCAAAGTCGAATTGAAAGCGATCGCCTCGCCGAACTGCGTCGGCTGAATATCTTGGACAGCAGTGCGGAACGCATCTTTGATGAGCTGGCGCTGATCGCGGCGAATATCTTCAATGTTCCGATTGCCGTCGTCGCATTCGCCGATTCGAACCGTATCTGGTTTAAATCCAAGGTAGGGCTCAGTGCTTCAGAAGTGCCGCGCGAGATCACTATTTGCCATTCCACCATCCAGCAATCGAAGGTGTTCGTTGTGAACGACGCGCTCGACGATCAACGCTTCTCTTGCAATCCTTTGGTCGTTGCCGAGCCGAAGGTGCGGTTTTATGCTTCCGCCCCGATTTTGACCGAGGCTGGGTACGCGCTGGGAGTGGTTTGCATCGTTGACCGCGTAGCTCGGAACTTCACACCGACGCAAGCCGCGGTCCTCCAATCGCTGGCGCGGGTCGCGCGCGAGCAGATCAACCTCAGGAGTCAACTTGCAGCTCTGAAAGACTCCGAGATCGCCGACGCAGGAGCCCAGGGACTCGCTGCTTGACCAGCACATAATCCGTCGGTCAGTGGTTCGAGTCCACTCGCGCCACCAGTACACCAAAACTCACGACAGGGTCGCTCATAGGTGCTTCCATGAGCACTGATAACGGAGAAGATCAAAAGCTTACGGAGGCAAGAATCCGGCAAAGTGCGGCGGAATCCGCAAGACCCCATTAAGGCCGTCAGCGGCTGCACTCGAATTGCTAACTGCACGGCCAACCACTGAGGTACGACCGCATCACTGTGCGCATTGCGACCGGGAGGGGCAGCTCACATTCCAGGTTTTCCGCGCAGCTCACCATCCCTGGTTGTCAGCACATCGCGCTCGCCAAAGAACAACCCTACAAGTCCATCAAAGGAGTAGTTCCATGTTGACGATGAAGTCAGGGGTCAGAGTGGTTCTTCTGCTGCTGGTGTTTCTATGCGCCAGCACCTCGCTAAACGCGCAGAGCGGACTGCTGAACAGTCCCAATGCGCACACGTTCGTGTTCGATTGCGGAGCAGCCGGGCAGTTCACGACCATCACTCCGTCGCGTCCTACGCCCGCCCTGCTCGACGTCAGCAGCGGGAGCGTGTTTCTCATCGCCTCTGCTACTTCGATCTTCGTAGATCCCAGCACGGGCCAGACAGTTTTCACCATCACTGAGCCGTACGGAGCCGGGCATGGGAACGCCAGCGGAATTCAGGGCGATCTCATCACTTGTACCTCCGAGCCCGAGGCGATCAATGTTCCGCCATTCGGGGACGTGTCGGCCACCTTGGTCGTGACGGCGTTCCCGACGCCACGAGACTAGCCGGCCCGAACTGATCGTCTTTCTGGCAGGAGCAGCAGCGCGAGCTCGCGCTCTTGCACGTCAAAGAAAGCGAGCTCGCGCCTTGCACGTACCCACGGGCCGTCCCCCTATGACGATGGTGCGCGCCTCACGTCGTTCATCGTTCGTCAATCGCCTCGATGTGGTCCCTGCGCGTGCGGAATCGAGCAGCCCGAACAGGACGCGCTCCAGAGCAACCACGGGAACTTGCCGAGGTCGAGATTCGTTTCAAGGGTGATGACTTGATTGGTGGCGGCGAGTGGACTCGAACCACTGACCTACGGATTATGAGACCGTCGCTCTAACCAGCTGAGCTACGCCGCCATTTGGGAAGCAGGACTGCCGGGTGGCAGCCGCGAAAAAAGCTGGCGAGGAGTGCCAGCTACTTCATTCTATGGACGCTTGCCGAGAGTGTCAATTGGTGCGGGGTGGGCTGGTGCGGGGTGGCGGCCGAAGCTCCATGCTGCTGGATCAGTATCCCGAATGTGGACGCCCGCCCGGGGTTGGACGGGCGTTGTCACACCCTGTTCGGTCCCCTGGCTACTTCGCCTGGAAGCCTTTTCTCCGCTGTTGACTGTAGCGCGCCAGCGCGTCCTCGATCACGGGGTAGGCTGTCGCCGCCGGTTGGACTTCCTCGACCTCGACGGCCTTGCCTTCCAGCAACTTGTAATCCTGGAAGAAGCGACGAAGCATCATCAACCGGTGCGGCGGCATTTCCGCGGCTTCGTTATAGCTATTGAACTCCGGGTCTTTCGTCGCCACGGCGATCACCTTGTGATCCTTCTTCCCGGAGTCGACCATCGTCATCAGCCCGACCGTGCGGGCATGGATGATTGTCAGCGGCACGACCGGTTCCTGGCAGAAAACAAGCACGTCGAGCGGATCGTCATCTTCGGCCAGCGTCTGCGGGATGAAGCCGTAGTTCGCCGGGTAGTACACGGCGGAGTACAGGATGCGGTCCAGGCGGATCAGTCCGCTTTGCTTGTCGAGTTCGTACTTGACGCTGGATCCGAAGGGGATCTCGATGACGGCGTCGAATTCGGTGGGGATGTGTTCGCCAGGGGAGATGTCGTGCCAAGCGTGGATCATGGATTCCTCTTTCCTCAAGGTAAACATTCTACCGGGACGATGCGGAATCGTGGGGCGCGTGCGTCCGGGCGGAACCAGTAAACAGCGGTCGAGAAGTTGCCGTGTAGAATCGCGTTTACGAACTACACCGGAGAGCGAGATTCGCCGTTGGCCGAGAGCGCAGCGAACAAGCCAACAACGGGCCGAGCGGCGGCCGCCATGGTCGCAGCCGGCATTTTTCTCAGTCGCATCGCCGGACTGATCCGCGACCGCGTCTTCGCTCACTACTTCGGCAATTCGGATGCCGCCGACGCCTTTCGCGCAGCGTTCCGCATCCCCAACTTCCTTCAGAACCTCTTCGGCGAAGGCGTGCTCTCGGCGTCTTTCATTCCGGTCTATGCGCGACTGCGCGCGGAGAGGGACGACCGCGAAGCTTCCCAACTGGCAGAGGTTGTGTTCGCGCTGCTCTTCCTGACGGCATCGCTGATCGTTGCCGTGGGCATCGTCACGACTCCGTGGCTGATCGACGCCATCGCGCCGGGATTCCGGGGCGAGAAGCGCGAGCTGACGATCACGCTCGTCCGAATCCTGTTCCCCGGGGCGGGCCTGCTGGTGTTCTCCGCCTGGTGTCTCGGAGTCCTG
Organism: Clostridia bacterium; assembly: GCA_035627675.1. Classification (GTDB taxonomy): domain Bacteria; phylum Acidobacteriota; class Terriglobia; order Terriglobales; family Acidobacteriaceae; genus DASPLH01. Next base: position 13,374 of record DASPLH010000173.1, read on the forward strand.
AACAGCCACCGCCGGTTCTTCCTCTCCTACGCCGCCCCGATCATCTGGAACGCCGCGATCATCATCGCCTTCCTGTGGCGTGGAGGGCTGGTCGACAGCTACGCGCTTGCGCGTGTGGTCGCCTGGGGATCCGTAGCCGGCAGCGCTTTGCAATTCGGAGTGCAACTGCCGATCGTGCTGAAGCTGCTGTGGCCGTTGCGCGTCCGCCTGCATCTGGGGCAGCACGTGCGCACGGTCATCCGGAACTTCTTCCCTGCGTTTGTCGCGCGCGGTGTAGTTCAGATCAGCGCTTACATCGACGCGCTGCTGGCGAGTTTCCTTCCTACCGGTGCAGTCGCTGCGCTGTCCTATGCGCAGACGTTGTACACGTTGCCGGTGAGCCTGTTCGGAATGAGCGTGTCCGCCGCCGAACTTCCCGCGATGTCGAGCGCGCTGGGAACCGCCGAAGAGGTTGCACGCGTGCTGCGCGAGCGGATCGCGCGCGGCATCGAGAAGGTGTCGTACTTCGTCGTGCCCTCGGCCGCCGCCTTCTTCTTCCTGGGCGATGTGGTGGTGGCGACCATCTACCGCACCGGCGTCTTCGGGCGAGCCGATGTGGTGTATGTCTGGGGAGTGCTGGCGGGCTCCAGCGTAGGTCTGTTGGCTTCCACCATCGGACGCCTCTATTCCTCGGCCTTTTATGCGCTGCGCGACACGCGGACTCCGTTGAAGTTCGCGACCCTGCGAGTCTTCCTCACTCTCGCGCTGGGATACCTGTTCGCGTTTCCTCTGCCGCGGGCGGTTGGAATCGACCAGAAGTGGGGTGTCGCCGGACTGACGCTCTCGGCAGGCATTGCCGGATGGATAGAGTTCGCCATGCTGCGGAACTCGATGCACGGGCGGATCGGCATCGTGCCGTTCTCGACCTCGCGCCTGGTGAAGCTATGGATGGCCGCCATCATCGCTGCTGCCGCGGGGTTCGGAGTCAGGCTGGTCGCGCCCGTCGAGAACGCAGTGCTCGCCGGAGTCGTGATCCTGATTCCGTATGGACTGATCTATCTGGCCATGACGCAGATCCTCGGCGTGTCCACGATCCGGGAAACCATCGGTGCACTCAGACGGAGGTAATGCAGTGTCGTCCTGAGGGACTCCCTCGCTGGCGCCGACGTCCTGGCACTGACGTGCCTGAACTGAACTACGATTCGTCGGGATACCGCCTTCTGTATGTTGCGCGACAGATCGGCAGTTTCTCGAGTTGAATGATCGGGAGAACAGCCCCTGCTATTTCTCCCCCAAAGCAAAAACACAGGCCCGGTGGACCTGTGTTCGTTTTGAAGCCTGGGTTGAGTTACGTCAGGCGCCGCGGACGATGCGCATCTTGCTCCAGTCGTAAGCGAACCGTCTGCCGCAGTCGAGGCACACGACGTAGTGCGTGGTCGAGATCTTCGTCGCCGGCTGCCAATCCGTGTGATGAGTCTCGTAGCTGGGCTTGTTCGCCGCAAATGGCAGGGTGGTACGAGCGTGGCGGCACCCAGTGAAAATCGACATGAACCTCTGAAACATCTCTTTACAACCTCGCGGCGCTTTGCCATGCGCACGCACCCGGATCGGGGTGAACGCTGCGCAGTACGTCGCAGAGCGGTTGCGCTCCGCGGCGTACTGCCAGGTGGAAAGCACGTGGCCAGTGGTGAACAGAGCCGCGAGAGCTTCGGCGGCGTTGCAAGCGCGGCTGGCTTGGCAACGCCGGGCCGCGATCGCGTTCTGCGGCGCCCGCTGACGGCGGCGGACTGCTCGAAGCCGGTGTTTAGGCGCGGACGGACTCGGCCTTGGCGCCGACCGTCTCGGGCTGCGCTTCCTTGCCGCCCTTCTCGTTGCCGGGCTTGCGGATGTCGATGCCACCCTTGAAGAACGCGCCGTCTTCGATCGAGATGCGCTGCGCGATGACGTCGCCGGTGAGCGAGCCTTCGTTGCGGATCTCGACGCGGTCGCTGGCCGTGCAGTTGCCGCGGACTTTGCCCTGGACGATCACTTCGCGGGCATTGATGTTGGCGGCGATCACGCCATTGCGGCCGATCGTCACGCGGTTACCCGGCAGGTGGATCGAGCCTTCGACGCGTCCGTCGATGTACAGCGATTCAGAACCGGTGACCTCGCCTTTGATAACGAGCGACTTGCCGATCGTGGCCTGGTCGGCCATGGCCGGCGTGGCGGCCATCGGACGCGGCGCTGGCGGCATATAGTCCTGGGTAGCGGGGGGTGTCATCGGCTGACGCTGAGGTTCAGCCGCAGGGGTGCTGGCGTTCGGAGAAGAGGGCTTCCACATGTCGTTTCTGGATCCTTTCGTAGTACTTGTGTGCACTCGAGTCGCCAAATCAGGTGGGCGATGTAATCAAAACAACTACCACAACTTCTGAGCTGGCTGCGTAAATCTCACATTTCAGCGTCGTGCATTTTTTGCTCGCCCGGGTGAAACATGTTTGGGTTTCGAACCTTCGACCGGACGCCCACTTCGGGGGGAAACGATTGAGTAAAAGGTAAACCCGTGCGGCAAACCTATGACACGGAATAGAACCTTAGAATGCACCTTCGTTGCTCGTAGTTCGTTGCTTAGCCCCCGGGCGACAAAACCGGAACATCCAACTACACTTTCGGCTATCGCCATGATCTCCGAACAAAACCTGTTGCGGCACATCGAGAACCTGCCTCACCGCTCAGCCGGATACAAGCAGCTCATCCGCGAGTTGAGCCTGCGCGGCGGAGAACGCCGCGAACTGGAAGACATGCTCGAGGACCTGGTTCGTCGCGGGCGCCTCGTGCTCACCGCGCGCGATCGCTATTCGCTTCCCACCGAGGCGGCGAACCGCAACCTGGTCGCCGGACGCCTCAGCATGCACCGCGACGGTTACGGCTTCGTCTCGGCCAACGATCGCGAGACGCGAGAACGGCTGGCGGGAGACGTGTTCATCCCGCCAGCGGAGATCGAAGAGGCGATGCACGGGGACCAGGTGCTGGTCGAACTCAAGGGGCGTCCGGAGAATGGGCGCGCCGAGGGACGCATCCTCAGGGTCATGACCCGGGCACATGCCACCGTGGTCGGCACGTTTCACTACGGCCCGCGCCACAATTACGTGCGCCCGATGGATGAGAAGGTCACGATGGACGTCATCATCCCGCATGGAGCGGAATATCCTGCCGCCGGCGAAGATGAGGACGCGGAGAAGATTCCGGCCCTGCGCGCGCGGCACGATCCGCGGATCGCCAAAGACCGCGTCATTGGCAGCGAGGCGAAACGAAGGGAGTGGGACGACCTCGAAGGCATCGTCGTCGATGTCGAGATCACCGACTGGCCCACCGCGACGCAGAACCCGCGAGGACGCGTCATCGAGATCCTCGGCTACGAAGACGACTTTGGCGTGGACGTCGAGATCGTCATCCGGAAGCATCACCTGCCGCACCGCTTTCCCGTCACGGTACTGGCCGAGGCCCAGCGGTTCGATCCCGTCATCCCGTCCCGCGAACTGCGCCGCCGCAGGGACTTCCGCGATCTTCCGATCGTGACCATTGACGGCGAGACGGCGCGCGACTTCGACGACGCTGTCACGGTGGAGCGTCTCGAGAACGGCAATTACGAGCTACAGGTACACATCGCCGATGTCGCTCATTACGTCCGGCCCGGCAGCGCCATCGATGTCGAAGCGCTCATCCGCGGAACGTCCGTGTACTTCCCGGACCGCGCGATTCCCATGCTGCCGGTGGAGCTTTCGACCGACATCTGCTCGCTGCGTCCGAAGGTGGACCGCCTGGTGCTGTCGTGCGTGATGGAGATCGATCCCAAGGGCGAGATCGTCGGGTACGAACTTTGCCCGGGAGTGATTCGCTCCGCCGAACGGATGACGTACACGGACGTCGCCGCGATCCTCGAGGGCGACAAGCATCTGCGGCAGCGATACGCCGAGCTGAACGGCCTCTTCGAGCTCATGCAGGAGCTCGCGCTGATCCTCAACGAGAAGCGGCGCAAGCGCGGGTCCATCGACTTCGACTTGCCGGAACCGGTGATCGAGTTCGACGAGCAGGGCCTGATGCAGGGAGTGACGCGGGGAGCGCGCAACATCGCCCATCGCATCATCGAGGAGTTCATGCTGGCGGCCAACGAGACGGTTGCGACCTACCTCGAGCAAAAGGGCATCGCGTCGATTTACCGCATCCACGAGCCGCCCGATGCCAAGCGCGTGTACGAATTCGAGAACTTGGCGGCTACCTTCGGGTACTCGCTCGGGGTTGGGGCGCTGCCGGTGGACCGCTTCAAGATGAAAGCCGACCATCGCGCCCGCCGCGGCACCGGACAGCGCGCGCGCGACGTGGAGACTCCGAAGCAGATCCACATCACGCCGAAGATGTACCAGAAGCTCACGGACAAGCTTGCGGGCAAGCCCGAGGAGCGCATCCTGAGCTACCTCATGCTGCGTTCGCTCAAGCAGGCCCGGTACTCGGAGCTCAACGACGGGCACTTCGCGCTGGCCGCCACCACCTACACGCACTTCACGTCGCCCATCCGGCGGTATCCAGACCTGCTCGTGCACCGAATTCTGAAGGGCGTTCTGGGCGAAGATGCCGAGCGGGTCGATGGCGACGTGCTGGTCGGCGTAGGAGGAAGGGTGGTGCAGGGGCGTCCGGCCACCGAACGCGAGGGCGCGCCGCATTCGGCGCAGAAGGGCTCGCCCTGGGCGCGACCCGCGGGAAAATCCAGGAGGGGAGCGGACCCGCGCGACGGCGACGGTGCGGCCCGAGCTCCGCTGCCGGGCCCGATTCCCGAGGACGATCTGCGCAACATGGCCGAAGACACCAGCCAGTCCGAACGACGGGCCGACGAGGCCGAACGCGAGCTGCTCGAGTGGAAGAAGGTCAAGTTCATGCAGGACCGCGTCGGCGAAGATTTCGACGGACTTGTCGTGAGCGTCACCAAGTTCGGCATGTTCGTGGAACTGACGGAGCTGTTCATCGAGGGACTCGTGCCCTTGCAGACCATGAGCGACGACCGGTACACCTTCCACGAGAACACCCGCCAGATCATCGGCCAGCGGACAAAGAAGGCGCACTCGATCGGCGACCGCGTCCGGGTGATCGTCGATCGCATCGATCCCGTACAGCGCAGGATCAACTTTGCCGTGCTGGAAGAGCGTCCGTCACGGGCCGAGCGCAAGCACAAACGGGCGCGCTGAGGGCGACAGTTCAGCCGGAGCAGAGCGGGAGATATAATTTGCCTATGGCGAACAAAGTGTTTTGCGTGAAGCTGGGTCGCGAGGCCGAGGGGCTCGAGGAGCCGCCCTTCGACAGCGAACTCGGGCAGAAGATCTACAAGAACATTTCCAAGGAAGCCTGGAATCAGTGGCAGGATCACATGAAGATGCTGCTCAACGAGTATCGCCTGCAACCCTGGAAGCGCGAACATCAGGACTTTATCGTTCAGCAGATGGAGCAGTACTTCTTCGGCGGCGGCGGCGAGAAGCCAAAGGATTACGTTCCGGAGAACAAGTAGTCGTAGCGTGTGGCGCGGCGCCGGTGTGTGGCGCGGGCGTGTGTAGCGCGGGCGTACTCGCCCGCAGGTTTTCGGGCAAAAACTAAGGGCGGCCTTTCGGCCGCCCTTCCAATTCCGCGATGCGCTGATTTACAGCGGCATCACCTGCTCTGCCTGCAAACCCTTCGGTCCCTGCTTAACGACAAACTGAACGGCCTGACCTTCCTTCAAGCTGCGGAAGCCATTGGCCTGAATGGCGGAGAAATGAACGAAAACGTCTTCGCCACTCTGGCGGCTCAGGAAGCCGTAGCCCTTAGCGTCGTTGAACCACTTAACGGTACCTTGTTCCATGGTGATGCAAATTCCTTTTCTTGAAATCGAAGCAGAGTGAATCGGAAGGGTGACGAGCAGAACGCTTGAGGTCCGTTACCGGGGCCTCTGGGCGCGGTACTGCTGCGTCCATCCAAACTCAAACGCATATACAGTGTAGCAGAAAAGCACCACTTTCGCAGTGCTACGCCGCACAACCGGACTAGGGCGGTTGCCTTAAGCGTGACTTTTGTCCGCTCGCAATCGTTCGAAACCGGTAAGAATGGATTCGTGCTACTCAATATCCAATCGACTCAATCCGGCTCCGCTTCACAGGCGGAAACGACTCCGGAGCAGATGCTGCTTGGGTGCCACGTCCGCATCCGCCACTTCAGCCAGATGGCGACGAAGCTTGCCGATGCCGCCGGGGCGCCCTCCGACGAGATCGCCCGCGCCGCCGCCGAAATCTACCGCTACTTCACCGTGGCGCTTCCGCTCCACGAGCAGGACGAGAACATCACGCTTCATCCCCGGCTTCGCCGCGCCGTAGGACTGCCCGCCGAAGACGGAGAACAGGCCGAGACACGGCTCCTCCGCGAACTCGGCGGTCCAGCGGTGGACGCCATGGTCGAGCAGCACGAAGCTATCGACCAAGTCGCCGAACGCCTGTTGCCACTCTGGAAGATTCTCAGCATCGACCCAGCTCGTCACGAGGAAGTCGCGCAAGAGATGCGGCCGCTGGCGGCAGCCTTGGCCCAACTCTTCGATGCCCACCTCAAGCTCGAAGAGGAGACGGTGTTCCCCGCCATGCAGCGCTTCATCGGTGAAGAAGAGAAAGCAGAGATGCTGGCGGAGATGAAGGGGAGAAGACGCTAGTTACCAGCTTCCAGCTGCTAGTTACAAGCCCGCCAGCCACCACCGTTCTGGCGGCGGCGTTCGAGTTCTGAGCCCGGCACGTGAGTGCCGGGCTCAGAACTCCATATCGGGTTGGATCCGTCATGTAGATCGGTGCTTGACCGAGGAGCACCTATCGCCTGGCGCCTCAGCACCTCAGCACCTCAGTGCCTGAGTATCTTCATTCGTACCTCAGCGCCTCGACCGGATCGAGTCTCGCGGCCTTCATCGCTGGGTAGATTCCGAAGAACAGGCCCACGCTGGTGGCTGCCGCCACCGCCGCCCATAGCGCCCACACCGGTACAGCCGTGGGAATGGCGGGCAGCAGGATGTGCGCGAGGCCGATGAGCGAGAGCGAGATCAGCACCCCCATGAGGCCTCCGAGGCCGGTCAGGAGCATGGCTTCGATCATGAACTGGCGGATCACGTCGGTGCGGCGCGCGCCAATCGCTTTCCGGATGCCGATTTCGTGCGTCCTCTCCGTCACCGACATCAGCATGATGTTCATCACGCCGACGCCGCCGACCATCAGGCCCACGGATGCGACGGCGATCGTCAGCAGCGCGACCGAGCTCATGATGCTCGTGAACTGATTGGCAATGGCCTCGGCCGAGCTGATGCCGAAGCTGTCGGGTTTGTGATACGCGTCGCCTCGCGCGCGCCGCAGCACGGCCGTGATTTCATCCGTGGCCTGCGCTTTCTTGCCCGGGTAAACGAGCGCGGAGATGAAGTGTTCCTTGTCCTGCGGGCGATGTTTGCGGTACGTCCAGTAGGGGACGATCACTTCCTTGTCGGCCGTGTTGTCGCGCAGGAACACGCCTTTGCGCTTTTCGATCACGCCGATCACTTCGAAGTTCATCCCCGCCACCTGGATGGTCTTGCCGACCGCATCGTGTGCAGGGAAGAGCGTCTCTGCCAGGTCCCAGCCGATCACCGCGACCTCGGATCTGTGCTGGTCCTCCGCATCCGTGTAGAAGCGGCCCATGGCCATGCGCGCGTTCTGCACGACCTCATAGGAAGTGGTGGCGCCTTCGAACTGGATCTCGAAAACTTCCCTGCTGCCGTACTTTGCGGTCGGCAGGAAGGTGGGAGGTCCGGGCTGGAACTCCCATGGCAATACCTCGACGGCAACAGTCTTCACCGACGGCGCGTCCTGCTGGATGGCCATCCCCTGCTCAAGCGTGAGCGGCTTGCGCTGGCGTTCCTCGGGCTTTAAGCGTCCGATGCGGAATCCCGGCTCGAACTTGAACACGAAGAGCGTGTCGGTGCCGAAGTCCTCGAGGAACGCGCTCATGTCGGCCTTGACGCCGTACATCACCGAGAACACGAGGATCAGCACCACGACAGCGATCACCACTCCGAGCACCGTCAGCGCCGAGCGCGTTTTGTGGTCGCGCAGGGTTTGAAAGGCCATGCGCGTGTTCTCGCCGAGATGGAATACGTGCCGCAACGCTCGCATACGCTATGCCTCGAACCGCAGCGCTTCGATCGGATCCAGCTTCGCGGCCTTTCGTGCAGGGTAAACGCCGAAGAACAAGCCGACGGCGGTCGAGACCACCAGGGCGACGATCACGGCTGAGATCGGGACGGCCATGGGCAAAGGGGTCGTCGCGTTGAGCACGATGGCCAGCACCCAGGCGATGGCGATTCCCATGGCGCCGCCGACGGCGCTCATTGTGGCCGATTCCACGAGGAACTGGTTCAGGATGTCGGCCGTGCGCGCGCCGAGCGATTTGCGGATGCCGATCTCTCGTGTCCGCTCGGTCACCGACGCAAGCATCACGTTCATGATCACCACGCCGCCGATGACGAGGAAGATGGACACGAACCCGATCATCGCTCCGGCCAGCGTGCCCGTCAGATTGTTCCAGAGCTGCATCAGGGTGTCGGCGCCAAACAGCCCGAAGTTGTCGTCCTCGTTGGGGGCCAGGTGCCGCCTTGCGCGCATCAGTGCGCGTGCTTCATCCTTCGTCTGCTCCATCAGTTCCGGCCCGCGCGCCTGGATGTTGATGTGCATCCTGTCGTTATTCAGCCCGTAGGTTTTCAACCAGGTCGCAACGGGGATGTAAACGAAGTTGTCCTGCGGCTGTCCCATGACGGAGCCGATCGGTTTTGCGACTCCGACGATGGTGAACTCATGTCCGTCAACGAGGATCGTCTTGCCCAACGGGTCGGAGTTCGGAAAAAGGCGCTTCACCACATCCGTGCCGATCATTGCCGTGTTGGCGCGGTGGTCATTGTCGGCCTCGGAGATGTAGCGTCCGCGCGCTACTTCCTCCACGTCCATCTCGCCGATATTGGCGGTTACGCCACGGATGTTGACGTCTTCGGCGGTGTCGCGCGGCCCGCGTACCCGTCCATTGGTTCGGCACTCCAGGCCGACGTTTTTCGGAAGCTTGAGCTGATCGCGCAAGGCCTCGAAGTCTTCCCACGTGATGCGCCGATTGCGCCGCGAAGCCTTGATGAACTCCTGGCGGCTGTTGATCACGCCGAAGCGTGCGACGAGGAATACGTCCGAACCCATGTTGGCGACGCGGTCGGCGATATAACGGTTGGTGCCCTCGATCAGCGCGACGACAAGGATCAGCGTTGAGACCGAAAGGATGACGCCGAGCAGCATCAGGAACGAGCGCAGTTTGTGCGTTCGCATGGTTTCAAAGGCAATGGCGGCGGGTTCACGAATCGAGAGTCGGCGCATACCTGTTCACGAGGTAATACGGGCGGGGCTGCCAATTCGTTCCATGGAGCAAGAAAAGACCCCGCCCGCGGTCACCTGACCCTACAGACGTACACCGCCGCGTTTTGGTAGGGACAATCCTGGAGAGGAACCATGTACTCCGGCACGACGCCTGGAACGCCTTCCGGCAGCCTCGGTTTGGCGATCACGACCCAGTCCACTCCAAATTGCTGATTCAAACGGGCGAAGTCCTCTTTCTGGAACTCCCGCCAGTTCAGGATCGCGTGCACTTCGTCGTGCCATCTGCGGGCGACCGAAGGGAACAGCGATACCACCCCGGCATCCTTGTCCCAGTCGGCCAGTTGGCTGCGCTCGGCCAGTCCGCGGAAGCCGTGGTAGTCCTCGCCTGGGTGGCTGATGTAGTGCGGGTCGAGCGCGAAGTATGCATCCGTGGGCGTGTTGCTTCGAACCCAATGGAAAGCTTCAACCCAGGGATTGCCGGTGCGCGCACCCGGCCATTCGATGTGCCGCGAATACTCGAACAGCGAGCGCTGTGCCGCGAACAGCCCGAGGCACAGTGGGACGAACAACAACATCCAGCGCCAGGCTTTCGCCTTCAGGACGTAGTCAGCGATCAGTCCTCCGGCGGCAAGCACCAGCACGAGATACACGATGTGGAACGCGCGCATGGGCTGGTAGGGAGTGATGCGTTCCATGGCCGCCGGAATCGTCGCCAGCCCAATGGCGAAGAAGCCCAGGCCGAACCAGACGGTGCGGCGGCAGAGCGCGGCAAGTGCTTCGAGGTGCTTGCGCTCGGCGATGGAGGCGAGCCACCAGAGGACAACCAGCGGTCCGGCGATTCCGAGCCACTCGAACCACTCCCACCGGACCAGGTAGTGTTGCGAGCGGGTACGCGCGGCCTCGATCCATTCGGGAGTTCCGGGCTCAAAGAATTGCGATAACGGTAGGGCCAGCGCCGCATAAGCGACATTCGCGCTGGTACGGCTGCGTGCCGCAATGAACTCCGAGACGGCAAGAACCGCAACGAAGACGGCCCCGAAAAACGCCATCATTACGTGGATGAGCGCGGCCGCCGCGATCAGTGCGACCGCGGCGAGCAACTGCTTCGTCCCGGTCCTGGCTCGCGTTCCCGGCAGCACGATTGCCACGGCAAACAAGACGAAAGCCATGGCCAGCGTTCGTGGGTGAAGGTACTGGTCAACAAGGTACAGTGCCGTTCCGGTCACCGGCAGGGTCAGCAGCGCGGTGACGAAGGCGACCGATCCCCAGCATGCGCGTTCGGAGGCGAACACCCGGCGGGCAACCGCCAGGCATCCGCCAAGAAAGAGGAACACCGACAGCACGTGCCAGGCGAATACCGTGACGTCCACGGGCGCGTTCAGCAATCGCGCGCTCCCGGCGACGAGCCAGGTGCTCAGGGTCGCTTTCGTCTGCGGAGCGAAGAATATCGAGTCTTTTGGATACAGCTCGTGGTTGAGCGCCTGCTTGATGGCCGGGAGATAGATGGCCTGATCTTCGATTCCGTAGTGATAGCCGTGGACGAGCAAGCCGGCCGTGGTCAGCAGCAGCAGGCCGGCCACGGTCATCGCGAACTTCTGCGATCTGGTCTGTGATTCGGAGATCAAGTCCTCAACCTAGCCGTGGGCGAAGTCTCTGTCAAACAGTTACTTACGGCCATTGCACCGAAGCCTTGACATCGGGGGTTCGCTCGCTTGGGACGGGGTTGACCCTGTGATAACGTCAGCAAACAGAGCTGCGCAAGGCAAACCGCAGCTGGTTGTGATCGCGCCCGCCGGAGTTTTGTCCCATGCTGGGTTTTGGATTCAACAAAGATAAAGTTCGCGCTGCCGCCGAGAGATCGGTTCAGCAGGGCAAGTTTCAGAATGCTGTCTCCGAGTACGAAAAGATCCTCAAGCACGACCCCAAGGATCTCGGCGTTCTGAACACAGTAGGTGACCTCTATGCCCGGCTGGGCCAGATCGAGCAGGCGATTGCATGCTTCAAGCGTGTCGGCGACAGCTACGCCGCCGAGGGCTTCGTGCCGAAGGCAATCGCGATGTACAAGAAGCTGACGAAGATCAGCCCGTCGGCCCTCGATTGCGTACAGAAGCTGGCGGAGCTCTACACCCAGCAGGGACTCTACAGCGATGCCCGCGGGCAGTTCCTCGTCGCCGCCGAGGGCTTCCTCCGCGACAATAAGCACTCCGAGGCCGTAAAGATCCTGCACCGTGTTCTCGAACTCGATCCCGACAACACTACGGTCCAAACCAAACTGGCGGACATCTACTTCAAGCTCCGCAAGCCCGAAGAGGGCAAGAAGATCCTGCTGTCAGCGGCCGATTCGCTGCACGCTCGCGGAAACTTCCAGGCTGCGGACGATGTTCTGGCGCGACTGCTGAACGCGGATCCACAGAACACACGCGCCATGCAGATGCGCGGCCAGATCGCGCTCGAGCGTGGAGACGCGGCCACGGCAGCCAAGATCCTTGAGCACATACCGGATCTGGATTCGCGCCCGGACGCTTTGCAATCGCTGGCGAGCGCGATGTTCGCCGCCAACCGGGTGCCCGACGCCGAACCGATCGCTCGCAAGCTCGCCACGGTGCACAACGACCTGAACGCCATCCTGCTGTACGGCGAGAAGTTGTTGGCCGTCGATCCCGTGCGGGCACTGCTGATTCTGGAGGAGTTCGGAGACCGCCTGCTGGGCGTCAGTGCGGCCGAGTTCGTCAATACGCTTCGCGGCGCAGTCGCGCGCGTCAAGGAAGACCTTCCCTCGCTCGAACTGCTGCTCAAGTTGTTCGAGCGCGCCGGCGAGTCGTCGCAGCGTTCCGAGGTGAGCGAACTCATCGCCCATGCATGCGTGCATGGGGGCAATTTCCAGCGTGCCGCCGATATATACAAGGAGCTGGCGCAACTCGAGCCCGAGAACCCGCTGCACACGCAGAACTATCGCCAGATGATGGTGAAGCTCGGCGCGGACCCGACGCTGCTGGGCGCGCCGCTCAACAATCTGGAGCGCCCGTTTGCCCTGGAGGAAGAGCCCGAAGCTGCGCCCACGGCGTCCGCGCCGCCGGCTCCGGCGCAGACGATCGTCTCCGCCGTGCCGGATGGATTCTGGACCGCCCCCGCCGAGTCGGTAACGGAGTTTTCCTTCGACGAACTCTCACAGGGCGCTGCGCCAACCGTTGAGGTTCAGGAATACGCACCGTCATCGGACCGCGGCACACACGAGTTTGTCGTCTCGCCCGGCCAGCACCAGGAGTCTGCGGCAGAGCCAGCCGTCGAAGTGCCCGAGGTTCCTGTCGCGGACGTCGCGGCGGCAAGCCAAGAGACCCTGGCCGAAGCCGAAGGGCTCGAAGCCGAGATCGACCTTTCCGACGAGTGGGCATCGGCGGTGCGGCCCGTGTCGCAAGAGGCCGAGACCACCACCGCTTCGGATCCCGTTGCCGATGTCCTGGAGGAGGCGCGCTTCTACGTCGCAAACGGCATGTGGAAGGAAGCAGTGCTTGCCGCCGACAAACTGGCGGAGCTTTCCTCCCAACATCCCGAACTGGCGCAGCTGCGCTCGCAGATCGCCGCCACGGCCGCCGCTCCCATTCCAATCGCCGTGCCGGACGCGAAGCCGGCCGGCGCCACGCTGGACGACTTTGTCCTCGATCTCGAATCGTCCCTGGGCGACGACTTCGACGTCGCAGCTCCCGCCAAGCCTGTGCCGCAGGAAGCCCCGAGAGTCGCCGCTGCTGCCGCCGCGCAGTCTGCGCCGCTTGCCGTTGCGCCACCCGTGCAAGCCGTGGCGCCGCCGCCTCCCGAGCCCGAATCTCCCAGCATGCTCGACGACCTCTTCGCTGAGTTCAAGGAAGACCTCGGCGATGCGGACGAACAGGCGGAAGATCCCGATACGCACTACAACCTCGGCGTAGCGTTCAAAGAGATGGGCCTGCTCGATGAGGCCATCGGCGAGTTGCAGAAGGTGTGCCAGGCGATAGACCGCGGCGCTGCCTTCGCGCAGACCATGCAGGTGTATACCTGGCTGGCCCACTGCTTTGTCGAGAAAGGCGTTCCCGAGGCTTCATTCAAGTGGTTCCAGCGTGCGCTGCAGTTTGCGGCCGACGATGAGACCCGCGCCGCCATCCACTACGAACTCGCGTCTGCCTACGAGACGGCTGGAATGAAGAACGAAGCACTCCGCAGCTTCATGGAGGTTTATACGACCAATATAGACTTCCGTGACGTAGGAGAGCGCATTCGGGCGTTGAAGTCGTAGAATCGTCCGAATGGATCCGATCCGGCCCCCCGGGGGCGAAAATAACCAGCGCCGTCCAGCGACGCCCGAAAGCCCGGAGCGCATCCAAACCCCCATGAGCAGGGGTTCGCTTACAGAACCGTACGCTGGCCCCGCACGGCCCATGGGCGAGGTTGTAAAGTTCCCGGGCGACACGGAGCAACAGCCGCTTCCCGTGTGGATGCAGCGTACGTTCCTGGTCATCTACGTTCTGTTCTGCATCGAGATCGGGATGATGCTCACCGTCCTGCCCTGGACGCGCGTGTGGACCGAGAACAGTCTCATGCACAGCTTCCCCATGCTGAAGTCCATCGCGCAGCAGAATTTCGTTCGCGGCATGGTGACCGGCATCGGTCTCCTGGATATCTGGCTTGGTATCTGGGAAGGTGTGCACTACCGCGACCAGCGTCCCGGACAATAAGTTCCCCGGGCCAGCCTCAGGCAAACAACTTTCCCGCTTCTTTTCTGCTCTGTATGCTTAGACCGCATTGATCCGGGGAGCGGAAGCTCTACCGGCCAGGCGCTACCGCGTCGCGGCCTTTGTCCTCATGAACGATCCAAAAAACACAAATCCGTTCCGCGCTGCCCTTGCCTACGAAAGCAAAGAATTCCTCAGTGGACCCGACGGACGAGGACTGCGAATCCTCGCCGAGTACATGGAGCCGCTCGCGCGCTTCCGGCGCGAACGCATCCAGGACACGGTCGTCTTCTTCGGCTCAGCTCGCTTCCACAGCCACTCGGAAGCGACGGCTTCGCTCCAGGTTCTGACTAAGCCCGGAGCCGCGACCCCAGCTCCTCCCGAGGAACAGGAGAGAGTCAAGCGCGCGCAAACCGCCGTCGAAATGGCGCGCTACTACGAAGACGCGCGCCGGCTGGCATTCCTGCTCACCGAATGGTCCCAGGACCTCCCATCCAAGCGCCACCGCTTCGTAGTCACCACCGGGGGCGGTCCCGGCATCATGGAAGCCGCCAATCGCGGCGCTCGTGAAGCGGGAGGAAAGACGATCGGGCTGAACATCGCGCTGCCGTACGAGCAGATGCCAAACTCATACATCACGCCGGAACTGAATTTCGAGTTCCACTACTTCTTCATGCGCAAGTTGTGGTTCGCATACCTGGCGAAGGCGCTGGTCGTCTTCCCCGGAGGATTCGGCACGCTCGACGAGTTGTTCGAAATCCTCACTCTGGCGCAGACCGAGAAGCTGGCGAAGAAGATCACGGTGCTGATCTACGGAGAGCAGTACTGGCGCAAGTGCCTGAACCTGGAAGCACTGGCCGACGCGGGGGCCATCGCTCCCGAAGACGTCAACCTCTTCCAGTACGTGGACACTCCGGAGCAGGCATTCGAGAAACTGAGAGAGAACCTGACCCACCATCACCTGCAATCGCCGCCGCCCGCAAGACGCCGGCAGCCGGAGATCGCGAAGACAAGATAGGAATCGGAAAAACGGAAAATCGGAGAATCGGAAAAACTGAACTTCGCTGAGCTACGAAGCTATTCGCGATTGAGCTACTTCGGTCGCAGTTTTTCCGATTCCACTTTTTCCGATTCTCCGATTCTCGTTTACGCCGCTCGCACTCCGTTCTCCCTCTCCTGGAGCTTCTGTTCTTTCTCGATATGCTTGATCTCTGCTTCGGCCTGGATGACCTTGGCGGAGTAGCGATCCTTCTTGGCCTCGAGTTTGGCTTGCGCGAACAGTCCCATGTAGGCGTTGGCGACGTAAGGCAGCGCGAAGAACGCGAGCACGTATCCGCGCCAGTCGTCGAAGAGCAGCTTGTAGCCGGTCAGCGCCAGGAAGAAGATTGCGACGTAGTGACTGAAACAGTACTCGCACGTCCACACGTAGAAGAACTTCCGTGCCAGGTAGCTTCGCGCGTTCTCGCTGCGGTCCTGGCAGAACTCGCGAGGCTCGCGGAAGATCTCTTCGTGAGTCACGGTCCAGGAGACGCTTGCGACCGGAATCGCCAGCACGAAAAGCCAAACGATCTGAACACCCAGGTCCATGTTGTGTTCGATGCACGGCCCACCCCTTTCGTCGGAATCGCCGGCAAGCCGGGCGGCGGCCTCACGGCCCCGTTGTCGGGAGTGCCCGGTCGTATACAATCACCCGTTTTGGAGAACCCATGATCAAACGATCTCTCATTGCAGTTCTCGCACTCGCCATAGCTGCAACGGCACAAACTGGCGTACCGCCCAAGAAACCCGCTGACACGCCGACGCGCCCGGAGAAGTCCGGTCAGCCGAAGACCCCCGCCACGTCCGGCAAGACCGCGGCTGAGAAGCCCGGTCCACGCACTCCCACGGCAAAGCCGACCGTGGCCGAGGCCGAGAAGTTCATGGCCGACACGGAAGCCATGCTGCTCGACCTCTCGATCAAGCTTGGCCGCGCCCAGTGGGTGCAGGCGAACTTCATCACCGAAGACACCGAAGCCCTCGCCGCCGAAGCCAACGACCGCTACATCGCCGCGCAGACCAGGCTTGCCGAAGACGTAAAGCGCTTCGATGGATTGCAGATGCCGCCGGTGCTGGAGCGCAAGTTCAAGCTCCTGAAACTGCAACTGTTCTCGCTCAGCGATCCGAGGGTGCGCGAGGAGTACACGAAAGTCGCTACGTCGCTCGAAGCCGATTACGGCCGGGGCAAGTACTGCGCGAAGGACGGCAAGTTCGCCGGGAAGTGCCTTCCCATCGGCGAAATCGAGAAGGTGCTCGCTGCCTCCCGTGATCCCGAGGAGATGAAGGAAGTCTGGGCCGGTTGGCACGCGGTCGGCGCTCCGATGCGCCAGCGTTACGAGCGCTTCATCGCCCTTCAGAACCAGGGCGCGCGCGAACTCGGCTTCAAGGACATGGGCGCGATGTGGCGCAGCCGCTACGACATGGCTCCCGATCAGTTCTCGGCCGAGGTTGAACGGCTCTGGAAGCAGGTCGAGCCTCTGTACGAGTCGCTGCACGCCTACACGCGCACCCGGCTGGCGAAGCAGTACGGTCCGGCCGCGGCCGACAGCAACGGCCTGATCCGTGCCGACCTGCTTGGCAACCCCTGGGCACAGGAGTGGGGCAACATCTATCCGCTGGTCGCGCCTGCTGCCTCCGGCGAACAGGGCGTCGAGATCACTCCGCTGCTGAAGCAGAAGAATGTGGACGAAATCGGCATGGTTCGCTACGGAGAGAACTTCTTCAAGTCTCTCGGCTTCGCGGCCCTGCCCGAGACCTTTTGGCAGCGCTCTTTATTCCTCAAGCCGCGCGACCGCGATGTCGTCTGCCATGCCAGCGCCTGGTCGATGGATTACAAAGACGATCTGCGCCTGAAGATGTGCATCCAGATGCGCGACGAAGATTTCGTCACCGTGCATCACGAGCTCGGACACAACTTCTACCAGCGCGCCTATAACCAGCAACCGTACCTGTTCCAGGACGGCGCCAACGACGGCTTCCACGAAGCCGTCGGCGATGCCGTGGCGCTCAGCATCACGCCCGAATATCTGAAGCAGGTGCAGTTGATCGACAACGTGCCACAGACCGACGACACCGCCCTGCTGCTTCGCCAGGCGATGGACAAGATCGCCTTCCTGCCCTTCGGCCTCGTGATCGACCAGTGGCGCTGGAAGGTCTTCAGCGGCGAGATCGCCCCGGCGGATTACAACAAGGCCTGGTGGCAGCTTCGCGCGCAGTACCAAGGTGTCGTTCCTCCGGTGGCTCGCACGGAGCAGGACTTCGACCCCGGCGCGAAGTATCACGTCCCGGGCAACACGCCCTACACGCGCTACTTCCTGGCGCGGGTCCTTCAGTTCCAGTTCTACCGGTCGATGTGCCGCGAGGCCGGATACAACGGACCGCTTCATCGCTGCTCGTTCTTCGGAAACAAGGCGGCCGGCGAGAAGCTGAAGGCCACCTTGCAACTCGGCTCCAGCCGTCCGTGGCCCGAAGCGTTGAAGCTGCTCACCGGCGAAGACCGCATGGATGCCGGAGCGATGATGGAATACTTCGCTCCGCTGAAACAGTGGTTGGATCAGCAGAACGGGGCCGCCGGTACGAAGGTCGGCTGGAAGGTCCCACAGAATGCTGCGAGTGGAATGCAGTAGAAGTCCTGCTGTAGAGAAGGCCACCGCGATCGCGGTGGCCTTTTTTGCTGGACGAAACAAGAATTAACCACGGATTCGCACGGATCAACACGGATAAAGCAAAGATCTGGCAAACGCCAAACCAACCAACAATCCGTGTTCATCCGTGTAGATCCGTGGTCAATTACAGTTTCTGCGCCTCTGTGGTTAGCTACGATCAAGAAAAACGGCCCCGCCTTTTGGCGGGGCCGTTGCTGTATTCGAAGGGATTGGGTTAGAAGATCACCTTCGCGCCCAACTGCACGATGCGCTGGCCGGAGGTGCCCGTCGGCATTCCGAAGTACTGCGTCGCAGCGCTCGTCTGGTTTTGCAGTTTCAGTGTGCCATTGCTCTGCAACGCGTACTGCACGTTGCGGACGCCGGTGACGTTCGTGCGGTTGAAGAGGTTGAAGGCCTCGGCGAACAGTTGCATGCTCAGGCCTTCGCGGCCCGGGATGGTGATCGTGCGCAGGATGCGCGGATCGTACGTCCAGGTCGCCGGCAGGCGGAACTGGTTGCGGCCCGTGCCGGGGACGCGGTCGTTCCGGTTGCCGTCGTTGTTCAGGTCGCCGTTGACGACGGCCGAGTACGGTTGGCCGGTCTGGGCTGCGAAGATGCCGCTCCACTGCCATCCACTGGTGATCCAGCGAACTGCCGCGGGGAGGTTCTTCCCGTAGTTCAGGTCCCAGATGTAGCTGGCGACGAAGCGGTGACGCACGTCGTTCGAACCCGAGGCGCGGTCGAGTGCGATGTTCGTCGGGTAGGTGACGATCTTGTTGTCGTCGCCCGAGCTGAACGGAACCACAGCGGTCGCGTCCGGAGCATCGTCGATCACGTGTCCCCAGGTGTACGAAGCGCTGGCCTGGAAGTTGTGCGAGAAGCGCTTGCGCAACTGCGCGCTCAGACCGTTGTACGCGGAGTTCGCATTGCCCTCGAAGACCGAGATGCGCTGGAATGCCGCAACCGGACGCGTGCTGGAGTAGCGCTGGTAGGCGAACGACTGGCCCGTGACGGTGTCCACGATCGACGAGGTCGTGGTCGCAGGGTTCAGGTTGTTGTCGCGAGTGCGCTGCAGGTGCGTGCCCTTCACCCACTGGTAGGTGAGTGTCAGGGCCATGTCGCCGGTCAACGCGTACTCGGTGCTCAAGTTCGCCTGCTGCACCATCGGGTTCTTGAAGTCCTTCTGGAACACGTAGATGCTGGGCGCCGAAGCGGTTCCGCCCGTCGGCGAGGTGTAGATATCAGAGAGATACGGCCGCGCCGGCAACGTGTAGGTGCCGACGTTGATGCCGTTGTTCGAGTGCGCGGTGCCGACCATGATCGACGGCGTGTTGCCGTAGAAGATGCCGTAACCGCCGCGGATGACGGCCTTGCCGTCAGCCCACGGCGTCCAGGCGAAGCCCAGGCGCGGAGCCCACTCGTTCTTGCTGATGTCGATCTTGCTGGTGTCGTAACCGGCAGCCAGTGCCGCAGGGTTCTGCACGCTGGGCTGCTTCACCGACTGCATGTCATAGCGAAGACCGACGTTGACCGTCAGGTTCTTCGCCACGCGATAGTCATCCTGCACATAGCCGGCGACCTGGAGCATGTCGGGGTGCGTCTCCGGACCGGTGGTGCCGGTGCCGGCGAACGCCTGCTGGTATGTGCCCGGGCAAGCCGGCTGCGCATTTCCGCCGCAGAGGCCCGAGAGGCTCAGGCCGAAATCTTCGAGGCTGTTGAACGTATAGACGCCCGAGAAGTTGCCGGGGAAGTAGTTGAGGATCTTGTCCACGATTGCGTCCGCACCAACCTTGAAGGTGTGGCGGCCGGCGAGGAACGTGATGGTGTTGGCGTACTGCTGGCGCTTGATCGTCGTTTCGCGCGGGCTGAAGCTGTTGCGGCCGACGAAGAGCAGTGTGGTGCCGCCCTGGCGCACCTGGGCTTCCGGCAACTCGCTGTTGGCCATGCCGGGCTCCTTGTCGCGCAGGTAGGTGAAGCGGAAGACGTTGACGATCGAGTTCGACAAGGTCGAGGTCAACTGCGTCGTCAGCGTGTCGCTGCGGACCAGCGAGTCGCCCGTGTGTTCGATTGAGTTGTTGGTAGCCGCGTTCTCGAAGTTCAGGCCGGTAAAGAGCTGGCGGTTCCAGCGGGCGCTGAGCTGGTTCTTCTGGTTGAGGACGACGTCACTCTTGAGAAGGTACGTGTCCTGCTTCAGGCCGCGGTTGAAGATGTCAGCGCGGTCGCTCAGGTAGGTGATGGCGCGCTGCTGGTTCGTCGTTGGAGCGTCGAGGATAGTCTTCGGAATCGGCAGTGTCGTCAGGTTCGGCTGCGTGTTGCGCTGACCGTCGTAATCGAAGAAGAAGAACGCGCGGTTCTTGACGATTGGACCGCCGACGTTGCCGCCGAACTGGTTGAAGTGGTACTTCGCCTTGTCACCAACCGGACGGCCGGCAACCTTCGTATTCAACTTCTGGATCGGATCGTAAGCGTTCAGCGCCTGGTCACGATAGAACCAGAAGCCTGTGCCGTGATAAGCGTTCGTGCCCGACTTCGTCACGACGTTGATGACGGCGCCACCGGCGCGGCCAAGCTCAGCCGAGTAAGAGTTCGAGGCGACCTGGAACTCCTGCACCGAGTCCTGGCTGAACTGGTACGGAGCGCGGCCGGAACCGGCGCGGCCCGTTGTCTGTCCGAAGAAGGTGTTGTTGTTGTCGGCGCCATCTACGGTCATCGAGTTCAGCGTTCCGCGCTGGCCTGCGAAGCTGAGGTCGCCCGTGCGGACGTCCTTGGTCACGCCCGGCGTCAGCAGAACGAAGTCGATGAAGTTGCGGCCGTTGACCGGCAGCTGGTTGATGGCCTTCTCGTTCACGGTATCGCTGACCTGCGTGCGCGTGGTCTCGATGACCGGCGCTTCGTCGGTGACCGTGACTTCCTGCGCCTGTCCGGCGACCTTGAACGCCAGGTCCAGCGAAACCTTGCTGCCGACGTTCACCACCACGTTGGACTGCGTCAGCTTGCTGAAGCCCTGCTTTTCCGCCGTGAGTTGGTAGGTTCCAACCGGCAGCACGGTGAAGGCATACAAGCCTTCGTCGTTAGAGAGCGCTGTGTACGTCACGCCGGTGGCAACGTTCTTGGCCGTCAGGCTGGCGCCCGCGACGACCGCACCCGTAGCATCGGTGACGGTACCTTCAATGCGTCCTCCCGCCAACGATTGAGCCAGGCCCATACCGGCCAGCATCAACACGAGGGCGAGCAGACACACGACTTGCTTTACACGATCGCTGTGCATCTTTTCGGTTCTCCAGAAGTTTTGGGCGTGAACCCAACGACTGCATTGATGTGGGAATCACCGAAAAGATTAGCAGAGTAGATGCTGGTGTTTGCCGATGTTGTTCGCCGTAACTCGCGGAGTCCGACCAAAGTGCCAGGTATTGCATCGAATTCGGTGCAAGTGCAGGGCGTAAACTGATCCCATGCGCGAGCCCTGCTGGCTCTCCATCGCCGAACTCGCTCGCGGTTATCGCGAGCGTCGCTTCTCCGCCGAAGGCATCACCCGCGCTTGTCTCGAACGCATCGCGCGGCTCGAGCCCACGCTGAACGCTTTCATCGCGGTCACTGCGGACCTCGCGCTCGCTCAGGCTCGCAGGGCAGATGAGGAATTCAAGGCTGGGCACTGGCGCGGCCCGCTGCACGGCGTCCCCGTCGCGCTCAAGGACCTGATCGACGTCGCCAGCGTTGCAACCACCGCCGCGAGCCGCGTGCTGCAATCCAATGTCGCCGTAGCCAACGCCGAACTCGTGACGCGACTTCAGGACGCAGGCGCAATCATCGTCGGCAAGAACAACCTGCACGAGTTTGCCTATGGCGGAAGCGGCGTCGTCAGCGCCCACGGACCGTCGCGCAATCCCTGGGATACGGCGCGCATCACTGGCGGCTCATCGTCGGGATCGGCCGCAGCGGTTGCCGCCGGCTGTTGCTACGCGGCCATTGGCTCCGACACGGCTGGTTCCATACGCCTTCCGGCGGCGATGTGCGGAGTGGTAGGCCTGAAGCCGACTTATGGCGCGGTCTCCCTGCGCGGTGTCGTGCCGCTCTCTCCATCGCTCGACCACGTTGGACCGATCACACGCACCGTTGGCGACGCGCGCCTGGTATTCGAAGCCATGAGGGATGGAGCCGCCAACGCAAGCAATGGCCCCGTGCGCCTGGGAGTCGCGCGGGCGTACTTCACGGATGGAGTCCAGCCCGACGTGCAGCAGGCGTTCGAGTCAGCCGTGGCGGTTGCCGCCCGGTTCCTTGGCGGGGAAGCGGTGGACGTTGACGTGCCCGTGGACGACAACCGCGACTTGCAGAAGGGCGAGTCGTACCAGGTGCACCGGCAGTACCTCGCGAATCCCGAACTCTACGATCCCGAGACGCTGCGCCGCATTCGCACGGGCGAAGACATCGCAGTCGAACGCATCGTGGAATTGCGGCTCGCGCTCGAGGAGTTCAGGCGCGCGTCCCTTCGGGTCTTCGACCGCGTGGACGTAATCGCGACGCCGGCCACGCCGCTGGTCGCACCCAGGCTCGAAGATCTCCAGGGAAAGCCCGAACTGAGGCCGGCGGAAATCCTCATGCTTCGCAACACAAGGCCGTTCAATGTGCTCGGATGGCCGGCCATCAGCGTGCCGTGCGGCTTGAGCAGCGAAGGGATGCCGGTTGGATTGCAACTGGCAGCGGCTCCGGCGAACGAAAGCATGCTGCTGAGCGTTGCGGAACGCTTCGAGGCCGCAGCGGGATTCCACTTCGTGCCAACACCCCTGCGCTCGGGCGCCTGAATCGCTTCCGCTGGCTGGAGCTGCTTTTCATCGGCGAATACGCCACCGGCAGCCACGTTCATCTGCCTTATTAAACCGGGAAGCGTGAGCCGGAGTTCGACTCGTCATCGACGAAAAGGACATTCGGATCTTCCCTGGATACGCCGAACTGTGTCAACCGCACGGATCTCCCGCGCCCTGCACGTTCGCAAGGCGCGGTGACGCTGAACTACTGGTTTACGGGAATCTTGATGATTTTTTTCTGGATTGCGTAAGTAACCAGCTGGGCCTTGTTGTGGATGTCGAGCTTGCGCATGAGGTTAAACTTATGCGCCTCCACGGTCTTGACCGAAAGTCCGAGCAGCACGGCGATCTCCTTCACCGAGTTGCCTTCCGCCAGCAGCTTGAGTATCTCGCGTTCACGCGGCGTCAGGGTCGAGATGCGAGGACGCATCTTCTGATCGCGTACGCGTGCGCGGAAGTCCTCGACCAGTTTGCCGAGCACCTGCGAGCTCAGGTACTTGCCGCCCTTGTAGACGTCGCGAATCGCGGTCAGCAGTTGCGGGGCGGGAGTGTCTTTCAGCACGTATCCCGCGGCACCGACTTCCAGGCACTGCACGAGGTAGTCCTCGTCCTCATACATCGTCAGGAAGAGCACCTTCGTCTCGGGGCGGTTCTTCTTCACGTGGCGTGCGGCCTCAAAGGACGAAAGCCCTGGCATGCCGATGTCCATCAGCACGATGTCGGGACGCAGTTCGCGTGCCTTCTCCACGGCATCGCCGGCATCCGGCGACTCGCCAATCACTTCGAAATCGCTTTCACTCTCGAGCAGACGCCGAACGCCTTGACGGAACAGCGTGTGATCATCCACCAGCAAACATCTGATCTTTGGCATAGCCAACTCCTAGTCGGTTGTACCCGTCTCCGCCAGGGAGGGGGGAGTGACAACGCGCGAGGGACCGGGCGAAATCGGTCTCGCCGCGTCCGCCTCCTGCGCACTGTCACGGATGGGAGCAGGCACGGCAACCGTGATCCGTGTGCCCTGTCCCTTTCGCGAACTCAGTTTCAACGTCCCGCCCAGCGTACTGACACGTTCGCGCATGCCCGCCAGGCCAAAGCTTCGACGCGAAGGACTGGCGGTAGCCGATATACCGACTCCGTCGTCCTCGACCGTCAAGGTCAGAATGCCGTCTTCGCGGCTCATCTGAATGTTTACCGACTTGGCTTGCGCATGCTTGGCCACGTTGTGCAGCGACTCCTGCACGACACGGTAGATGGCAGCCTCGACTTCCGGCGCCAGCCGTCCTATATCGTCCGAAATCGCTACTCGCGCGTGTACGCCGGCCGTGCGCGCCAAATCTTTCGCTTCCTTCCGGATCGCAGCCACCAGGCCCAACTCCTGCAACACGAGCGGAGAGAGGCGCGCGATGATTCGCCGGATGCCGTCGATCGTTCTGTCCACGACTTCGAACAGCTCCTGGATTTTCCCCTTCGCCGTTCGAGAGGTGACGGAACTCTCCAGCATTCCGAGATACAGGCGGATGACCATCAGCGCCTGCCCCGTCTCATCGTGCAACTCGCGGCTGATGCGCTTGCGTTCGTCTTCCTGCGCTTTCAACAGGTGGCCGCTGAGCTCCACGATGCGCGCCTCGCGCTCGCGCAGAGCGTCGGTCATGCGCGCGCGGTCGATGGCAAGCGCGGAGCGGTCGGCCAGTGCGCGGAACAGATCTTTCTCGGTCGGGAGCCACGTGTACGGCTTCTCGAAACCGATGATCAGCACCCCTATGACCTGCTCGTTGACTTTCAGCGGCATGCCCCAGAGCGCCTTCGCGTATCCGCGCAGCGCCGGGTTCAGAACCCCGTGCGATTGCGCAAGGTCGGGGAGGATGGCCGCTTCGCCGGTCTCCGCGATCTCTCCGGAGAAACCTTGTCCGAGGGCGATGTTCACGTCGTTGGGCAGCCCCTCGCTGAAGCCTACCGAAGCCTGAACGTGCAGCTTGCGCGTCTCCGGATCCAGCAGCAGCACCAGCCCGACCGTGGCCCGGAAGATCCTGGTCGTAATTTCGAGCACGCGTTCGAGCAGCGCAGACGTATCGCGCGCCGAAAGTTCGGCGTCGAGCGCCTGGAGCAGGGCGTCGCTTGCGTTCTTCTGGGTGTCGAAATACGCGCCCGAAACGGTGATGAAGCTGATGGAGGCCAGCGATTCCAGGGCCGCCATGATCTCAAACCGGCGCTCGGCAAATGTGGATTCGATGTAGGGCTCGCACAGCTCCAGGTAGATTTCCATGGACCGCGCCACCGCCCGTGTATCCACGTTCAACTTGGCGAGACGCGCGCCGTAGTACTGCACGTTTTCGAGGAATGCCTGGAAGTCCGACTGGCTGAAAATCGTGAACCCGACGCCCAGGTTCAAGCGCTCCAGCGCCACCATTGCGCGGCCTTCAAAATCGAATTCCTGGAAAATGCGCTGCCGCCATGCCGAGTTGATCTCACCCTGGTGCGGGTGCAGAGCTGCTACCGCGTCCAGGATAGGGCCCCTCGCGGTCTCTTTGATCGGCAGCAGGTGCGCGGACAACATGCACTCCTTAGATGCGCAAGTGGCTGGAATTTCGGCGCTTAGGTGAATGGCGGGTAACGGCGTTACCACTTCGTTAACCTGAGTTGCTTCGTATTTTAACCCGGAAACTTAGGGTTTCATCCGGGTATTCTGGATAAATTTTACCTATTAATAACTACTGTACGTAATGCGACATAGCCGTTTTTATGCAGCAGTACCGGTGCAGTTCGGCAACTCTGCGTATTAAGCGGGAGTAAAGCGCCGGTTCGCGGGACGGCGACATCCATCGGCTACAATCCAGCAATGCGCGGCGTCGGCTGTTGAGGAACACGCGCACAGAACTTTTGCACTCGATTCCGGAGTCCACGAACCCGATGCTCGGTTTCAGCACAGCAGGAGAGTCCCACGGCGAGGCGCTGGTCGCCATGCTGACCGGAATGCCTGCCGGTCTGCCTATTTCCCGGCAGTTCGTTGACCGTGAGCTGTGGCGTCGTCAGCAGGGCTTCGGACGCGGCGGCCGCATGAAGATCGAGACCGACACCGCGCGCTTCCTGTCGGGGGTGCGGCACGGCAAGACCATCGGCTCGCCGATCGCCATTCTGATCGCCAACCGCGATTGGGCGAATTGGGAGCAATCGCTTCCGGTGGAAACCGGCGACCCTTCGCAACATCGCCCCGTGACCTCGCCCAGGCCCGGACACGCCGACCTGGCCGGCGCGTTGAAGTACAACCTGCCCGAGGCTCGTTACGTGCTGGAGCGTGCATCGGCGCGTGAGTCCGCGGCGCGCGTAGCCGCCGGAGCCGTCGCGAAGCTGCTGCTGCGCGAGTTGGGGATTGAGGTGCTCAGCCACGTCCGACGGGTGGGGCAAGCGAGCTTGCGGCGCAACGTAACCTGGGACGAGATCGCAGCGCTGTCTGCCAGGGACGAGATTGTGCTCAACTGCGCCGAAGATGAGACCGAGCAGAAGATGAAGGCCGAGGTGGAAGCCGTGCTGCGTACCGGCGACACCGTGGGCGGCGTGTTCGAGGTGGTCGCGCACAACGTGCCGCCGGGATTGGGGACCTACGCGCATTGGTCCGACCGGCTGGATGCGCGGCTGGCTTCGGCCGTGATGTCCTTGCAAGCGGTCAAGGCCGTGGAGATCGGCGATGGCGTGATGGCCGCTCAGTCCGCCGGCTCTGCTGTTCACGACGAGATCGGATACCGTCGTGACGCAAGCGACACGTTTACCGGTTTCACCCGCGCCTCGAACCACGCGGGAGGCATTGAAGGGGGCGTCTCCAACGGCAGCGACGTGATCGTTCGCGGTTACCTCAAGCCGATCTCCACGCTTCGCAGGCCGCTCGCTTCCGTCGATTTCGCCACGCGCGAGCCCGTCAAGGCCGCCTACGAGCGCAGCGACGTGTGTGTCGTTCCTGCCGCCGGTGTTGCGGCTGAAGCCATGGTGGCGATTACAATCGCAGCGGCTGCCCTCGAGAAATTCGGCGGCGACTCCGTGGATGAATTTAGAAGAAACTTCGAAGGCTATCGCGAGCAGTTGCGGAGCTACTAGTGGTTTGGAGCGGGTATCCGCGAAGGCGCGGCCGCTCCGGGCATGCCGTTCGCGAGCCCGGTCTAAGATGAAGCTTGCAGCATCTCCCCGGATCTGACGAAGAGTACCAACGACCAAAGATGATCTATCCCATCGTGAAATATGGCGACCCGGTGCTGGAGATTCCGGCGAAACCGGTGACCGAATTCGACGGCAAATTGCAAAAACTCGTGGACGACATGTTCGAGTCCATGTACGCGGCTCAAGGAGTTGGACTCGCGGCTCCACAGATCGGCATCTCGCTCCGCCTTGCCGTCATCGATATCACTTTCAAAGAGGATCCGTCAGCGAAGCTCGTGCTGGCGAACCCGCAGATCATTAAGATCGAAGGCCGGCAGGCCGGAGGCGAAGGATGCCTGTCCATTCCCGATTTTCGCGAGAATGTCTCGCGCGGGAAGCGCGTGACGGTGCGCGCGCAGGACATCCATGGCAACTGGTTCGAGAAGACCGGCGAAGATCTCCTGGCCCGTGCCTTCCAGCATGAGACAGATCATCTCGACGGCAAGCTGTACATCGCACACATCAGCGCGCTGAAACGCGACTTGATGAAGCGGAAGATCCGGAAGCTTCAAAAGCTGGGCGAGTGGGGCTGAGTACTCGATTTTCGGCAACGCCTGTTTGTACGGAGTCTGAATGGCGCTCGAAGAGATCGACCGCATCGATTCAGTAACAATCGACCGCCTTACCGAGGAAGTAGTACTTGCCATCGACGATGGCATGGACTGGAGTGCCAGCGGCCAGCACTGCAACTACCTGCAACGCAAGATCAACCGCTACGTCGCTTTCGTCGAGAGCGGCGAGATGGCCGAGCAGTACCCCGAGCTGGAGAACCGTCTCGTCCGCATAGAGGTCACGATGCGCCACCAGCCCGACGAAGCATCCACGGCATTCCTGATGGATGCCAAGTCCGTGCTGGAAGACGCCGGTGTGCGCTTCCGCTGGGCAGTGCTGCCGGTCGTTTAACCGGCAAACGCGCAACGCAGCACTCCTCTCTCCCGCTAAAATACATCCGTGAAGATCGTCTTCTGCGGAACTCCCATGTTCGCCGTGCCGACGCTCGATGCGCTGGTGCGCGCCGGGCACCATGTGCCATTGGTCGTGACGCAACCCGACCGGCCCAAAGGGCGCGGCATGGAGCTGTCGCTCACGCCCGTGAAGCAGAAGGCGATGGAACTCGGGCTCGCGGTCGTTCAACCCGAAAAGATCAGGAACAACTCCGAGTTCCGCGCGCAGTTGGAGTCCCTCGCCCCGGACGCAATCGTTGTCGTGGGCTACGGGCGCATCATCCCGCGGTGGATGCTCGATCTTCCGCGCTTCGGAAACATCAACCTGCATGCATCGCTGCTCCCGAGATATCGCGGCGCAGCGCCCATCCAATGGGCCATCGCCAGCGGTGAGCGCGTCACCGGGAACACCACCATGTTGCTCAACGAGGGACTCGACACCGGCGACATCCTGCTTCAGCGCGAGATGGAAATCGCGGCGGAAGACACGAGCGTGACGCTGGCCCCAAGGCTTGCCGCCATGGGCGCCGAACTCACGGTAGAAACCCTCGCCGGCCTGGAGCGCGGAAGCATCCGGCCCCAGCCGCAGGACGATTCGCAAGCGACGCTTGCGCCGATCCTGAAGAAGGAGGACGGGCGCGTCGATTTCTCGCGGGCCGCGGAGCAGGTATCCTCTCGGCTGCGTGGTTTTCAGCCCTGGCCGGGCGCATTCACCAGCTTTCGAGGCAAGCAACTGACGCTGCACTCTCTCCGTCCGCTGCCGAGCGGCGAAACCATCCTGCAGCCGGGTGAACTCGCGGTCGAATGCGATCGTCTGATAGCCGGGTGCGCCAACCAGAGCGCAATCGAAATCGCCGAACTGCAACCGGAAGGCAAGCGCCGCATGAGTGCCCGCGAGTTCATCAACGGATATCAGCCCAAGCCTGGCGAGCGGCTCGGCTAGATCTCAGCGCCTTCATCATGGCCGTATCTCCCGCACGTTCGACCGCATTCGACATCCTGCTCCGCGTTGAGCAGCAGGACGCCTACGCCTCCGAGTTGCTCCACTCGGAGCGGCTCGAAAGCCTCTCGGCGGTGGATCGGCGTCTGTGCATGGAACTCGTGATGGGCACGCTGCGCTGGCAGCCCAAGCTGGACGCCGTGATCGAGGCGGCCTCGGGCAAGACCGCTTCGCGTCTGGATCCCGAGGTTCGCATCGCGCTCCGCCTCGGTGCCTACCAGATGCAGTTCCTCGAGCGCGTTCCTTCGCGCGCGGCCGTGAATGAGAGCGTCGAACTGGTGAAGCGCGCGCGCAAGCGTTCGGCGGCGCCGTTCGCGAATGCCGTGTTGCGAAAGGTTGCCGATCTGCCCGCCGCACCGGATACGCCGGGCCAGGATGCGAACTCCAAGGAGTTGGCGCAGGCCTACGCGCATCCTCACTGGCTGGTCGAGCGCTGGATGCGTCGCTACGGTCCGGTCGCTACTGCGGCGATCTGTGCCGACAACCAGTGTCCGCCGCAAGCGACCCTGCGCATTGATTCCGTCGAAGTGCTCCCGGAGCTTGAGGGCGAAGGGATCGAAGTTTCGGACGGGCAGCTCGTTGCGTCGGCACGCCGCGTCATCAAGGGCGACGTCACGCAAACCGCGGCGTTCCGCGAAGGCAGGGTTGCCATCCAGGACGAAGCGTCTCAGCTGGTCGCATTGCTCGTGGGCAAGGGAAGCCGCCTGCTCGACTGCTGTGCGGCGCCGGGAAGCAAGACCGCTGCGCTCGCGGTTCGCAATCCCGAAGCGCAGATCGTCGCCGCCGAGATTCATCCGCACCGGGCACGGCTGTTGCAGCAGCGCGTGCGCAGCGCGAACGTGACGGTCGTGACCTCCAGTGCAACGTCCCTACCCTACGGCGCGGAGTTCGACCGCGTGCTCGCCGATGTTCCCTGTTCGGGTACCGGCACGCTGGCGCGCAACCCGGAGATCAAGTGGAAGCTGCGCGATGACGATCTTCGCGACCTCCACGAACGCCAGTTGGGAATCCTCGAAGCCGCGCTCCGGCACGTTGCGCCCGGTGGCCGCGCCGTGTATTCCACCTGCTCGCTGGAACCGGAAGAAAACGAAGAGGTCATCGAGCTGGCGTTGCAGCGGACTCCGGGATTGACAATCGTCGATTGTGCCGGAGAGCTGCGCAAGCTCATCGCCTCGGGCGACGTGACGTGGCGCGACCCCGCGGGAATCCTGCGCGGTCCCTTCCTGCGGACCCTGCCCGGACTGCATCCATGCGAAGGATTTTTCGCGGCGATCATCGAGAAAAGCGCCTAGGCCCGTCTTCGGCTGCCGCAAAACGCACGCGTGGTGAATCCCACGTTCGCCAAAGGAGGGCGGACGTGGGGCACCCGCCGACAGACGTGGGTGAACGGCGGGAGATCCTAGCGCCGCACTACTTCGAAATCCACACTCATCCCGGCGCTGACCTTGTGTCCCGGCCCGATTGACTGCCGGACAACAATCGTCTCTGACCCGGAGGTTGGCTTGTTCTCGCCAGCCTTGTTCTCGCCTGCGGGACCGACCTGCGGATCGGCCACGGTCGTGACCTTGCCTACCTTCAGTCCCGCGTCAGCCACGGCCACTGTGGCCTCGGCCAGTTTGCTGCCGACGAAGTCAGGCATGACGAACGCCGGCACAGCCGGAGCCGCCACGTTGAGCAGCAGGTTCAGCTTCGGCGACATGACGTTGCGTGCGTCTGCCGGAGGGCTTTGCGCGATCACCTGGTCGCCCGGCAACTCGGGCAGGCTCACGGTGGCGACGTTGCCGATCTCAAGCCCGCGGCGCGCGACGTTGAGGTGCGCTGCCCGCTCGCTTTGTCCGACGACGTTGGGAATGGTCACGCTCTGAGCGCCGAGGCTCTCCGCCACTCGCACGCGCCAGCCGCTGCGAACACGGGTCCCGGGCGCGGGCGACTGCGACATGATCTTCCCCGCCGGCACGTCGCTGGAGTAGTACCGTTCGTCGCGCGCGAGCACCAGTCCGCTTTCGCTCGTAATGCGCTCGGCCTCCGTGGGACTCATGCCGACGAGCTTCGGAATCGTGACCTCGCGTCCGTGGATGGCGAATCGCATCGCGGTCAACATCGACGCGAGCCCCACGATCACGATCACGAGCGCCCGCAACAGCCATCGAATCGTGCGTCGCATCAGTGAGCCTCACCGTCGCCGGTGTCCACGGGCGGGCGAACTCCGGCCTTCCACTGCTGCTGGTCTTCGGGCGTGAGTTCGGGAAACTTCTCGCCCGGCCTGGAAGCGATTGCGACCTTCATCACTTCCATCCAGATCGGCAGGGCAGCCATCGCGCCGGTTTCTTTTGGGCCGAGCGTCTTCTTCTCGTCGTAGCCGACCCACACGCCGCAGGTTATGGATGGAGAAAAGCCGATGAACCACGCGTCAGTGAAGTCGTTCGTTGTGCCCGTCTTGCCTGCCAGCGGATGCTTGAGTTTCGTTGCCGGGTAGGCCGTGCCGTGCAGCACGACGTCCTGGAGCAGCGAGGTCATGACCCGGGCCGTGCGGGCGCTCACCACATCGCTGACGTCGGGGTAGTTCTGCTCGAGAACGCGCCCATCGTAGTCGGTCACCTTGCGGATGAAGTGCGGCGTGACCCGCACCCCGTCGTTGGGGAAGGCCGAGAACGACGCCGTCTGTTCCAGCAGCGTCACCTCGGCGGAGCCCAGCGCGACCGGCAGGTACGCCGGGATCTCGGACGTGACCTTGAACCGTCGCACGTAGTCGATGACCGTGCGAATGCCTATGCGTTGCGCGATCTTCAGCGCCGGGATGTTACGCGACTGCGCGAGAGCGCGCCGCACGGAGATGTTGCCCTCGAACTTGCCATCGTAGTTGTGAGGGGTGTACGGGCCCGAGGCGGTCGTGAACGTGGTGGGGGCGTCGAGCACCAATTCGTCCGGAGAGATGCCCTGGTCGATGGCAGCCGTGTACACGTAGGGCTTGAACGACGAGCCAGTCTGGCGCAGCGCCTGCGTGGCGCGGTTGAACTTCGACTGGTCGAAATCGCGCCCGCCGACCATCGCCCGTATCTCGCCGGTGGCGTTGTCGATTGCGATCAACGCGCCTTGCACGCCGGAGTCCTGCTCGAGCGCGACCTGCACGCGTCCCTCGCCGATCACGGCGGTCACGCGAACGTACGCGATGTCGCCGGCACTCAGGATCTCGTCCGGAGACTTGTGCTGTGTCCAGGCCATATCGGCCGCTGTAATCGTGCCTGTGTAGCGTCCCAGCTTCACGGTCGCGGCGCCCGGGGCCACGCTCGTCACCAGCGAACGTACGTAGCTGCCTACCTCGACCGGCTGTGTCCAGTCGGGGTGCTGGTACGAAGCGATGTCGCTTCCCTCGGCGATGATGTTATGCAGGTTCGACTTCCATCCGTGCCGCTGTTCGTAGGCTGCCAATCCGTCGAGCACGGCCTTGTTCGCCGCCCGTTGCAGGTCGAGGTCGAGCGTGGTGTACACCCGCAGCGCGCCCTCATGCACCTGCTCGCTGCCGTACTTCTTCTCCAGGTACCGGCGGACCTCCTCGACGAAGTACGGCGCGACAGAGTTCGGGTCGGCCGTGGCGTGCAACCGGATCGGCGTGTTCTTCGCGCGTGTCGCCTGCTCGGCGGTGATCTTCCCGTCCTCGAGCATCGCGTTAATGATCAGGTTGCGGCGGCGCAGGGACTTCTCGGGACTGTTGATCGGCGAGTAGGCGTTCGGAGCCTTCGGAAGTCCGGCCAGCAGGGCCGCTTCCTCGATCGTCAGGTCTTTGGCGGGCTTGCCGAAGTAGTACTGAGAACCGGCTTCGAATCCGTAGATGCCGTGTCCGAGGAAGATCTGGTTCGCGTACATCGTGAAGATCTGCGGCTTGGTGAACCGCCGCTCAATCTGGATGGCGAGCATGATCTCCTGGATCTTGCGGCTGAAGTTCCTGTCCGGCGTGAGGAACAGGTTGCGCGACAGTTGCATCGTCACCGTCGAAGCACCCTGCGCGCGCGAGCCGGACATGATGTCGCGGTAAGCGGCGCCGACGATGCGTGAGAAGTCGATACCCCAGTGGCGCTCGAAATCCTTGTCCTCGACGGCAATGACGGCGTCGCGCAGGACCTTGGGGAAGTCCTCGTACTTGGCGATGATGCGCCTCTGGAGTGCAAACGAGCCGACGATGTTTCCCTTGGCATCGTAGACCTCAGTCACCGAACTCGGGCGATAGGTCTCGAGTTGCGTCACCTGCGGCAGATCGGTGGAGTAGACGATGAGGAAACCGGCGAGTCCGCCGATCAGCGCGGAGGCTACGATGGCCAGCGCAAAGATGAGTTGCCTGACAGCTCGCGACGGCCGTCGCGGCTCCGGAGCAAGTGCCGGCGCCGTGGCATCGAGAGCTGTGGATGTGCCGACGGCATTCATGGGCGTGCTTCGCGGAGAGAGCGCATCCAGAATAGCACCGGGCCAGACCGGGTTACGTGCGTATTACGCCTTAGTCACCCAGGGAAAAAGATGGCGAGTGACCGGTGGACTTGGCGCGGAAGGTCTCGCGTGGAGCGTTCCTGTCCGTGATGTTTGACTCGCGCCATCCCATGCAATAGCCTCCTGCACTTAAGACTCCCGTTCAAGACCGGCCATGCGAACTTCCAAAGCAGCGGTTCTCGTCCTCCTCTGCATCACTCTCACGGTTTCGTCCCTCGCCGCCGGCTTCGCTCCCGTACACGCGCCGAAGGCCATGGTGGCTAGCGTCCACGAGGAGGCGTCGAAGGCCGGAGCGGACATCATGCGCCAGGGTGGAAATGCCGTGGACGCGGCAGTGGCCATCGGTTTCGCGTTGGCGGTCGTGCATCCTGCGGCAGGGAACCTCGGCGGCGGCGGGTTCCTGTTGCTCCGCAAAGCCAACGGCGAAGTCTTCTTCCTCGATTTTCGTGAGAAAGCCCCGTCGGGGGCTTCGGCCAACATGTACCTCGACGCGCAGGGCAACGTCATTCCCGACGCAAGCCTGTTGGGATACAAGGCCGCCGCAGTCCCCGGATCGGTGGCCGGCCTGGTTTACGCGCAGAAGAAGTGGGGCCGTCTTCCGCTGGCTCGCGTCATGCGGGCCGCCCTTCGACTCGCGCGTGACGGCGTGGTGCTCACCTACGAAGAGGCGCACTTGCTGCGGGATGAGGAGCTTGCGCGCTTCCCCGAATCGCGGCGCATCTTCCAGCGTGACGGACGGTTTTACGAACCCGGTGAAGTCTTTCGCCAGCCCGAGCTTGCCCGCACGCTGGAGCGCATTGCGCAAAACCCCGACGAGTTCTATCGCGGGGCCATGGCTCGGGAGATCGCGGCGGCCGTCCAGAGCGGGGGCGGGCTGATCACGGCCGAGGACCTAGCGTCTTACACGGTTGTGGAGCGCGCGCCGATTCGCGGCACGTACCGTGGACACGAAGTCATCAGCGCGCCTCCGCCGTCGTCGGGCGGCACGGCGCTCGTCGAGGCCCTCAATATCCTCGAAGGCTACGACCTGCGTGGGCTCGGCGCACGCTCAGCGCAGACGATGCACTTGGTCGCGGAAGCTTATCGCCGGGCGTTTTTCGATCGTGCTGAGTTCCTCGGCGATCCCGACTTCGCGCAAATCCCCGTGGCGCAGCTGACGGACAAGAAGTACGCCGCCGCCTGGCGCGAGTCGATCAATCCTGACAGGGCCAGCGAGAGCCGCAGCCTGCAACGCCCGGCGTTCGGCAACCTCGATCGTCTGGCGGAAGTTCGCCACGCGTATGTTGGCCCCGAACCGGAGAATACGACACACTATTCCGTCGTCGATCCCGAAGGGAACGCCGTCGCCGTTACGACAACGCTCAACGACTCGTTCGGGGCGCGGGTTACGGTGCCGGGGCTCGGCTTCCTGATGAACAACGAGATGGACGACTTCGTCTCCAAGCCCGGCACGCCCAACATGTACGGGCTGATCGAGGGGCCGGCGAATGCGATCGCGCCCGGCAAGCGTCCGCTCTCGGCAATGACTCCGACCATCGTGACCCGCGACGGACGCCTCATGCTGGTGCTGGGCTCGCCGGGAGGCCCCACGATTATCACCACCGTGCTCAACGTGCTGATCCATGTCGTGGATTTCGGCGCCGACATCCAGAGGGCCGTCAACGCTCCACGGTTCCACCACCAGTGGATGCCCGACACGCTCAGGATCGAGGAGTGGCAGACGTCGCCCGACACGGCTCGCCTGCTCGAGCGCATGGGACACAAACTCGACCGCAGATCCTCGTGGGGAGATGCCGAGTGCATAGCCATCGACGGGAAGACCGGCGAGCGCCTCGGCGCATCTGACGCGAGGAACAATGGCCGTGCGGTAGGCTTCTAGACCGAAACTGCGGAAGGCAGGGACCGGGCACCCGCGCCCGGCTGGTGGAGAAGTACATCAAAGTTGGATTGCTCCGGAACAGAGTTGGAGCAGAGTTGGAACGGAGACGCAAGACGATGCTGAAGGCAGTTTCCACCTATGTGCATATACGCGAACGTCTGCACCCCGGATTGCTGGACGGATTCGTGCGCGGTGGCGCGCAGGCTGTCGAGATCTTCGCCGCACGCGGCCACTTCGACTACACGAACCCGCAGCACGTGCGCGAAATCGGTTCGTGGTTCCGCGGCACGCCGGGTGTCGAGTTCCACTCCATGCACTCGCCGATGCACTCCGACTACGACTGGGGCCGCGGCGGAGCGCCGGCCCTGAACATCGCAAGCCGCGACCGCAAGGCGCGCGTCGATGCCATGGACGAGATCAAGCGCGCCATCGAAGTTGCCGAACACGCGCCCTTCCGGTTTCTGATCCAGCACATCGGTACCAGCGGCGAGTCGTTCGACATGTTCAAGTTCGACGCCGCCCTCAGTTCCATCGAGCACCTGCGGGCCTTCGCGAAGCCGCTGGGCGTACGGGTGCTGCTCGAGAACATTCCCAACGATCTCTCGACCCCCGAGCGTCTCGTGGAACTGCTGCGTACCAGCCACTTCGATGACGTCGGAGTCTGCTTTGACTTCGGTCACGCCCACATCGGCGACGGCGTGGAGCCGAGCTTTGAGCTGCTCAAGACCTACATCCGCTCGACGCACACCCACGACAACAAGAAAGACCGTGATGCTCACCTCTGGCCCGGCGTGGGCAGTATCGAGTGGACGAAAGCGATGGAGTTACTGCGCTCGGCCCCGCAGGTGCCGCCCGTGCTGCTGGAGATCGAGGGCGATCCGGACGGCAGTCCAGAGTTCAACCGCAAGGTTCCCGACCTGCTCCTGAGCGCGTGGGACAAACTCAAGCCGTAAGGAGAGTCGCGGAGTCGCGGAGTCACGCCGGCGCGGCGCGCAGTTGAGTAGCTATCGCCCGAGCCGAAGGCGAGGTCGCGTTTGTTGTTAGCCCAGGGCGTCGCGCAAAGCGCGAAAGCCCTGGGTATGGCCATCGAAGTCGTTCCAGTCCGAGCGCAGCGAGGCCTAGACCTCTGGCCGGGAACCAAAGCGGCCCACCGCGGGTCAGATTGACGTTCCAGCAAAACAAGAGGCCACGGCGATCCGCCGTGGCCTTTACCAAAATTACGATTTTTAGAACAAATTTTTAGAACAATAGGAAGCGTTTCCGCTTCTTCTTCTGTTCTTCCTTGGGCTCTTCGTTCGCTGCCGTGAAGACCGGCTTCGACTGGCCCGGTGTCGCCCCGGCGTCAACGTAGCCCTGCTTCACGTCGATGAAGGCTTCTTCCCGGAGCTTCTGGAGGAAGGCGCGCATGGCCGGCTGCATCTTCTGGAAGTAGATCTGCTCCTGGATGTAGGGCGTCACTTTCTGTAGCGGCTGGAGTCCCGCCTCCGTGTGCTCGGTCGCCTCGAGGATCACGAATCCCTGCTTCGTGCGGATGACCTCCGTGAACTCCTTCGGCTTCAGCGCGAAAGTCTTGTCTTCCAGTTCCTTGGCCAGCATGCCGCGCTTGAAGAATCCAAGATCGCCGCCCTGCTCGGCCGTTGGGCCGTTCGAATACTTTCGCGCGATCTCCGCGAAGGGCTTGCCCGCCTTTAGTTGTGCGAGCGCTTCGTTTGCCTTGGCTTCGGCGGCTGCAAGTTGCTCGGGCGTCGGGTCGGGCTGTGCCGGGGGCTGCTTATCGTCCGCGCTCCTGGGCTGCGGCGGCACTGCGGCGATCAGGATTTCGCTCAGACGAACGCGCTCGGGGAGGTCGAAGTCGGCCTTGTGCTCTTCGTAATACTTCTCGATCTCCTGCTTCGTGATCTGGAGACGCCCGCCGACCTCCTGCCCAATCACCCTCTGGGTGATGATGTTGTTCTTCATGTTCTGTTTGAAGTCCTCGAACGAGACACCCTGCTGCTCGGCCATCTTTTCGAGGTCTTCCAACGAGGCGGCGCCCAGTTCCTTGCGGAGATCATCGAGTCTCTTTACCAGGTCCGTGTCGGCGTTGATGCCGAGATCCTGGCCACGCTGCACGAGGAGCTGCTGGTCGATCAGATCGCGCAGCAGTGTCTTCTCGCGTTCGGCGATGACCTCGTCGGCCTTCTGCGGACTCTGCTGCCGGACTTCCTGCACCATCTGTTCATGGCTGCGGCGCAGGTCGGCGCGCGTGATGATCGAGTTGTTGACGCGAGCCACGATTTCTTCAACGACGGTGTCGTTGGTCTGTGCCAGGGCGGAGGTCGCCAGCACTACGGTGGCCAACAAAAGGCGCAGAGAGTTATTCATCGGAACCTTGGGGCTGCCAGGCTCGAAAACGGCATGACAGCAAACACATACATGGGCTGGTGCTAGCGTCCATTCTACATCTCCGTCAAACACCACAGCCAGCAGCCGGGTTGCGCTGCGGGCGAAAAGACGGAAGGCGTCTGGCCACGGACGCATAAGGACCGAACGGATAAACCAGAACCGAACATGCCGGAATCGCATGATCCGTGTCGATCCGCGTAGGTCCGTGGCTGAGAACACGGAATCGTCCGTGGTCTAAAATGACCGGTTTCAAAGCTGGAGGATTCATGAAGAAGGTAGCCGTTGTCCTGCTCTGCTGTGCCGCACTGACCACCGGCGCTCTCGCGCAGGCGGCCAAACAATCCAAACCCGCACAGGAAAAGGCCACGATGGAGAAGAACGCTCCGGGAGCGAAGGAGATCCACCGGATGATGGCGCGCTTTGCGCCCACGGAACTCAAGGTCGATATCAGCCATCTCTCGGACGGAGATCGTAAAGCACTCGTCAAGTTGATAGAGGCCGCCCGCGTGATCGACGACATCTTCCTCGAGCAGTACTGGACCGGCAATCACGCGCTGTTCGCCAAGCTCCAGAAGGACACGACACCCCTCGGCCG
The DNA here is from genome assembly GCA_035627675.1 of Clostridia bacterium. GTDB lineage: Bacteria > Acidobacteriota > Terriglobia > Terriglobales > Acidobacteriaceae > DASPLH01. The sequence goes on from DASPLH010000173.1 coordinate 51,421, forward strand.
CGCCCGCCTCCAGTACTTCTGGGTGAACAAGTCGCCATGGTCGTCCCTGGATGAACACAAGGCATTCATACCCGGAGTTCCTCCCGAGAAGCTGAAGGGCTCCAACTTCTATCCCGAGGACATGACGAAAGAGGAGTTCGAGGGCTGGGTCAAAACGCTTCCCGAGGACCAGCGGCAACTCGCAACCGGATTCTTCTCGGTCATCCGCCGCGGAGCCGACAAGAAGCTGACCCAGCAGCCATTCAGCCAGGCATACAAGGCGAAGCTGAGCCGTGGAGCAGGGTTGCTGCGCGAAGCCGCCGCGCTCACCGACAACGCGACGCTCAAGAACTTCCTCAACAAGCGCGCCGAGGCCTACGCCACCAACAACTATTACGAGAGCGACGTGGCGTGGATGGACCTCGATGCCCCCATCGACGTGACCATCGGTCCCTACGAGACCTATAACGACGAGATCTTCGGCTACAAGGCTTCGTACGAGGCTTACATCAACATCCGCGACGACAAGGAGACCAACAAGGTCGCGGCGTTCTCCAAGGTCTTGCAGCAGATCGAGAACAATCTTCCGATTGACGAGCAGTACCGCAACCCGAAGCTGGGAGCCTCAGCCCCCATCCGCGTCGTCAACGAGGTCTTCGCCGCCGGGGATGGCAATCATGGCGTCCAGACCGCTGCCTACAACCTGCCCAACGACGAGCGCGTGACCACCGAGCGCGGAACTAAGCGAGTGATGCTGCGCAACGTGCAGGAAGCGAAGTTCCAGAAGGTGCTGGTGCCGATCGCCAAGGTCGTACTCGCTCCCGAGGAGCAGGGCGACCTAAGCTTCGACTCGTTCTTCACCCACATCCTCGCGCACGAGCTGTCCCACGGCATCGGCCCGCACCGGATCAAGGTGAATGGCGCGGCTACCACCCCGCGCGAGCAGTTGAAGGAACTCTACGGCGGGATCGAAGAGGCGAAAGCCGATGTGCTCGGCCTGTACGCATTGCAGTACATGATGGACCATCGCGGCGAACTCGGGCTCGAGCAGGTCGTGCCTGCCGGCGTCGAAGCCGAGAGGCAACTCTACACCACGTTCCTCGCCTCCAGCTTCCGCACGCTCGGTTTCGGGATACACGAGGCGCACGGACGTGGCATGGCCGTGCAGGTGAACTACCTCATGGACAAGGGAGCCGTGACCGCGCGTCAGGACGGAACGTTCGCCGTGGACTTCGGCAAAATCAAGGGAGCCGTGCGCGACCTTGCGCACGACCTCCTGATGCTCGAAGCCACAGGCGATTACAACGGCGCGAAGAAGATGCTCGATGAGCTGGCCGTGATCCGGCCGCCGCTCCAGAAGGCACTGGACAGAGCCAAGAACGGCCCGACCGACATCCGTCCGGTCTTCGTGACAGCCGAGCAAATCGCCGGACCCTACGGTCCGAGGTACTGAATCGGTCTCTCGCTTCGGCACTGCCTCGAGAACGAATCGGAACTGAACCGCTGTTGAGCCCGGCACGCGAGCGCCGGGCTCAACTTTTTCGAGTAAGTGTCGGTCGAGTAAGTCTGGCGGCCTCTGAGTGCTGAGTGCTGAGGGCTGAGGGCTCGCCTACGCCGACGCCGCGCGTCCGGCACGCACCTTGCGCACCAGGGCCATGACCGTGAGGTCGTTTGCGTCCGTGGGCGCCTGCGCTTCCGCCGCTCGCAGCACGTGCTCACAAAGAGCTTTGGCGGACGTGCGGTCCGCCGCGAGGATCGCCGCGCCGATCCCTTCCACATCGAAGCCACCGCTGACGGAGAGCCGCTCGGCCACGCCTCGTGTCGCGATGATGAATGCCTCGCCCTCGCCGATCGCCCCGACCTGCGCGTCGTGCAGCGCGTGCGTGAACAGTCCGAGTGGAACTCCGCTGGCGGGCAGCAGCAGGGTCTCGCGGCTGTCCACGATGAACCCCGGCATGTGTCCCGCATTCACGTAGGCCAGCGTTCCGAACGCGGGGGAATAGGACGCGATGAATGCAGCAGAACAGCGAGGGCCGCCGGCGGCTTCGATCAGCGCGACGTTCAGCCGGTGGCAGAGTTCGGTGACTGCTTCCGCTTCGTTGATGACGTCGTCGGAGAAGAGTTGTCGTGTGGAGGCGTGCATCGTGTCCTGCACGCGCGCGGCGATGTCCAGGGCCTCTGCGCGCTTGCCGGCTATATCCAGCAGAGCGAATACGATGCGTCCGTTCGGAGCTGTCGCGACGTCGAAGAAGTCGCCACCCAGGCGCGCCTGGCGGTAAGACGCCGCAAACTCTACGTCTTCGCGCGCGGGGAACTTCGCCGGAGCCGGAACGCGGAGGGCTACAGGCTTTGCAGAGCGGGTCTTGAACGGGTGCAGCAGCCTCACGCAGCGCAAAGTACCACAATCGATCCGGGCAGGATAGTCGTCGCGGTAGAATTCACTTTCTTATCCCGGCCCGGATCAACCTCGATTTCCTGGTAACTCCGGGGCGGCGGCGGTGTCCAATACAGCACCTGCTCGCATGGGAGGACGATTGCGGATCCGAGTCGGACTGGGGCGTATCCGTCGTATGGGCGCGGTCGTGTTCCTGTGCTGCTCGCTGGCGGAGGCGCAGACCCAGCCCTCGCAGCAGCCTCCCGCGCAGGCTCCGCCGCTGCATGCTCCCGAGACAAGGCTTCCCGATCTTCCGCCGCCGTCGCCGTTGGTTACCTTGTATCGCGAACTGCGCGGCGTGGGGCTCGACCCTGCTCGCACCTACCACATCCGCGAAGTTGTCATCGATCGCGAAGACCTGCACATCTACCTCAACGACGGCACGATCTCGTTTACTACGGCCGTCAACGGACGCATCACTGGTGCGTTCTTTCGAGGCGATGGCGAGATGCTGCTGCGGCCGCCTGACGCTGTCGAGCGCCAATCGCTCGGGTTGTTTACCGACCTTGGCGTGCTGTCTGAACGCTTCGACGCGGCATACTTCCGCTTCAACGACGATACGGCCCGGCAGATGTCATCCGGCTTGAGCGTGACCGAGGAGGCGGCCCAGTTCGCCGCCGAGAACGATCAACTGGCGCGCTCCCTGGCGACGATGGATGCGCTCCGCCTGCTGGCCAGCATGACCTCTGACCCCGCGCAGCTGGGTGCTCCCGACCGCTTCCTGCACGCGCGCCTGGCGACACGGCTCGGAAACTTCGACGTCTTGTACGATTCGCTCGCCTTCGAGCAGATACTCGTGGGAGGGCTCAACACCACGCGCCCGGAGCCATGGTACGACCTGTGGATGTCGTTCTCCGGACGCCAGGTGCGTTCGATGAGCGAAGAGCAGCGTCGCAACCGCGTCGTCGAGCCCTGGCGTTCCCCGACATCGGTTGGCATCACCAACGTGCGTGTTGACGCGCGCCTGCTCCCGCCGGAGACGATCGAGGCAACCGCAGATTTGCAGATGTCGGTGAAAACCGGCGGGCAGCGCGTCCTGTTCTTCGAACTCTCGCGATACCTGCAAGTGCGATCCGTGACGATGCAGGGCGCCCCGCTTGTCTACATCCAGAACGAGGCAATGAGCGGCTCCGAGCTTGAGAAGCGCGGGAACGACCTGCTGACCGTCGTCTTCCCCAAGACGCTCTCGCCCGGCGATACGCTGAACCTGCGATTCATCTACTCCGGCCGCGTCATGGAGCAGGCGGGCACCGGACTTCTCTACGTCGGATCGCGTGGTACCTGGTATCCGAACCGCGGATACGCGATGTCGCAGTTCGACCTGCGCTTCCGCTGGCCTTCCACGTGGACGCTGGTCGCCACCGGACACCGCGTCACGCTCGACAAGGTGGGCGACGAACTGGTGGGGGTGTGGCGATCCGACGGCCTGATCCCGCTGGCAGGATTCAACCTCGGCCAGTTCGTGCGGACCTCTGCCAGGGCGGGCACGGTGGCCGTGGAGGCGTTCGCCACCGGAACCGTCGAGCAGGCTCTGAACCGTCCACAGCCGGTGCAACGGGTGCCCGGCGTGCTCGGACCCGCGCGAGACACCGACGTGCTGATCGTGATGCCGCCCGACAAGCTTGATCCATCGCAGGGCGGAGGCAACGTCGCCACCAGCACGGCGCGGGCGGTCGAGCGATTCAGCGCCTGGTTCGGCCCCTACCCGTACTCCAACCTCTCCGTCACGCAGTTTCCCGACACGTTGAGCCAGGGATGGCCGACGTTGATCTTCATGTCGAGCGCGGCCTTTCTCTCGGAGGAGGAAAAGACCCGCCTGAAGATGTCGCCGTTCCAGCGTTTGCTCTACGGCGAGTTGATGCACGCGCACGAAGCTGCTCACCAGTGGTGGGGAGACCTCGTCGGCTGGCGTTCGTACCGGGACCAGTGGATCATGGAGGCGCTCGCGAACTACTGCGCGCTGATGCTGCTGGAGGAAAAGAATCCGGAGAGCGTGAAACTCGTTCTTGAGGAGTATCGCCAGCAGTTGCTGCGTCCCAACGCTGCCGGCCGGCGCTACGCCGAAGCGGGACCGGTCACGCTCGGGCACCGCCTGTCCTCATCCGCCTTTCCCGATGGCTACATCGTCGTCAGCTACGGACGCGGCACCTGGATGCTCCACATGCTGCGCTCCATTTTCCGCGATGCAGAGCCCCAGACACAGAAGGGGGTTGCCGATGCCGACCGCCGGTTTCTTGCCGCCCTCCGCAGCCTGCGCGACAACTTCGCGCGCAGAGAAATCACGCTTCGCGATGTGCAGCGCGCCTTTGAGCAGCAGATGCCGCAGGCCGCCGGGTACGAGGGACGCCGTTCGCTCGCGTGGTTCTTCGACGGTTGGGTGAACAGCACCGCCATCCCACGAATCACCATCCGTGACGTGAATACTTCGGCGCGGGGCGGGCGGCAGGTGGCGAGCTTCACCCTGTTGCAGGAGAACTGTCCGGCCGATCTCGTCACCTCCGTGCCGGTTTACGCCGAAGCCGCGGATAAGTCGCTCGTGCTCGCCGCCCGTGTCTTCGCCGATGGTCGCGAGACCAAGTTGCAGATCAACGTTCCTCCCGGTACGAACCGGCTCGTTGTAGATCCGCACGACACCGTCCTGACCAGCCGATAGTCACCTGCGCCGGAGCGCCGGGTTGCACGAGTGCGCGATTTCCTCGGCAGCTCGCGATTCCGGCCATCCCTATTCCGGTGGACTCCGCTCCAACCTCTTAACACCTCGAAAGCGAGGTCCCGGAGGGAACAACAATGGGTGCGATTCTAGGATGGATCATCTTCGGCCTGATCGCGGGTGCGATCGCGAAGTTGCTGATGCCGGGGCGCGATCCCGGCGGCTGGATTATAACGATGGTGTTGGGCATCGCCGGCGCCGTGATCGGCGGCTGGATCGGCAGCATGCTGTGGGGCAGCACCGGAGCGAATGACTGGAGCCTTGGCAGCTTCGCGCTTGCCATCGCCGGAGCCATCCTGCTGCTGGCCATTTACCGCATGATTGTGGGCCGAAGAACTGCCAGCGCTGTGACATCCCGCGACCGCGATCGCTGGGCGGCCTAAGCAGCAACCCAACCTCAGTTCAGAACCAGAAGCCCGCCGTGTAGGCGGGCTTCGTCGCAGCAACATGGGTGCCCTACCCTACTCGCGAAGCGAGAGGGTGGGGCAGTGGAAGCTCTTTCTGTTGTGTCGCGCCTCACCCTCTACTGCGAGAAAAAGCGCATTGAGAAGCTGCGATACATGCACCGAAACCCGGTGCATCGAGAATTCTGCGCGAAGCCGGAAGATTGGGAGTGGAGCAGCTTCCGACACGATGCGGCAGGGGTCGAGGAATCGTAGAGATTGAGTCGGAGTGGACGGCGCGGCGGAGAGAACGTGCTGGCCCGTCACTGACAGCAACGAGCGGCAGCACCGAACATCCCCACCCTCTCGCTACGCGAGAAGGGTAGGGCACCCGGCCAAAGACTCTCGGTTTCTCCGATTAGCCTTTTTCCGATTTTCCGATTGG
>DASPLH010000174.1:0-31520 GCA_035627675.1 Clostridia bacterium
GGCCTTGCGAGCGGCACGCATCGCGTTCGGAGACGGCGGGTTCACGGGCTTCCAGCGCTTCTCGGTCACGCTCCAGTAAGCAAGCTTGCTCGTCGAGGATGCGTGGACGGCGCGGCGTGAGGGTTTCGATGGTGTGACCGGAGCATCGTCGTCGTCGTTCACGTACACAATGCGGCCCTCTCTCTCGACGGCACGGATTTGTGCATGCGCTGGTTGGGAAGCCAGAAGTACGGCGGAAGACAAGAGTAGAACGGGAGCGCTCCGTTGGAATGCGCGTCGGGCGATATGGCGTAAGTTGAGCGGCAACAGGTACATACGTCCCTTCGGGCCCATCCCTGCCAGGGGCAGAGGTGGGCGAGTGCTCGTGCCTACCGGCCGCGCCAGCCCACCTGGACGGTGGCGGCGCCGCAAACCAAGGAGAACCGTTCCAGAGTCCCTCGATTATAAGTCGGCAAAAACGGAGGTTCAATCATTGCCGCACAGGGAACCACGGTAGTGAAGGGGAGAAAAACAGGAACTCAGCGGGAGAAAACGCTTACCAGGCCCACCCGAGTACACCATCGTCCATGAACTTCGGAGGGCTGCGAGGGCGCCAAAATACGAAGCCACGGATTGCAATGATCTGATCAGATCCGTGCTCATCCGTGGCGATCCGTGGTAACGACTTCTTATCCGATCAGCGAGTCCACTACGCCGTAGGCGCCGCTGAGGGCTTCGTCCAACGCTTCGGGGTTCTTGCCTCCGGCTTCGGCCATATCCGGACGCCCGCCTCCAGAGCCGCCTACGGCCTTCGCCACCTGCGCGATGACCTTGCCGGCCGGAACCCTATCGGTGAGGTCTTTCGTCACGCCTACGATCAGAGCGACTTTGCCATCGGCGACCGAGCCGATCACGACTACTCCCGAGCCGATCTTGGTGCGGAAGTTGTCCACCAGCGTTCGCAACTGCGGACGCTCGAGGTTGTCGGCCCTGTGCGCCAGCACCTTCACGCCCTTGACGAGCTTCACGCTGTTATCGGCCGAAGACACGGCGGAGGCGGCCGACTTCATGCGCACCTGCTCGAGTTCGCGGCGCAGGCGCTTGACCTCTTCGTCGCGGCGCTCGATCTCTGCCCGCAGGGCTTCTGCCGGGCTCTGATCGCTGCGCCCCACGAGGGTCGAGACGACGTTCTCGAGTTGATGGTCTTTGCGGAAGTGACGCAGCGATGCTTCACCGGCTACGGCTTCCAGACGGCGCACGCCGCTCGACACCGAGCCTTCCTTCAGGACCTTGATGAGTCCGATCTCGCCGGTGGCCTTCGTGTGCGTGCCGCCGCAGAGTTCGGTGGAGAAGTCGCCGATCCTGATGACCCGCACCTTCTCGCCGTACTTCTCGCCGAACAGCGCCATCGCCTTGTACTCGTTGACGGCGACATCGATCGGAACGTCTTCGATGACCTCTACTTTTTCGTTGCGCAACACTTCGCGGTTGACGATGTCCTCGATGTCCTGGAGGTCTTCATCGCTGACGCCGGCGAAGTGCGAGAAGTCGAAGCGCAGATAGCCCGGCGAGACGAGCGAACCCGCCTGCTTGACGTGCGTTCCCAGCGTCGAGCGCAGCGCGGCATGGAGCAGGTGCGTGCCCGTGTGGTGGCGCATGGTCTGCTCGCGCAGGTCGCTATCGACGACGGCATTAATCTTGTCGCCGACGACAATCGTCTGCCGAGCGGTGGTGACGTGCGCGCGCACTCCCTGGATCGGAGAGTGGACACCCGAGACTTCGCCGACAAGCGTGGTTTGGTCCGATGAGTAGAACCAGCCCTTGTCGCCGACCTGGCCGCCGCTTTCGGCATAGAAAGGGGTGTGGTCAAGAACGATCTCGCCCTTCTCGCCGGGCTTCAACTCCTGCACGCCCTGGCCGTCAACGATGATGGCCAACACTTCGCAGTCCGACGACTGCGTTTGCCGGTAGCCCTCAAAAACCGTCTGCGGCAACCTGCTGAAGACGGGTGAGGCGGTTTGCTTCGCTCCACCCTTCCAGCTGGCGCGGGCCGTGGCGCGTTGCTCTTCCATGGCGCGCTCGAACCCGGCATGGTCGAAGAGGATTCCCTGGTCACGGGCGGCGTCCACCATGAAGTCGAGCGGCAGGCCGAAGGTGTCGTAGAGCTTAAAAGCCTTCTCGCCGCTGTAGGTTGCACGCGCAGCTTCGTTCTGCTGCTTGGCCGAAACGAGCGGCGCGAGATCGTCTTCCAGCCGCTTGAGTCCGATGTCGAGCGTGTGCGCGAAGCGGGTCTCCTCGGTCTGGATCACCTTCGAAACGCGGTCGGCAGAGTCCTTCAGCTCCGGATAGGCTTCCTGCATCTCGTCGCGAACGGCGAACACCATCTCGTGCAGGAAGGGTTTGTTCTGTCCGAGCAGGCGTCCGTGGCGGATCGCGCGGCGGATGATCTTGCGCAGCACATACCCGCGGCCTTCGTTGGCGGGCATGACTCCGTCGGAAATCAGGAACGTGGCCGCACGCGAGTGGTCGGCGATCACACGCAAGGATGCCGCGCTCGTGGCCTTCGCTTCCCTGGCGGATTCCTTCGCCGCCGAGACGCCCGTCAACTCAGCCGCGCGCTCGATGAGCGGGATGAACAGGTCCGTCTCGTAATTGGAGATGACGCCCTGGAGCACGGACGTAACGCGTTCGAGACCCGCGCCGGTGTCGATCGAGGGCTTCGGCAGCGGATTCAGGGTGCCGGCCGCGTCGCGGTCGAACTGCATGAACACCAGGTTCCAGATCTCGACGTAGCGTCCGCACTCGCACGGGAACCTGCATTCCCCGGCGGCGCATTCCGGCCGATGCCCGTCGCTCGCAATTGGGCCCATGTCGTAGTGCAACTCCGAGCAGGGGCCGCACGGGCCGGTGTCGCCCATCGACCAGAAGTTGTCCTTCATCCCCATCTCGAAGATGCGGTCGGCCGGGACGCCCTGGGCGATCCAGTGATCGTAGGCTTCGGCGTCGCGCTGCATGCCGCCTTCGCCGTTGAAGATGGTGATGTACATCCGGTCCTTGGGAATGCCGAACCACTCGGGCGACGTCACCAGCTCCCAGGCGTAGGCGATGGCGTCCTTCTTGAAGTAATCGCCGAAGCTGAAATTGCCGAGCATCTCGAAGAACGTGTGGTGGCGGTTGGTAAAGCCGACGTTCTCGAGATCGTTGTGCTTGCCTCCGGCGCGCACGCACTTCTGCGAGGTCGTGGCACGCGAATAGTCGCGCTTCTCCAGCCCGAGAAAAACGTCCTTGAACTGGTTCATGCCCGCGTTGGTGAAGAGCAGCGTGGGATCGTTAGCGGGGACGAGGGACGACGAGTGGACCTCGCGATGGCCCTTCTGGACAAAAAAGTCCAGGAACATGCGGCGAATCTGATTGCCGGTAAGCATAGATATGAGCTGATTCCCTAGTGATTTGAGCGTGTTGCGAGGGGAATCGAACCTTTGATTCTAGCATTCGGAACATGCCTGCCCGCAGACGCCCCCGCTCCGGCAGGCCGGGACCGGGCACCCCTGGACGATCCGGTGTATCATCTCCGGCCATGTTGGGTGGACGCACAAGCGACCAGTGGATCGCTCAATACGCAAGCAGCCATCAGCACCCGGTGAACCGGGCATGCCACACGTTCGGCATCCCGCTGATCGTAGTGTCGCTCGTGTTGTTTGTGGCGAGCGTGTTCCAGCGCCCGCTGCTGCCCTACGCAGCGGGGCTGTTCCTCTTCGGCTGGATTCTCCAGTTCGTGGGGCACGCCTTCGAGAGAAAGGTGCCGGAGTTCTTTCACGACTGGCGCTTCCTCTTCGTCGGACTGCGTTGGTGGGTGGCAAAAATCCGCGGCCGCGCCTGATCAACGCGAGGCCGGATCGTCGCCCACAATGGTGTCCCGCCAGAGCCGATAGTTCGAAACTTCGCCGCGGATCATGCTGAGCCACAGGCCGAGCACGGCGACGTCGTCCACCTGGCCGAGACCGAGCAGCCAGTCGGGAATAACGTCCAGCGGGCTGACGAAGTAGAGAGCGGCGCCGGCCGTGAGCATCAGGGCTTTCTTGGAAACGCCGCGGTAGGAGCCTCGCGACCAGTCACGGACCATCGAGCCGAGCGCCCGGAGATCGGACGCTAGGCCGCGAAGACCGCCTTCGCGCCGGGCATGCCTGCCGGTCGCGTGCAGAACCCTGCCAAACGTACCGCTGTTACGACCCGCCAAATCGCACCTCCGTTGTAACCGTTTAGATGACAGAACCCGGGTGGAAGGAGGAACCCTCGTGTCCAAACCAGACTCCCGGAAGGTACTGTGCGAGAAGCGGCCGGGGTACACCGGCGCCGTAAACCGCTCTATCATGAGTGCATGAAGATTTGGTTCGCGCTTGCCGGCTCGCTTCTGCTCACCCTCTCCGCGCTCGCGCAGGAACAACAGGTCGCGAGCGTGGATGCCGGCATCGGCCCCTGCAAGGCTGAGTTTCGCGTGACGGACGAAGCCGGAAAACCGGTATTCGACGCCAAGGTCCACACGCTCATCAAGTACGGCGCTTTCGGCATCAGGAAAACGGAACTGACGGTGGGCACGAACTCCGAGGGAATCGCCCGCATTACAGGGCTGCCCGACTTCAACAAGCGCCCGATTGTGTTCGACGTGACGAAAGAGGGTAAGCGCTGGGAGCGGAAGTTCGAGCCAGGCGAGAACTGCCAACCGAAGTACGACGTCAGCTTGAAATAGCGGATGTGGAAATGAGCCAGATAGCCGTGAGAATCATAGCCAAGATACTGCTGGTGCTTGCCGTTTCGCTGGTGGCGGTGGCCCAGGAGGCGGAAGAGCAGCAACAACCCGCGGAGCAATCGGACGAATCGGTGATCGAGGCCTACGCGGGCGATTGCTCGGCAATGTTTCGAGTCTTCGACGAGAAAGGCGCCGTAGTTCCGGGAGCCCGCATCTTCGGCGAGCTGCGCACGGGCTTTATGGGGATGAGCAGGACAAGCCTGGAAGTCCTGACCAACTCGAAGGGAGAGGCGAAGATCGTGGGACTGCCCTCGAGGACCAAGAGCGCCGTGTTCTTCGATATCACCAAGGAAAACAAATCGGCAAGACGCGTCTTCGATGCCGGACTGGACTGCACCCCCGAGTGGGAAGTGATACTGAGGGTGGAGAGTACGCCGGAGTGAGCAAGCAGTCAGCAGTCAGCCGTCAGCATTCAGTCGGCGGTCGGTCGCCGGGTAGAATCGGTAAGCCGAAATCGGAACGGTGGAAGCGTCACGGTGAGCGAAGCGCCCGTTTTGGGCGCGTAGTCGAACCACCTTCTGTTCAGGATTGAAGAAAAACGCAAGGTTCCTCCACTCCGCGCCTTGGGCGCTCCGGTCGGAATGACGTAGAAAGAGGAAAACGCCCAGCCTAGGCTGGGCGTTTTCCTTGTGGATGTTTGCCATTAAGCCCGCAGCATGTTCTTGGCGATGAACCAGACGTTTGCCGGGCGTTCGGCGAGGCGGCGCATGAAGTACGGATACCACTCCGTACCGAACGGGATGTAGACGCGTACGCCCCATCCTTCCTTTGCAAGCCGCTCCTGGAGATCGCGCCGGATGCCGTGCAGCATCTGGAACTCAAACGCGCTCTTCGGAACTCCCTCCTTGAGGCACCAGGCGGTCAGTTGGTGGATGATGTTCTCGTCGTGCGTCGCCATGCCGTGGAAGGTGCCGCTGGTGATGAGGTACTTGGCAACCTTGACGTAGTTGGCATCGACGTCGCGCTTGTCCTGGAAGGCGATCGTGGCCGGTTCGCGGTAGGCGCCCTTGCATAGACGTATGCGGATGCCTTCGGCGCACAGGTCTTTGGCGTCCTGCTCGGTGCGGTAGAGGTAAGACTGAAGGACGGTCCCGATGTGGCCGGCAGCGCCGGGGCGGCGGTGCATCTCGCGCGTGAAATCCAGGGTCTTCTGCGTGTAGGCCGAACCTTCCATGTCCACGCGGATGAAGTTATTCATCCGGATGGCGCGGTCGAGCAGTTCGCCGACGATGCCGCACGCAAGGTGCTCGTCCACATCGAGGCCCATGTGCGTCAGCTTGAGGCTGACGTTGCCGTCGATGTTGCGCTTCTGGATTTCGTCCATGAGTTGCAGGTACAGCTGCTTGCTGTGCAGAGCCTCGTCGCGAGAGGTGACGTTCTCGCCGAGGTTATCCACCGTGACCCTGATACCGAGTTTGTTGACGGCGATGGCGGCGTGGATGAGATCGTCCACGGTTTCGCCGGCAACGAAACGGCGCGACATCTTCTGTCCTATGGGTGACCGTTCGGCAAACGCCCTGATCGAACGGCTTTCGGATAATCCGATGAAAAGTGCTCTGAGCATGGAGCTCCTCACGCAGACCCGTCACTCGCCAGGCCCCGCGGACCGCGGGTTCGGCGTTGGCGGGTCGCCCGCAATATGAACAAAGGAAAAGCGACCCATGTTTTTACCACATGGGCCGCCTTTTCATAGGAGCTATGTCACACACGCAAGTAACAACAACGCGGGGAGGAAGCACTGCGGAACGGCTCAGCGCCCCTGCTCTTCCAGGAATTTCTCGACCTCGAGCGCGGCCATGCACCCGGTTCCGGCCGCAGTGATCGCCTGCCGATAACGGCGGTCGGCCACGTCTCCGGACGCGTACACGCCGGGTATGCCGGTGTGTACGTAGTCGCGCACCTTGAGGTAGCCGTCTTCGTCCATCTCGAGCTGTCCCTTGAACGCCGAAGCGTTGGGGATGTGTCCGATGCCGAGGAACATTGCGCTGGTTGGGAAATCCCAAACCTTGCCGTTCTTGACGTCGCGCAGCTTCAGCCCGGTAACCTCTTTCTTGCTGACGTCGAAAACTTCATCGACGATCGTGTTGGTCATGAACTCGATCTTCGGGTTGTTGCGCGCGCGCTCGAGCATGATCTTGCTGGCCCTGAAGGATTCGCGCCGGTGGATCACCGTGACCTTGGTGGCGAAGCGCGTCAGAAACAGCGCTTCTTCCATCGCGGAGTCCCCGCCTCCGATCACCGTGATCTCTTTCCCGCCGAAGAAGAAGCCGTCACAGGTCGCGCAGGATGAAACGCCGTGCCCGATCAGCGCCTGCTCGCTGGGCAGGTTGAGCCAGCGGGCGCTCGCGCCGGATGCGATGATGAGCGTCCGCGTCTTGATCTCGGCGGCGCCGAGGTTCAGCGTGAAGGGCCGCGTGCTCAGGTTGGCTCCGGTGACGTGCGCCGTCATGAACTCAGCCCCGAAGCGCGCTGCCTGCTTGCGCATGTTGTCGATCAACTCGGGACCCTGGATTCCGTCCGGGAACCCGGGGAAGTTCTCGACCAGCGTGGTCAACGAAAGCTGGCCGCCGGGCTCATGCCCTTCCAGGACGAGCGGTTTCAGATTCGCTCGAGCAGCGTAGATGGCGGCTGTAAGGCCCGAACAGCCCGAGCCCAGGATCACAGTGTCGCGGATTCCATTGTCCATGTTCTTACAAGCGTTCCTGATAGATAAGATTCGCTACTCTGCACGGAAGACTCATCGAGCTCTCGTGCCCGAGGCCACGCGCGGCTTCGGCGCGCCCGGTATTCGCGCCAGTTCTGCCGGGACAGTACGGGACACGTTCAACGCCTGGCGGTAACGCGTCATGAGATCGTTGGCCCGGGCGAACAGTGGCTCAAAGCTCTCCTGGGCCTGATTCTGGCACCGCGAGAGCACGATGGAGCTCTTTCCAAATCGCTCGATGCGAATCCGGTCCACAGGCGTGTTCAGCCTGGCGACCGAGGCAGGATCCGAACCGGCGTTCACCGCATTACTGAGGGAGACCTGGAGCACGTCCTTCGCGTCGCGGAAGTGCAGCACCAGGGTTTCCGTGACGCGTGACTCGGCGGTACTGAACGAATACTGTGCGTTGCTGACCGTGGACTTCTCGGGCAGGTCCCGGCGGATACGCACCCAGTGCGACGGGCCGGAGGCTGCGGCCTCGGTCGGTGCCGCCCCAAGCAGGGCGAGGTCCGCCGCATTCATCGTGGAGCGTCCACGGGCGATCTCTATGTCGGCGGAAAAGCCCGGCTGCGCGGGTATGCGGCCCAGGGCTGCCGCGATTTCCTGCTCGTCGGCGCCGGAGGGCGAGCACGGGTTGATGTAGTTAACCCGCACCTGCGGCTTTGCCGGCACAGTCTGCCCGTAAAGCGCCATCGAGCAACCTGCCAGGAGCACGCACAAAGGTCTCAGCGTTCTGATCGGGAGCACCGCAGGATTGTAAATCAATGCTGCTGTGCGAGTTCAGCCAGAAGGACAGGAGCCTCCAGATCGGTGCAGCCGACGCCCCGGATGACAACGCCTGAGAACACCCCCGGCTCCGCTTATACAGGGGTCCGCGAATCCGGCTAGAATCTCCGCATGGCAAACCTGACCTTGGTCTATGGGATGAGGCTGCTGCCGGCAGACGAAGTGGCGGAAGTGGCCGAAGGCACGATCAAGTTGAAGAACGGACGAGAGGCCCACGTCACCCTCCACGTGCTGGAAGGCTCGAAGGAAGAGATCGAAAAACAGCTCCGGCAAAGCGTGGAAGCTTTTTTCGATCTTTTCTATCCCGAGGGAGAGTCGTCCGTCTAAGGCTCCGTAGATCGAACCGGCACCATGCCGCGTTCGTATAGTTCCACTGGCGGACTCTCCGCGCCCGGGCGCTTTCGGCTGCTCCGGGCACGTGTACAGCTATAATTGACGCCCTGATCATGTCTGTCTCCCTCCAGCCGAGGCTTGCCAAGTACAAGCTCTACCCGCAAAGCGCCGTTGCGTGGACGGCGGTCTACGCCGGCGCGCTCTGGATCGCGCTATACCTGCTGCGCAAGATCGCCGGGACGGCTGTCTCGAGCATCGAGCTGGCGTTCAGTTTCACCACGTTCATTCTTGCCGGAGCCCTGCTGCTGCTCGGCTACCGCTGGCTCAAGCAGAAATTCATGTGGCGGCTGCGGAACCGCCTCATCGTTACCTACGTCTTCATCGGCGTCATTCCGCTGGTCCTGGTCATCACCATGGGCCTGCTCGCCGCCTATCTCTTTGCGGGCCAGTTCTCGTCCTTCGTGATGACCAACGATCTCCAGTCGGAGATCAAGCGCATCGCCGTGCTCAACCAGCTATCGGCGAACCACGTTGCCGCCGAGTTGAAGAAGGGCGCGGAACTCACGGCGAAGCTGGCGCCGGAAACCGACTCGGGAGCGCGGCAGATCGTGGCCTACTATCGCGGGAAGGCCGTCGTATTGCAGCCGGGCGAGGATCCCGAGGCGAAGGTCCCACGGTCGGCGCCCGCCCCTGAGATCGACGCGATTGCGCTCGACGACGACAAGCTCTATCTCCGCTCGGCGGTCACGGTAAAGACCGGCCGCGGGGGTGATGAGCCTATGACTGTGCTGTCGAGCTTACCCCTGACCAAAGAGCGGCTCGGGCATATCACCTCGGAGCTTGGATTGATCTCGGTGTACACGCGATCGAGCCTGGTGGAGCGTCCCGAGCAGGGCGGAGTCAGGCTCAAGGTCGGCGACACGGAGGAATTCCTTGATCGCCGGGTGAAGGTCTCGGCCGGAAGGAAGCCGGACCCTGCGTACTTCCTCGACGTCGATCTGCCGTCGTTCGCTGCCCTCCAGAACGCAATCGACTGGCAGACCGGGAAGCCCAGCACGGTGGTGATGACGCTGGAGACACGTCCGTCGATGCTCTACTCGCGGCTGTTCCGGACCTTGGGCGACACGGCCAACGTGATCGTTGTCCTGCTGGTTGCCGTGGCTATCTTCTTTGCCCTGATCGAACTGGTGGCGCTGGTCGTCGGCATACGGCTGACGCGCACGATGACGAAGTCGGTTGCCTCGCTCTACGACGCGACCCAGCACGTCAACCAGGGCGACTTCTCGCACCGCATCAAAGTCACTTCACGAGACCAGCTCGCAGCCCTGGAAACCTCGTTCAACTCGATGACCTCGTCGCTCGAGAAGCTGATCGCCGAGCAGAAGGAGAAGCAGCGCATCGAGAGCGAGTTGGCGATCGCCCAGGAAGTGCAGGCACTGCTCTTCCCGCGCGACATCACGGAGCTGGAGGGTCTGGCCGTCCACGGAGTGTGCCGTCCGGCGCGCACGGTGAGCGGCGACTACTACGACTTCCTGCCGGTTGGGCCAACGCGTCTCGGGATCGCCGTCGGAGACATCTCCGGAAAAGGAATCTCGGCGGCCCTGCTGATGGCCACGGTACACGCGTTCGTACGTGCCTACACCCTGATGGAACATGCTCCGGTTGCGGCCGGCGCGGCGGCGCTGTCGGTGCGTGAGTCGGCGTCGCTGCTGGCCGGGCGCAATGGCTTCCTGCCTCCGGGGACGCTGCTTTCCATGCTCAATCAGCAGCTCTACCGGAGCACGCCGACGGAGAAGTACGCGACGATGTTCCTGGGCTTCTACGACCAGACGACGCGCGAGTTCACCTACTCGAACGCGGGTCACCTGCCGCCGCTCATCGTGAGCGCCAATGGCAGCGTCCGCGAACTCGAAACCGGGGGTACCGTGGTCGGCCTGTTCGGCGATATGACGTACCCCGACGCCGCGGTCCGAATGCAGCCGGGCGACATCTTCGTCGCCTACAGTGACGGCGTGACCGAGCCGGAGAATGAGTTCGGAGAGTTCGGGACCGAACGCCTGGCGCAGATCATCCAGGAGAACCGCGACGAGTCGCTACAGCGCATCACCGACACGGTAATGACCGCTGTCCAGGACTGGATCGGGAGCAACGAACAGCCCGACGATGTGACCCTGGTACTGGCGCGAGCCAGGTAGCCCCGCCCAGAAGAAAAGGCCCGCCGAATGGCGGGCCGGTATGAATATAAGAACCCAACGGATATAAGGGGCCTGGACTTACTTCTGCGGCTCTTTGATGGCCTCGATGAGTTTGGCCATCACTTCGCGGCAGTTGGCGCCATCACGCAGCGCCTTTTCGATAGGAGCGAAGATCTGGTTCACTTCCGGACGCATGGCCTCCTGGATGTGAGTGACCTCCCCTTCCCAATTTTTGTTGTGGAGTACACGGATGAAAGTCTCTGCTGCACGCGCTTTCAGATGCTGCTCTTTGCAGAAGCTTACGAAGTCCGCGCATGCTCCCTGTGAAGGCTGAACCGTGGGCAGTTCGCCCGTCGGCTTCGCTTCGGCGGCCGGTGCTAGCTTCGTAGTCATGCTTTCACGATACCGCCGTTCTCCATGATGATTTGTGATTCAACGCACACGGCAATGTGCTCGCGTCCGGAATGCGGCATCGCTCTCGGGGCCAACGGCTGGTATGCTGGATTGAAATCCAACGCGGAGAACGGGATGCAGAACACGCTTGAGGGACGTACGGCGGTCGTGTTTGGGGTCGCCAACAAGCGCAGTATTGCCTGGGCAATTGCCCAGCAGCTTCAGGAGGCCGGCGCGCGACTGGCAATCACCTACCAGAACGAACGCCTGCGTCAGGAAGCCGAGGACATGATCAAAAGCCTGCCGAACGCGACAGCGTTCCAGTGCGACGTGTCCAACGATGGAGAGATCGCAACCCTCTTCCAGCAGATCAAGGAACAGTACGGAAAGATCGACGTCCTGGTGCACTCGGTGGCCTTCGCCCCGGCCGAGGACATGAAGGGTGAGTTCATCAACACGTCGCGCGACGGCTTCCGGATCGCGATGGACGTCAGTTGCTACTCGCTGATCGCGGTTTCGCGGGCGGCCGCGCCGCTGATGACCGACGGCGGCAGCATCATGACCCTCACCTACTACGGCGCCGAGAAGGTCGTGTCTCACTACAACGTGATGGCCGTTGCCAAGGCCGCGCTTGAGTGCTCGGTGCGCTACCTGGCCAACGCCCTTGGACCGCAACAGATCCGGGTCAACGCGATTTCCGCCGGCGCAATCAAGACGCTGGCAGCCCGCGGCGTCGCAGGCCTGACCGAGATGATGAAATACCAGGCGGAACGGGCCCCGATGAAGCGCAACGTGGACGTCAACGAAGTGGCGGCAACCGCGCTGTTCCTCGCCAGCCCGGCCGGCTCCGGAATCACCGGCGAAACGATCTACGTCGATTGCGGCTACAACATCATGGGGTTCTAGAGGAGTTTCGAGTTTCGAGTTTCAGGTTTCGAGCGAACGCGCGGGAGTCTTCCGCGCGTTCTTTCCGTTGGCACTCGCTGGGCGGGGGCTGTGCGGAAGCCGCTCTCCGGCACACGGCCGCTGCGCGAGGGCGTATGCACATGCCAGACCTGAGGGCGAACCCTGGCAAAATCAAGACTTGAAACTGGAGCCTGGAAACTCGAAACTGGGCCCGATGAGCAACGACACTCGAGTGGTACTACACCTGAGAATTCGCGCGGCGGAGGGGAAGCGTGATGAACTCCTGCAATTTCTGCGCTCCGCGATCCCGTTCTACGAGCAGCCGGGCGGAATCCATCTCCGAGTCATACAGTGCACCGACGACTCGGACGCATTCATTGAGATCGTGGAGTACGAAAGCTGGGACAAATACCAGGAAGACCACCGGCGGGTTGAGGCAGACCCGGCCATGCACGAGTACCTCGCCAGGTGGCGTGCGCTTCTCGCGGAACCAGCCAAAGTAGAGGTCTATAACGACATCTCCGGCAGCGTGCGGCCACGGGAAGCCGTTGCTACCGGCCGGTAACGCGAACGGTTCGGCTGTTCTCAGTCTCGTGCGTGATTGCGATCTCGAAGTCGCGCTCGCGCGCGAGGCGCTCGAACTTCTCGCCCCACTCGACCAGCAGGATGTTGCAGTCCTCGCGCAGGAGATCGTCGAGCCCTAACGTCGCGAGTTCGCGCTCGGTGTCGATGCGGTACAGGTCGATGTGGAAGAGCGAGCGCTCAGGCCCGCGATACTCGTTGACGAGCGTGAAGGTCGGACTGGTAACGTCGTCTTGCTCTGCGGCCTGGAACGCCTCCGCAATGCCCTTCGTCAGAGTGGTCTTCCCCGCCCCGAGATCGCCGCGCAGCAGCACGAGGCGCGCATCGCGGAGCATCGGCGCAAGTTTGCGGCCCAGAGCAATCGTCTCCTCGGCCGAACTGGTCTTGAACTCTTCGGTCATCCTTAGCTGATCCTGGTCTGCTTGCCCTGGGACCATTCGTTCGCTCGCTGAATGGCCTCTCCGAAGTATCGCAGAAGATCGGAGGCGATCATCGCGTGTTCGCCGATCTCGTCGCGAGCGCAATCGCCGGCCATCCCGTGCAGGTACGCCGCCGCGCAGACGGCCTCGACCGGCTGCGACGGGTGCTGCGCCAGCATGCCGGCTATGACCCCGGTCAGGACGTCTCCCGTGCCACCGGTCGCCATGCCGGCATTACCGGTAGGAACAACCCATGTGTCACCCTGCGGCGCAGCGATGATCGTGCGGTAGCCTTTCAGCACCGTGATGCACTGCCGCTCGCGGGCGTATGCGCGCGCCGTGCCGATGCGGTCGGCCTGGATCTCGGCGATACTCTTCCCGGTCAGCCTGGCCATTTCGCCGGGATGGGGCGTGACAACCAGAGTGCGCCCCTTTCCGTTGAGTTCGGTGCGGGCAGCCTCGAATGCGTTCAACCCGTCGGCATCGAGGACGACCGGCACGGTCGCTCTGGTCACGAGCGCGCGCACAAACCGTTCGGTCTCCGCGTCGCGTGATATGCCGGGCCCAATGGCAACGACCGTCTTGCCCTGAAGCACTCGCTCGGCCTGATCGAGAGCCCCGAAGGCAATGGTTCCCGCCCCGGTCTCAGCCAGGGATTCGGTCATGATCTCCGGCGTAAATCCCGCAGCCACGGAGACAACGCTGCTGGGCACGGCAACGGTGGTCAGCCCGGCCCCGGCGCGCAACGCACCGATTCCGGCAAGCCCGGCCGCGCCGACCTTGCCGAGCGATCCTCCGATGACGAGAACGTGTCCGAATCGTCCCTTGTTCGCCTCATACGGCCGCGGAGCGATCATCGGCGCGATGTCGGAGGCCGTGATTGCGTTCAGGTTGAGCCTGGAGACGACCGCCTCGGCCGGAGAGCCGATGGCGGCAACCACGGTGAGCCCGCGCGTGAGTTGTCCGAAGAGGTGCGCGGGGCGCGGAGCGGTGAAGGTCACAATGGCGTCGGCGCGCGCCACCAGTCCGTCCTGGGGACCGTAGCTGTCGGCGCTTGCACCCGAGGGGATATCGACGGCAAGCACCGGGGCGGACGTGTGATTCATCGCCTCGATGGCGCTCGCCATCAGTCCGGTCACCGGCGGGCGGAAGCCCGTCCCGAGGATCGCATCTACGATCAGGTCCGTGTTGCCGAGGCTGCGGGAGAGTTCGTTTTGTAGATCGCGCTCGTTGCGGATCATCACGGGGCGCACGGGCAGGCGGCCGAACATGTTGGCCGCGTCGCCCTTGAGTTCACCGGAGTCGCCCAGCAACAGCACCTCGACGACTTTTCCCGCCTGGTGCAGCTTGCGGGCGGCGACGAAGCCGTCTCCGCCGTTGTTCCCCTTGCCGCAGACAACCGTAACGCGCTCCGCGTCAGGCCAGTGGGCACGCGCAAACAGCGCGACGCCCGTCCCCGCGTTCTCCATGAGGCCGAGCGAATGAACACCGAAACGCTCGCTGGTGACGCGGTCTATCGTGCGCATCTCTTCGGCGGTGGTGATCTTCATCGTGATGTGTGCTTAAGCCATCTGCTCGAGTTCACGCAAGCGGGCGGGTTCGCCCATGACAACCAACTGGTCCCCGGGATGGATCAAATCGTCCGACTTAGGGTTGAAGCGCAGCGGTTCGTTCTGCCGCTTGATGGCCAGAACGATCACGTCCAGGTCCTGCCGTATCCGCGACTCGCGCACGGTCTTGCCCGCAAACGGCGATTCCTGACGCACGGGCACTTCGCCGATATCGAGCCCCAACTCGTGGCTCTGCGTCATCGCGATCTCGATGAGATCGACGACATTCGGACGCAGGAACGCATGTGCGATGCGATAGCCGGCGAAAGTGTAGGGCGACATGACGGAGTCTGCGCCCGCGGTGCGCATGTGCTTCTCCGCCCCCTCTTCGCTGGCGCGAGCGATGATCTTCAGCTTCGGGTTGAGAGCGCGCGCCGTGAGGATGATGTAGGTGTTCGTCGCGTCGGTGGTGGTCGCCGCCACCAGTCCCGAGGCATCCTCGATGCGCGCCGCCCGGAGCACGCCTTCCTGCGTGGCGTCGCCCTGGATCATCAGCCAGTCGTTCTGATACTTGTTGATCTTTTCCTGGTTCGCCTCGATCACGACGAAGGGAGCGGGCTTGCGTCCCAGTTCGCGGGCGACGCTGCGACCGACGCGGCCTGCGCCGCAGATGATGTAGTGGCCGGATAACCGCGAGATTTCGCGTTGCATTCTGCGCCTGCCGAAGAACTGGTTGAACTCGAATTCTATCAGCGCCTGCGTCAGCGCCCCGATGATGAGGAACACGAGCGCCACGCCGGTCACGATCAGGAAAATGTTGAACACCCTGCCGGCCGTCGAGAGCGGATGCACCTCGCTGTAGCCGATCGTGGTGAACGTGGTCAGCACCATGTACAGGCCATCGAACCAGCTCCATCCCTCGATGAAACGGTAGCCCACGATGCCGACGATCATCAGCAGCGCGAGTATCCCGAACAGGATCCGCAGATTTCGAAGCGCGTTCATGGTGTGAGCGGATTGTACGTCCCGCGGCGGCGCCGATGCCAGCGGCCACCCGGGTGCAAGGTGTAAAAAAGGCCTCCGTCGCCGGAGGCCTCTGGGAACCGCAATTCTAGACTTCCGCGTTCCGGTCTAGTCGCGCGGAGCGGTGTAGGTGTCACCCACGGGAGGAGTGCCGGCCACAACGCCTCCCTGCTGCACGACGCTATGCTTCCGGCCATAGAACCAATAGATCGCCATGCCAAGTGCGAGCCAGATGATGAGGCGTTCCCAGGTAACCAGCGGGAGGCTCAACATCAGCGCCAGCGACACCAGGATCCCCATGATCGGCACAAAGGGAACCCACGGCGTGCGGAAGGGACGATGCAACTCCGGCCGCCTGTACCGCAGGATCATTACACCCGCGCAGACGATGACGAACGCCAGAAGGGTGCCGATGCTGACCAGGTGGCTCAAATCGCCGATGGGCAGGAGCGCCGGCAGGAACGCCACGCAAACACCCACGACAATCGTCGAGATCCAGGGGGTGCGGAACCTCGGGTGGATCGCGCCAGCCCACTTCCACAGCAGGCCGTCACGCGACATCGAGTAGAAGACACGCGACTGGCCGAGCAGCATCACCAGCATGACCGTGAACAGGCCGAAGATCGCGCCGCCCTTCACGAGGAAGCTGCTGAGCTTGATGAGATGTCCGCCGACGGTGAACGTCCAGCCGATGTTCGTGGCGTCAATGCCGACGGCGACCGGGTCGGGCACATTCAGCTTCGAGTAGTGAACCACGCCCGTAAGCAGGCCTGAGACCACGATGTAGAGGACCGTGCAGATGGCGAGCGATCCGAGGATGCCGACCGGCATATCCTTCTGCGGGTTCTTGGCTTCCTGTGCGGCAGTCGAAACCGCATCGAACCCGATGTACGCGAAGAACACGACGGCCGCGGCCCGGGCGATGCCCGACCATCCATACGTCCCGTACTCGCCGGCATTCTTCGGGATGAAGTCGCTCCAGTTGGCCTGGACGATGCCGGGGTTCCGCAGAGCGAACGTGCCCGCGATGGCGATGAAGATCAGCACGATGCCGAGCTTCACAATGACAATCGCCGAGTTCAGGTTGGCCGACTCCTTGATGCCGATGACCAGCACGGCCGTGACCACCAGAACGATGACAAAGGCGACGAGGTTGAATATCCCGGTAGCGGCGGGAAGACCGGCTGCACTCACGCCTTCCGGAAGCGTGTTCAGGGCCATCCAGCGGTTGTCGTAGAAGACAAGCTGCGCGCCGGGAACAGCCGTGAACTGCGGCGGGATGTGGATGCCGAAATCCTGCAGCAGGCTGACAAAATACCCGCTCCAGCCGGAAGCGACCGTCGCCGCGCCGAGAGCGTACTCGAGCACGAGGTCCCATCCGATAATCCAGGCGAACAGCTCACCAAGGGTGGCGTAGCCGTACGTATAGGCCGATCCCGCGATGGGGATCAGCGACGCGAACTCCGCGTAACACAGGCCTGCGAACGCGCAAGCGATGCCCGCGAGGACGAACGACAACATGATCGCAGGACCAGCATGGTCGGCGGCGGCCTGTCCGGTGAGGACGAAGATGCCGGCTCCGATGATCGCGCCGATGCCGAGGGTGATCAGGTTCCCGGCCCCGAGCGCGCGCCTTAATGTGTGTTCGCCTTCCTCGGTCGCCTCTCGCATCAACATGTCGAGCGGCTTGGTTGCGAGCAGTTTTGCCATCATGTCTCCTTGGTGGCCGGCACGTAACGCGCCTTCCGGTAAAAACGGCTAGGCGAACGCCCTGTTGCGACGCGACCACCAGTAGTACACCGGGATTCCCAGCAGCACGATGAGCAATCCCGGCCAAGTGTATTGAGGTTTATAGCGCAACAAGACTATATCAATGAAGAGTGCCATCAAAATGTAAATAGCTGGAAGCACCGGATAGCCGATCGCTTTGTACGGCCGCTCCGCATTCGGCTGCGTGCGGCGCAGCACGAACAACCCAACCAGCGTCAGGATGTAGAAGACCAGCACGGCGAAGATCGTGTAGTCCAGCAGTTGCCCGTAGGTGCCGCTGAGGCACAGGATGCACGTCCACACCGCCTGAATGGCCAGCGCGACCGCTGGAGTCTTGTAGCGGCGATGCAGGTTCGCAGCCGGGCGAAAGAACAGGCCGTCCTTGGCCATCGCGTAGTAGACGCGGGCTCCGGAGAGGATGAGTCCGTTGTTGCAACCGAAGGTGGACAGCAGGACGGCAAAGGCCATCAGCTTCGCTCCGGCCTGCCCGAACATCTGCTGCATGACAGCCGTGCCGACGCGGTCCTCGGCAGCGTGCTGGATGCCGCGGCCCAGGACAGTGTGGGCGTTCGCATCTCCCCAGAGCGGCAGGGCGAGGAGGTACACGAAGTTCGCGGCGATATAGATGAGGATCACGGCGCCGGTGCCGATCGCAAGCGACAGCGGAAGATCTCGCTGCGGGTTCTTGACCTCGCCGGCGGTGAACGTCACGTTGTTCCAGGCATCGGCGGAGAACAGCGAACCGACCTGGGCTACCGCGAGCACCGTGATCGTCCCTACGACGGCGGTCGCTCCGGCGATTCCGACGGGAATCAAGTGCTCGGCTCCGAGACCCGCATTCCTCCAGAAGTTGGCTCCGAAGTTCGCGGCGACGGCTTCCGCGTTGCGCCCGAGAAAGATGCCGAAGAGCACGAGTCCGAGCAGCGCGGCCGTCTTGGCGAACGTGAAGACGTTCTGCACCATTGCCCCGGTCTTTACGCCATAGATGTTGACGACGCTCAGCAGCACCACCGTGACGATGGCGACCAGATTTTGGGTATTGAGCCCCACGTCCATGTTGCCCAGCACCATGGGACCGATGGGAATCGGCGGGACCTTCCAGAGGTGGAGAATCCAGTTGCTCGACGACACCCACGGGAAGAACACTCCGAGGAACTTCCCGAAAGCCACGCCCACGGCGGCAATCGTGCCGGTCTGGATGACGAGGAAGAACGTCCAGCCGTAGAGGAAGCCCCACAGCGGCCCCAGCGACTCGCGCAGATAGACATACTGTCCTCCGGCGCGCGGCATCATCGCCGCGAGTTCGCCGTAGGCGAGCGCCGCCGTGATGGTCATGAAGCCGGTCACCAGCCATGCGCCGATCAGCAACGCGGGCGAGGAGACGAGGCGGGCGATGTCGGCGGAGACGATGAACACGCCCGACCCGATCATCGAGCCCATGACGAGCATGGTTGCGCTCGTCAATCCGAGACCTTTTACAAGTTCCTGATCCTGAGTTTGTGGGACTGTGTGCGGATGAGTTGTGCTCACGAAGCTCCTCGAAGCCACTGGTGGCGCGCACCCCTGCGGGCCGTGTAAGCGATAGGAGACTCTACACCAGAACAGCCAGAATTGCCGATGCCGATGATCTCGGAGCGTTAACCAGGCCGGATATCACGGCGACGCAGTCCGCACCCGCTTGAACGACCTCGCGCGCGTTGTCGCCGGTGATGCCGCCGATCGCAACCAGCGGCCGCCCATCCTTCCGCGCCTGCATCAACTCGCGAGCAGCCCGAACGCCTTCCAACCCGACTGCGGGATCGGGGTTCGCCTTACTAGACGTGCCAAAGACGGGTCCGATAGCAACGTAGTCCGCAGACGTGGAGAGAGCGGACGCAAGTTGTTCGACATTGTGGGTGGAGACGCCGACCAGCCGTTCCGGTCCGACGATCTTCCTGGCGGAGTCGGGCGAGAGATCGTCCTGCCCGACATGCACTCCGTCGAACCCCGACGCGAGACACAGGTCCGCGCGGTCGTTGATGACCAGCCGCACCGCCCTGGGCAGTGTTCGCCGCAGCTCGCGCGCCTGCGCAAGCGCCTCGCGCGCGCAAAGGTTCTTCGCCCTGTACTGCAACAGAGTCACGCCGCCGGAGGCCAGCTCCTTGGCGAAATGGCAGACATCCTCCAGGGCGGCAGGCCGCGAAAGAACGCGCTGGAGAGCTTCGAGGTCCAGGATGGCGTAGAGGCGAGGAAGTTGGATGTGCATGAAAACGGAAGTAGAAGTATAAGACGCTGACGGTTCGTATCAGGGCACGCCTTCAGGCGTGCCGAACGAGATCGAATGTCTCCCCAGGGCTTCAGCCCCTGCGGCTAAAGCCGGCCACTGCTACCAGCAACCGCGGCACGACTGAAGTCGTGCCCTGATACACGGCAAAGAAGCACAGCAATCTTCAGCAGCTATCCGCCTGACACGACCATGCGTCAGCGCGAAGCCGTTTTGCTCTCCGCCTGCTCGGCCAGGAAACGCTCCATGAACTTCGTGTCGAAGTTGCCGGAGACGAAATCCGGATGGCTCATGATGCGGCGGTGGAGCGGGATCGTCGTATAGATGCCCTCCACGATAAACATCTCGAGCGCGCGAGACATGCGCGAGATGGCCTCTTCCCGATCTTTGCCGCGAACGACCAGCTTCGCGATCAGAGAGTCGTAGTACGGCGGCACCACGCCCTCGGAGTACTGCGCCGTATCGACGCGCACACCGGTGCCGCCCGGGGCGTTGAAGGTCGTGATCTTGCCCGCCGACGGCGTGAACTTTTCCGGGTGTTCGGCGTTGATGCGGCATTCGATGGCGTGTCCGCGATGAACGACGGGGCCGTGGAGCGCGTCTTCGAGCTTTCCGCCTGCGGCGATGATGATCTGACCTTTCACGAGATCGACGTCGGTGGTCATCTCGGTCACCGGATGCTCGACCTGGATGCGCGTGTTCATCTCGATGAAGTAGAGCTTGCCGTCTTCATCCATCAGGAACTCGACCGTGCCGGCGTTGACGTATCCGATCGCGCTCATCGTGCGCTGGAGCAGTTCGCCGATCTCCTTGCGCAACTCCGGCGTCACCTTCACCGATGGCGATTCTTCCACCAGCTTCTGGTGGCGGCGCTGGATGCTGCACTCGCGCTCGCCGAGGCTGATGACCTTGCCGTACTTGTCGGCGAGAATCTGGAACTCGATGTGGCGCGGGCGCTCGATGAACTTCTCCATGTAGAGGTCGCCGTTGCCGAACGCCGCAGCGGCTTCGCTCTGTGCCGCGTGATAGAGGTTCGGAAGCTCTTCCGGGGTGCGGATGATGCGCATGCCGCGGCCGCCGCCACCCGCCGAAGCTTTGACGATGACGGGGAACCCGATCTGCTGCGCCCACTCGAGAGCCTCGTCGGCCGAGGCAACGATTCCGTCGGAACCGGGCAGGATGGGAACTCCCGCCTTCTTCATCGTCTGGCGCGCCTTCTCTTTCTCACCCATGTTGCGGGTGATCTCCGGAGGAGGGCCGATGAACGCAACACCCGACATCTCGCAGACTTCGGCGAAGTTCGCATTCTCGCTGAGGAGCCCGTAGCCGGGATGGATGGCATCGACGTTCGCGATCTCGGCGGCGCTGATCACGGCGGGGATGTTGAGGTAGCTCTCGGCAAGCCTCGGCGGCCCGATGCAGATGGCTTCGTCGGCGAAGCGCACGTGCAGCGAGTTGCGGTCGGCTTCGCTGTAGATCGCGACAGCCTTGATGCCCAGTTCCTTGCAGGCACAGATGACGCGGAGGGCAATCTCTCCGCGGTTTGCAATCAGGATCTTTTTGAACATGCGTGTGAATTTCCGCGTTTACGGAAAACGGCTCGGACTTGCCGAGCCGCCAATCGCCCCCACGGGCGGAGTGCACGCCCTCAGGCGCGGATGGCAAACAACGGCTGGCCGTATTCCACCGGCTGACCGTTCTTGACGTAGATCTTGACGATCGTGCCCGTGACGTCGGACTCGATCTCGTTCATCAGCTTCATGGCTTCTACGATGCAAAGCACCTGGCCGGCGGAAACCGAATCGCCCGGCTTGACGAACGGCGGCGCGCCAGGCGAGGGAGCCTCGTAGAACGTGCCAACGATCGGCGACTTCACCTGGTGGAGTCCCTCGTCGCTGTCCACTGCCGGAGCGGCGGTCGCCGGCGTTACAGGGCGGGCCGCAGCCTGAGCAGAAGCGGAAATGGGCGCTGAAGGCAGCACCGAGCTTGCCGGCGGGAAGCTGGCGCCGGCGGCCGGAGCGAGATTCGCCACGCCGGTTACCGGCTGCGCGCGCTTGATACGAACTTTAACGTCGCCACGCTCGAGTTCGAACTCGGCGACATCCTTCTCGATCAGAAACTCTACGAGTTCCTTTATTTCTTTCTGGTTCATTTGGTCTGAGATCGATCGCCCCGCGCGGCGTGGCCGCAGCGATCGCGTCATAGTTCTATCAGTTCTTTGGGCGCGGAGGTCAAAACCTGGTGTCCGCGCTCACGGACTACAACCATGTCTTCGATCCGGATGCCGAACTTGCCCGGCATGTACACTCCCGGCTCGATGGTGATCACCATGCCCGGCCGCAATACAACGTCCTGCTTCGCGGCCACTCTCGGCAACTCATGGATCTCGAGACCCACGCCATGCCCAGTGGAATGTGTGAAGTACTTGTCCAGCTTCGCAGCCCGCAAGGACGACCGGGCCGCCTCGTCCACTTCCGCCGCGGTTGCTCCTGGCCTCACTGCCTCTACCGCCGCCAGTTGCGATTCCAACACCGCCTTATAGGCATCACGCTCCGCTTCTGAAGCGCGTCCGACGTGCACGGTGCGCGTCATGTCCGAGCAGTAACCGTTGAGTATAACACCGTAATCCAGCACCACGAATCCGCCCGGCGGTATCGGCGCGCGCGACGCAACGCCGTGCGGCAGCGCCGACCTCGCGCCCGCGGCGACGATCGTTTCAAACGACATCGCTTCCGCGCCGGCCTTGCGCGTCATGTACTCCAGCCGCGCTGCAACAACATTTTCCCCGATACCAGGTTGTATCGCCCGCAACAACGGACGAAACACTCGCGACCCAAGATCGACCGCTTCGGCCAGGCATGCAACCTCGTCCGCGTCCTTCACCATGCGCAACGATTCGCATACGCCGCTGGTGGATACCAGGCGGACGCTCGTGCCGAGCAAGCGCTTGAGCGCCTCGCGGGTGGCGACCGTCATGTGGCCGGACTCGATGCCGAGGCGCGTGATGCGGGAGCGCTTGAGGGCGTCGGCGGCTGCGCTCAGGGCCGCCGCCTTGCCGGCGATCACCTTCGCGCCGGCGACCTGCTCCGCCGCCTGTTCGCGGTAGCGGCCATCGGTGAAGAACAGCGATTTCGGCCCGGCCAGAAGCAGGCCGGCGCTGCCGGTGAAACCCGTCAGGTAACGAACGTTCGGAAGATGCGTAACCAGCAGCGCGTCCACTCGCTTGCGTTCGAGTTCCGCGAGCAGCCGCCGCTGACGTGCGCGGTAGTCCATGGCCCGATTGTAAATGGCTGCCGAACATTGCAGCGCGCCGCAAAACGAAGCGGGCATCCGAAGATGCCCGCCGGTCGTGGCCATCGCTGGCCGGTTAGGTCTGGATGATCCTCGGGTTGATGAAGAAGATCAGCTCCTGCGATTCCGTGCTGACCTTGCGGCGCTTGAACAGGTTGCCGAGCACCGGGATGTCGCCGAGCAGCGGAGTCTGCTGCGTGGTGATCGCGTTCTGCGTCTGGATGACGCCGCCGATCACCACCGTGCCGCCGTCGGTGACCAGCACCTGCGTGGTCGCCTGTTGGGTGAGCAGCGTCGGGTTTCCGTTGACGGTGCGGCTGAAGTCAGGCGTCGTGTTTTCGACGTCCACGGCCAGGAAGATCGTGTTCTCGACCGTGATCTGCGGAGTCACCGTCAGCCGCAGGAACGCGTCGATGTAGGTCGTGGTCGGCGGACCGCCCAACTGCGCGGCCGTCACGATCGGGATGCGAAGGCCCTGGCGAACGGTGGCGGAGACGTTGTTCTGCGTTACGACCCGCGGACGCGAAAGGATCTTCACGAGCCCGCGAGACTCGGCCATCGTCAGCACCGCATCGAGCCGGTAGGCGGCGCCGAGGTTCAGGAAGCTGAGACCCGTCGTCGGATCCTGCGCGGCATGGTTCGTGAACAGCGGGATCGCAGCGGCCGTGCTCTGAGGCGCTCCCGTGCCGGTCGGAGGCTTCACGCCCGGAACGGTGGTATACGCTGGCGGGAAGAAGTATCCGACTTCCGTCGGAGTCTTGCCCACGGCGGACGCGCCGCCCACGGAGGTTGAGCCGTTGCCCCAACCGAAGCCAAGCTGCATGCCGAGGTCGCGGGCGAAGTTGCGGTTCGCGGCGACAACGCGCGCTTCGATTTCCACTTCCTGCGTCTTGCGGTCGAGTTGCACGAGCAGGCGGTCGATATCGGGGATGACGCTCGGAATGTCCGAAATGATGAGAGCGTTCGTGCGCTCGTCGAACATGACCTCGCCACGCGTGGTGAGGAAGCGCTTCACGGTGGGAGCCGCGTCCTTGGCGTGCGCGTAGCTGAGGAATCGCGTGACGGTCTGTTTGTCGACGGCCAGAGCCTGCGCTTCGATCTGTGCGCGGCGGCCTTCCGCTTCCTTGCGAACCGTTTCCTGGCTCGCGATGCGAAGCACGTTGCCGTGCAGTTGACGGTCAAGCGCGTTGTTCTGGAGAACGATGTCGAGAGCCTGGTCCCACGGCACGTCGTCGAGCACCAGCGTGACCGTGCCCCTGACGTTCGGATCGAGCACGATGTTCAGGCCGCTGATCTCGTGGACGAGGCGGAAGAAGTCGCGAAGATCGACATCCTTCAGGTTCACCGAAATCGGCTCGCCCGTGTAACGCGGCTTCGGCTGCGCCGCACCGCTTGCCTGCTGTTCCTGCAAGGTCGCGAGGCTGAGCGCCGGGCCGGGCTTGCTCAGCGTGCCCGCTTCACCGATGGATGGCGTTTCGGTCTGCGGGTTGGCACGCGCCATCGTCACGGCAGCGTTGCTGGCGCGTTCGGCGGGAGCTTCCTGCTTCCAGGCCGGCTCGACGAACGTATAGTCCTGAGCGCTCTTGGCGGCAGGCGCCGGAACAACGAGCTTCGACTGCGGCGGGTCCTTGGGAACCGGCACGGACGTAGGCACGGCGCTGGCGGCCAGGACAGGCTCAGCCTTCAGCTGTTCCTGCTTCGGAGCGGGAATGGCAGCCACCTGCTCCTCCGCCCTCGGCTGTTCCGGTTTCGGAGCCGCAGCCAGTGTCGGTTCCGCCGGCTTCGGCGAGTCGATGCGCTTCGGCGCGCTCGGAGCGGGTTCCGCGGCTTTCGCGGTCTGCACCGGCGCAGTCTTCAAGGCCTTCGCGGGAGCCGCAGCCACCTGCGCTACAGGCGCTGGGGCTTCGGCCGGCATGCGCACGACCAACTTGTTGCCCGCGGGCGCGATCTGATATTCGCGAGGAGCGGTAAGGTCCACCACGACGCGCGTCACAGGAGGCTGAGACTGGAAACGCGCCACGCGGATGGTTTTGATCTCCGGCGAATTGACGTTGATACGCGACCGCATCGCGGGCACCGTGCCCGGGAAGTCGAGCACCAGGCGGTCGGGTCCGGTCAGCGTGGTCGCGTGCGCGGTGCTCGCGCCAACGATCTCGATGGCGACGGAGCCGTCCTTGCGCTGCACGGAGACGTGACGGATCGCAGCAGCAGCCGGCGCTTCGACGGCCGGCTTCTCCGCCGCTTTCTCCACCGGCTTCGGCGCGGGCTTCGCGGCAGCGGCCGCGGCGCTCTTCACCTCAGCGCCGGTGCGCAACGTGACCTGGAGCCCGCCGCGAGATTCCTTGACGGCCATTGCCACGCGCTCCCCGAGTGCGACTTCCAGGCGGGTCACCTCGATGCCGTTCGCACCCTTGTACGACAGGACGCGATACGACTTCACCGACGGCAGGTCGAGCGTCTTCTGCTTCTCCTGCAAGTTGGCCGCGGAGACACCGGTCAGGTCAACGAGGAGCACACTGTCTTCCGGTCGATACTCGTTGTGCGAAAAAGTTCCGGTCGCGCGAACCGTCAGCGTTGCCGTGTTTCCCTCGGAGGAAACGCTGATATCCGTGAGTTGCGACGCGGCGGCCACTGCCATCGCGGAACACAACAGCAGCGCAACCAACACACCCAATACTTGCTTCAGCCTCATCTTTGTTCTCCTCACGAGCATCACCTCGCTCGTGTGCAGACGCCGCTAGCCCCAACGTCTGACTTGGAAGAATTCGCCCGGCAGCCTGCACAAGAAACTGCAAGTTGCGGCGTTACTGCATCCCAGGTTCGTCCAAACTGGACCGGATACTTGCGCGCTCCGCCTGCCGCTTACACGGGCGGAACGACGATCTTCTTCACGATCTCCCGCGATGTCGCACGGCCAATCGCGTCAACACCGTGCTCGCGGAACGTGATCGAGCTGTCGGTAATGCTGGTGACCACTCCGTTGAATACCGGTTCGTTCACCCGAAGGAAGTACGTGCGGTTCTCCGGGTTGACGACCACCGCGATCCTCGACCCGGTCGAAGACCGCACCACGCCCTGGAGGATCACACGGTCGGGAATCAGGCACTTCTTGCCCGTGCCCTTGCAGGAGCCGCCGCCGCGCTCGACGATGATCGTCTGGAACGGGTCGCGCTTGCCGGCCGTGTCGAGCGCCGCCTGTGCATTCACCGGAACCGTCGGCTTGGCCGCGGCGGCGTTGCCTTCGGCAGCGGGCTTGCGCACGATGCGAGCGGGTTTGGGCAACTTCTTCGCCTTCGGACGTTCAGCCGCGCCAACTTTCGCCGGAGCGACTCTCGGAGCCGGCGAGGGCTTCGCAACCTGAGCTGCCGGAGTGTTCTGCGCCACGGACGCAGAGGCAGCCATGACAACGATCATCCATGCTGTCGTGAGCTTCATCTCGTCCTCCCTACTTCTTGGCCGGCGGCGCAGCCGGCGCCGGAGTCGTGTTGCTAAAGAAAGTGGTGGCCACGTAGCTGGCCACAACGGTTTCGTTCGGCGCGTACGGGTACTGTTTCTTCACCTTGGCGGCCTGCGCTTTCTTCACCTGGGCCATGGCGACATCGGAGACGTTCACGATGCGCTCGAGCTTGGCCACGCGCTGGAAGAAGTCCAGGACCGCGTAGTACGGGCCGTCCACGTCCATCTCGAACGGGACCTCGGTGTAGAACTCCCGGGTGACCGCCGGCTTCGACGTGTATCGACGGATTTCGATGCCTGACTTCGTCGCCTCGGCCTGCACGACGTTGATGAAAGCAGGCACTTCCTTGTCGTCGGGCACGATGCGCTTCTGCAGGTCGAGCTGCTGCTTCAACGTCTCGATCTGGCGGTCGAGCTCCACGACCTTGTTCTCGTAAGGAGAGAGCTGCGCGATTTCCGCCTGCTTCGCCTTGAGCGTGACCTGGTCGGAGCGGTTGCCGTCGTCGATGGGCTTGATCATCGAGAAGTACGCTCCGATGACGATGACGACGGCGATCGCGAACAGGATGCCGATTTGCACTGGTTGCGGTAAGTCGTTGAACTTAGCCATGAATGCACCCGCCTACGCTTTCTTCACACTCGTCTTTTCGCAGACGAGCGTGAAGGTGAACGTCTGCATCAACTTGGTGTCTTCCTGCAAGGTTTCCTTGAGTTCGACGTTCTTGAAGTGACCGGACTTGCGGAGATTGGTCATGAGGTTGGCGACGGCCACGTTGCTCAGCGCCATGCCTTCCAGCTCCACCGTGTTCCCGGTCTCCTTCATGGTGCTGAGCCACACGGCGTCCGTCTTGCTGACGGTGTCGCCCAGCATCGCGAGCAGGCTCACGGGACCCGACTGGTTCGAGCGGAGCTGATCGATCACGTCGAACCGCTTCTTCAGCTGCTTGGCCTGCTTGTCCTTCTCTTCGTACTTGGTCTTGACGACCGACAGTTCCTTGATGCGCCGGTCGGCGGCCTGAAGCTGCGTCTGAATGTCGTCATGCTGCCGGGTGACACGCCAGTACCAGTAGTAACTGCCGGCGAGCGACAGCGCGATCAGAGCCAACCCAATGACCAGGACCGACGGACCTTCCATCGTGAGCGTCGGCATCGACATTGCCGGACGCTTCCCCTTCTTCGGTTTCGAACTGCCCAGTAGATTGATCCGGATCATAGGTCTTCAAAGCTCCTCAAAGCCAAACCAACGGCAACCGACATCTGCGCCGAGTTATGTTCGACCAACTCGGCTCCGGCAGCCGTGGGCGGCTCGATTCTCTGAAATGGATCCAACAGCTCGACCGGGATCGAGAATTCCTGGCGAAGCGCCTCGATGAGTCCGGGCACCTTCGAAGATCCGCCCGCGAGGTAAATGCGCTCGATGTGCTCGCCTGCGGCCGTGGCGCGGAAGAAGTCGAACGTTTTCTGGATCTCGAGGACGATGATCTCCGTCACCTGCTGGAGGATGGGAAGCTTGGCGTCTTCGCTGACGGTGCCGACCTTGTGTCCGAGCTTCAGCGCTTCCGCGTCTTCGAAGCTCAGATCGAGTTCCTTCTGGAGCGAGTCGGTGTACTGATGGCCGCCGATGCTGACGTCGCGCGTGAACAGCGGAGTGGTGCCCCTCACGATGTTGATGTTCATCACGCTCGCGCCGAGGTTCAGCAGCGCGACGGTGGAGTTCGGCGCAGGCTCGTAGTTGTACTCGTAGCAGTTCTGGAGCGCGAAAGCGTCGATGTCCACGATCGCCGGCTGGCGTCCCGCCAGCTGAAGGGCGTTCGTGTAGTTCAGGATCTTGTCTTTCTTCACCGCCACCAGGAGCACGTCCATCTGCGGACCGCTGAGGTCTTCCGAGAGAATCTGGTAGTCGATGTGCACGTCGGCGATGTCGAACGGGATGTGCTGCGCCGCTTCCGTCTGGATCTGTTCGGCAAGTTCCTGGTCGCTCATCGTCTGCATCGTGATCTTCTTGACGATGACCGAGTGGCCGCTGACCGAAGTGGCGACGGCGCGCGACTTGATTCCGCTCTCGGCGAAGATCTTGGTGACGGCGCTCGCGACGCTGCCGCTGTCAACGATCATCGAGTCGACGACGATGTCGGACGCCAGGGGCTCGAGGCCCAGGTGAGTCACGGTCAGGCCGCTGCGCGTCTTCTTCAGTTCCACCGCCTTGATGCTGCTGGAACCGATGTCCAGCCCGACGATGGTCTTGCTTCCTGTTCCTAGTCCGAACATAGCGTTCGCCTCTTAACGTCCCGCTGCCGCTCGGGCAGCTTTCGGGTTCTTCTTGGTTGCGCGCCCTTCGCCATGCGTACTCTTCTGTTCCATCCAGGCGTCAAGGATGGTTTTCTTGAACTTCCAGCGGTTGCCAAGCTTGAAGGCCGGGATCTTCTCCTCGTACACGTACTTGTAGAGCGTGTCGGGACTGACTCCCAGGTACTGCGAAGCCTGGCGGATGTTCATGACTTCCGGCGATTCGGCCATAACTCGTAAACCTTTCCACAGAGATTCACCCGTTACCGGCAGACTGTCCAATCTCGATGGGACTAGTCCATCCGGCGTTCAGGCCGTAACTTGCACAAAGCTGGGCCGTAGTACCGCTTAACCCATGCGGCTCCGGGCGCTGGCTCTGCGCGGGCCCCGCAGGTCTGCGTACGAGTGCTGCTAACTCGGGTGCTGACGAGGGTTTTCCTCAGTCTTCTCGGGGGGAAACTGGAACGAAGCGGTTATCGCTCTTTTTCGCCTGTAGTGTCAACGTGAACTTCCGGAGTGTTAGGTGGTTTACCGGTATTCCTGGATGTTTCAGGCCGTCACACCCCGCCTGGTTACGCGACGGTTAGTAGAACCTGCCCAGAGAACCACAATTCGTTGTGGTAGTAATCCAAACGGTTCTGACTTTAGCCGTCCCTTGTTACGAAGGTGTCGGGACTTCTTACTTCCATCTGCGGCGAATACCCTAGGGCGGCCGGCGGCAGGATAAAAAACGGCCGAAGCGCGGGGCTTCGGCCGGGAAGTCACGGCCATGGGGACGTGACGGTTCGGAACTCCTGGTACGGACTCGTCCTACTTGAGATAGGCGTTGACTACTTCGAGCAGCTCGTCGGCCGCCGCCGAGCGAGCGCGATCGTTGCTGGCGTCCAGGACGCGGTCGCGCACGTGTTGCTCGATGAGTTCGGCCATCAGCGAATTCATGGCGCCACGACTGGCGGCGATCAGGCACAGGATATCGGCGCATCCGTTATCGGAGTCGTTCAGCGCTCGCTCGATCGCTTCGACCTGGCCGCGGATACGGCGCACGCGGTTCAGCAGGCGTTCCTTCGGATCGGAGGTGTGGGCCATGGGATTTCCCTCGAAATACCTAACTGGGGTATGGTACTCTCCTCCTGTCCAGAGTTCAAGCTGAAAGGCCATGCATGGTCCGCCGGGCCCTCTACATACTTTGTGCCGCACTCCTTCTTTGCGCCTCCGCCGTCTGCACTGAACGCGTAATTTCCGGCTCGGTCGTCAACTTCAAGGGAGAGGTCGTCGTCGGTGCGCGTGTCGTGGCTGCGACCGCAGGACATTCCGCCCCGGCAGCAACCGACGGCTCCGGCCGCTTCACGCTCACCGCCCCGGACGGCCCCGTGCAGCTACGTGTCGAGGGCAAGGACCTGGTGCCTCTTACGCGCCTCGTAACCATGCAGGAGCGCGAGATCGTCATCGAGGTGCGCTACTCGATCCCGCCTGTGCGGGAATCGCTGGTCATCACCGCCACGGCGGTCGATCCCGCGATCGACCGGCGCAACGATGCCGTTTACAAGAACACGCTGTTCAACCGCGATGACCAGATCTTCGACACGCTCGCGGCCGGCATCAACGCCGGGCAGCACGAAGGCGGCGGCAAATCCATCGAGGTTCGTCGGTTCGGCTTCAACATGGACCATGGCGGTGTCTCGGGCGGTTTGAAGGTGCTGGTCGATAACGTCCAGCAGAACCAGACCACCCAGGGACACGGACAGGGATACCTCGGCTCGCTCAAGAGCCTCACGCCCGAGCTGGTCGAAGACGTCGATATCCTCAATGGCCCGTTCCGTGCCGAGTACGGAGACTTCTCCGGGCTCGGCGTGGTGCACATCCGCCAGAAGGAGCGCTTGCACGACCGCTTCACGGCGCGGGTTCAGGGCGGCTCGTTCGATTCCGTCCGCACGTTCGTCGCCTACAGCCCTCGATGGGAAGCCGTGGATTCGTTCTTCGCTTACGAAGGCTCGCGCACCCAGGGCCCGTTTGCCAGTCCACTGAATTACAAGCGCGACAACTTCACCGGCAACTACACCTTGCATGTCGGGCCGGCGCAGACCGTGGGCTTCCGCCTGAACGCCGCGCGCAACAACTTCGACTCCTCCGGACAGATCCCGCTCGACGAAGTCGAGGCCGGGCGTCTGGACCGCTTCGGGTACGTCGATCCGGCAACCGGCGGCAAGAACCGCAACGCGACCTTCGGCACGTACTACAAGCGTGATTTCGCTTCGGGCGACACGCTGAAGGTTGACGGGTTCGTCTCGCGCTCGCTGTTCGACCTGTGGTCGAACTTCACGTTCTACCTCGCTGACCCGGTGAACGGCGACGAGATCCTCCAGCACGATTCGCGTTTGCAGGAGGGCGCGAACCTGCAGTGGCTGCATCCGTGGAAGTTCTTCGGGCATGATTCTCTGCTCACCGCGGGCGGCAATTTCCACGACAACCAGATCAACGTGGGACTGCTCCACACGGCCGACCGCGACGTCCTGCATCCCGAGACGCTCGCGAACGCGCACGTGACGAACGCGGCCTGGTACGCGCAGCAGGGGTTCGACTTCGCCGGCCCGCGCATCCATTTCGACGTTGGGCTGCGCTACGACGTGTTTCGCTTCCATGTCAGCGACCGTCTTGCCGGGGGCCGGGCGGTTGCGAGCGAGGGCAAGTTCCAGCCGAAGTTAAACGCCACCTGGACGCCGTCGCAGCGCTTCCCTCTCACCCTGCATGCCAGCTACGGACGCGGCATCAGCAGCCAG
>DASPLH010000175.1:0-13890 GCA_035627675.1 Clostridia bacterium
CCCGGGTTCGCGACCGCGGCCGGAGCCGTCGGCGAATACAACGGCAAGTTCATGTGCAACCAGTTCGTGCTGCGAGGAGGTTCATGCGCGACTCCGGAATCGCACATACGGGCGTCGTACCGTAACTTCTTCCCGCCGCAAGCGCGCTGGCAGTTCACTGGAATCAGGGTGGCTTCGGATGAACGCGACTAACACGACCTCGGCCCGGACGATCCCAACCGCTGTCATCGCCGGCGACGTGCGCGCGGGGCTCACGGCCACACCGAAGAGTCTGCCGCCGAAGCTCTTCTATGACAGCCGGGGGTCAGAGCTGTTCGAGCAAATCACGGAACTGCCCGAGTACTACCTGACAGGCTGCGAGAGACAGATATTCGAGGACCACGCCGGCGAGATGATCGGCGCCGCAGGTCCGCCGTTGAGCGTGATCGAACTCGGCGCCGGATCGGCAGCGAAGACCGTGGTGTTGCTGAGGGCAGTGACACGGAGACAGGCGGCCGTGGATTTCTATCCGGTCGATGTATCTGCCACTGCGCTGGCCGATGCCGGCAGGCGCATCAAGGCGGCGATCCCGGCGGCGAGAACTCATCCGCACGTCGGCGACTACACGGCGGGCTTGCCATTCCTGCGCCACATTTCCGGACGCAGACTGGTGCTGTACATCGGTTCGAGCATCGGGAACTTCGAGCCCCTCGAGGCCGGAGCACTGCTGGGACGGCTGCGCCAGGGCTTGAGTGCGGGTGACGCGCTGCTGCTCGGGACCGACATGCGCAAGTCTCCCGAATTGCTGATTCCCGCGTACGACGACTCGCGTGGTGTCACCGCCGCATTCAACAAGAACATCCTCTCGCGGATCAACCGGGAACTCGATGCGGACTTCGATCTCGACCGGTTCGAGCATCGGGTAGTCTGGAACTCCGAGCACTCGAGGGTCGAGATGCACCTGCAAAGCGCGCGCGACCAAGCGGTGAACATCCGCGCGTTGCACATGAGCGTGCGCTTCGACGAAGGCGAGCGCATACACACGGAGAACAGCTACAAGTTCACTCCTGCCATGATCGACTCCATCGCGCGCAACGGGGGATTCCAGGTAGAGCAAACGTGGGCGGACCGCCGCGGCTGGTTCAGCGTGCATCTGCTGCGGGCGTGAACTCGACGTGTCAGCGCAGAGCGAAGGCGACCAGCGTCTGTCCGCGGGCGCCGCTCTCCCGTTCGAGTCGCCTGAGCACCGGCGCTTCGAGCGCGTCCGGATCAACCTTCAACTCACAGGCCGCGATCTGCTCCGGGGTGGCTCCCACGAAGCACAGCTCGCAGACACCGATGCCCTCGCCGGACCGGACAGGCGGGCCGAAGACGCGGCACGTCATCGGCCGTGAGTGGTAGAGGTCGCAGGTTCCCGTGCCGGGGTCGAGCGCGGGACAAGGCTCGTCGTTGGCGAACACGGCGAAACGTTCCTCGGCTTCCTCCGACTCCTCCAGCAAACCCGTCGAGCAATCTCCGGGGAAGTCCTTCGAGAGTTTCTCGACGGACTGCCGCGCTCGGGCCCGAACACGAGTCGCACGCTCCGGGTCGATGACTTGCAAGTTCTCCAGCCCCTCGCGCAGCCGTTGTGCATCCAGTCGGCTGATCGCGAATACTCCGACGCAGCACTGTGAGCATCCCGGACGGCAGAGCAGCCACGCCCCGCTGCGGCGGGCAGCGTCGGCCACGGCGGCGTCCACGATCTGGACCAGTTGCTGGTCGCTGCGCGGATGTTTGGGACGTGAGCGCATGCTTCCATCATAAGCGGATTCCGGAACGCCGCGATCAACTACAACTCGGCCAGACAGGTGGGAGATGCGGTGCGCAGGTTCGTTACGGGGCTTATGGGAAAGGGAGCCGCCCATCGCGACTCCCCGTCGGTTGCTGTTGGTTGGTTAGCGGCTGGCCGAGATCGTGGGTACGGTCACGCCCATCTGCCCGAGGATCGATTCGATCTGGCGCAGGTGCTGTTGCAGTACCGGGACCTGCTGGGTAGCGAAGCGCTTCAGGTCGGGATCCTGTCCTGTCTGTGAATACAGCTGGAACGAGGCGAGGTCTTTCACGTGGGCAACGTACATGTGCTTCATGTACATCATGTCCGCCTCGCTTCCGGACGCCTCCTGGAGCTTCTCGCGAAGCCGCTTGTCAGGTTCCGGAACGTCGGTGGGGGCAGTCATGTTCTTCTGCTGCGCAACGCTCATCAACTGCGACGAACTCTTCTGGTGGTCCTGCACCATCATGTTTGCAAATTGCTTGACCGCCGGATTGGTGGCTTTGGTGGATGCGAGACGGCTCAACTCCATCTCGGCGCGGTTCGCCATCGTGGTTTCTTCCGCAAATTGCCGGTCGGTACGGCTCATCTTGCCAGCCTGGCCGCCGGTAGTGCCCATGGCGCCGGTCGAGGAACCCATAGCGCCCGAGGTCCCCGTCTGCGAACCGGCTCCGGTCTGCGAACCCATGGTGCCGGAGCTTCCGGTTGTGCCGGTCTGCGAACCATAGGTCCCGGTGGTCCCCGATGTTCCCGTCTGCGCACCGGTCGTGCCCGAAGTCCCCATCGTGCCGGATGTGCCGCTTTGCGAGCCGGCCGCTCCGGTGTCGCTGTGCGTTCCCATTCCGGTGTGCGATCCGTGCGCTCCGGATCCCGATGTGCCGGTCTGCGAACCCGCCGATCCCGGCGTTCCGGTCTGCGACCCCGGCTTGGTTTGCATAGCTTCCGGCGATGTTGTACCTGGCGCCCCGGTTGTTCCCGAGCCGCTGCCTGTACCTGTCTGCGCTGTCGCGGCACCCATTGACAACAGAACTGCCGTGGCAAACGCCAGCACGCTCTTCTTCATGGCTCTTCTCCCCTTGAAAGTGTGTGCGCGCCCTGGTCCTGTGTCGGACGGCAGAGTCTGCGGCATCACCGTCAACTTCGTGAGATGTGATGACGAACTTTCGTGCCAGCTCTTTGCGGAACTGGCGCTAGATGGCGCGATTGATTGGACGTAAAGCCAATCCACCGTGTTGCGCACCTGTCGTGGGACGACCTGAAGAAGAAAAGGAAGTTGGTGCAGACACACAGGCGCGGCGGTGCGCCGGAATCGCAGGGCTTGAAGCGCCCGACCGGCAACATTGCATCTAAGCACCGGGATGTCCTTCCGCTATCTATCGAGAGCTGTCCTGGTGATCGCAATGCTGGTGCAGCTTGCGGCTGCGCAGAGTGGCGTCGGATCTTTGCGGGTCGGAGTGGTATCGCAGGACGGCAAGCCCCTGGCGGGTGCCGTATCGGTTGTCGGCCTTGGCAATGCCGTAAGCCGGATGGCTCGCGCGAGTGACGGAGGCGACGTCAGTTTCGCGATGCTGCCGTTCGGCCGGTACACCGTCCACGTCACCGCCGCCGGATTCGCTCCGGCTCGGCAGGAACTCGAAATCTCGTCGGGCATTCCGCAGGACGTGCGCGTCGTCCTGGGGCTGGCACCGGTCACGACTACGGTGGCGGTCTCGCAATCTCCGTACCCGGTCATCAGTACTGTCCGCCGGAACCCTGGGCGCGAGCAGGTGGAGATGACGTCTCCCCAGCCCGCGCGAGGCACCATCGATCTGGTCCGCACAGAACCGGGATGGCTGTTGGAGGCCAATGGCGTTCTCCATCCGCGCGGCTCCGAGTACGACACCCAGTTTGTAGTGGACGGCTTTCCGCTCACTGACAATCGCTCGCCGGCTTTCGTTCCGGCCTTTGCTCCCGCGGAATTCGAGTCCATCTCGGTTCTCACCGGAGGGTACCCGGCGGAGTACGGTCGGAAACTCGGCGGCATCGTGGAGGGGTTTACGGGAAGCGCGAGCCACCCCGGGTTCAACGGACAGGCGGCACTGTCGGCCGGGAGTTTTGCGACCGGAACAGCCGAGGCGTCGGTTGGATACTCAGCGCGGCGGTGGTCCACCCGGATGAGCGCGACTTCGTCCGAAACAGACCGTTATCTCGATCCTCCCACAACCGGGAGCCTCAACAACTCCGGGAAGGTGCGCGGGCTGACTCTGCTGGTTGAAGGCGACGCCTCGACGCGCGACCGCGTGCGCGCGTATCTCCGCGGCACGGCAGCGGAGTTCGGGGTCCCCAACGAAGAGTTTCAGCACGAGAGAGGGCAGCGGCAGCAGCGCAAGGGCGGCGAGTACATGGGCCAGTTGTCGTACCAGCGCGTGCTCTCCCGTGCATCCGTGTTCACCGCGCGCACGATGGTTCGCGATGTCTCGGCAATGCTGGACTCGAACGCACGTTCGACGCCGATCATCGCCAACCTGGATCGGGGATTCCTCGAGAGTTATATCGGCGTCGATCTATCTGTCAGGCGCGGACGCCACAACGCGAAGGTGGGCGGAGATGCCGTGTACTCGGGGGTGCGCGAGCAGTTTGCCTGCCGGATCAGTGATTCGGCATACTTCGATCCCGCCGTTCCAGCGACGTTTGCGGTGGCGCTGCGCGAGAGCTCCCGCGAATTTGCGGCCTATGTGCAGGACCAGATCAGGCTGGGTAATGCCGTCATCTCGGCGGGCATCCGGTTCGACTCGTATTCGTTCCTGGTAGAGGAAAACGCGGTAAGCCCGAGGCTGGGCGTTGCCTGGATGTGGCCGCGGGCCGGAGTCGTGGTACGCGCGTCCTACGACCGTGTGTTTCAAACCCCGGCGATCGAGAACCTGTTGCTTGCGAGTTCCGCGGGCGCGAAGACGCTCACCCCGGACAGCCAGGGAGTGCCCGTCCCGCCCTCGAGCGGGAACTTCTTCGAGGCCGGTTTTACGAAGGAACTTTGGGGCAAGGCGAAACTGGACGCATCGTTTTTCCGCAGGACGTTCACCAACTTCGCCGATGACGATGTGTTTCTGAACACCGGCATCTCCTTTCCGATCTCTTTCGCACGTGCCCGGATTTATGGATTCGAGTCGAAGCTGGAACTGCCGAGAGTCGGTCCGGTGACAGCGTCGCTCAGTTATTCCAACCTTGTCGGAGAAGGCTCTTTGCCGGTCACGGGCGGCCTGTTCCTGGAGGAGGATGCCGACGAACTGTTTGAGTCGGATCATCCGTTTC
Organism: Clostridia bacterium; assembly: GCA_035627675.1. Taxonomy (GTDB): domain Bacteria; phylum Acidobacteriota; class Terriglobia; order Terriglobales; family Acidobacteriaceae; genus DASPLH01. The sequence continues at coordinate 5,078 of DASPLH010000175.1, forward strand.
GCATCTCCCAGGACCAGCGAAGCACGATGGCCGGGTTTGCGCGGTACAGCCTTGGACATCGCGCATGGGCGGCGGTGCGCGGCAGCTTTGGCAGCGGACTGCCGGTAGAACTCGAAGGCGAGATTCCGGCCGGGCAGGATGCCAGGATCGGGTCGGCAGTGGATTGGGAATCCGGGCGGCTCCGGCCGAACTGGCAGATCGATCTCCTCGGTGGAGGTGACGTGTGGGTGCGCGGAAGACGCTCCGCATCCTTGCAGGTTCACGTTGAGAACGTGACCAATCGGCTGAACGTCATCAACTTCGCCGGGCTGCTGTCGGGGACGGCAATCGGGCAGCCACGATCGATTCGGGTGCGTCTCTTGGGACGGTTCTGAGGGAAACAAAAAAGGGCGCAGCGCGCGCCCTTGGCGTCGCTTCGTCCAGCCTACTTTGTCGCCGCCGTTCCACCCACCTTTTGCATCGCGAGGGGGCGGGCGAAGGCATTCGTTGGACCGTGAGAGTTCGAGGCGAGGACGCGCCGGTAGTACTCCATCGCCTGCGCCTGGTTGCCTGATTTCTCGTAGGCTTGCGCGATCAGGCTGAGGACGAACGGATCGCGTTGCTCGCCTTTCTGCAGCTCGGCAAGCGCGGTTTTGTAATCCCCGGCATGGAACGCGACGTATCCCGTCAGATATGGATAGAACGGCGCCTGTTCGGGATTGGTTCCCTTGTCCAGGATCGACTTGGCGGCAGCTACGTGCTTCTGCGCCTCGGCACGCTGCCCGCGGCGGGCGGCGATGCGCGCCTGCGCATGCTCCCAGCGGAAGTCCCAGAGGTCTTTGCGCTCAGGAGGGAGACTCGGCGTGCGCAGCGCGGTCTGATGTCCGGTCTGGTACCACTTCGACGCCGCGTCCACGTCGCCGGACTCGAGCAGGACGCGCGCCAGCTCGTTGGCGATTTCGGCAGCCCCCTCGAAATCCTGCCTGGCCATGCGCGCGTCGAAGACCTGCTGCTGGTAGCGCGTGGCCTCCGCTCCGTTGCGCTCGAAGGCGTAAGACATTGCCATGGTGCGCAGGGCTTGAGCCCGGTTCTCGGGCGTCGATGCCTCGATGGCTTTCGCGATATGCTTGCGCGCCTCGGCGTACTTGCCCTGGAGGTCTAGAGTGACTCCGGCGGCGAGGTTCGCGTCGAAGTCGTTGGGCGAGTTTTGCAGCACGCGGCGGTAGATCGCGAGAGCTTCTTCGTGCTTGCCCTGGTTGTTGAGCGCGCGGCCTTGTTTTACAAGCGCCTGCGCATCCTGCTGCCCGGTGTTTGCCTGGGTCGGAGCCGCCTGCGAAAACGCACAGGCACTCAGAACCAGAGTTGCAGTGAGCTGAAGCCAGAGTCCACGCGTATTCATAGGGCACGGATTATGGCACAAAGTCCACGTCGAACGGCGCTACTCGAACTGTTTGCGGAATTCGGCGAACTGCCGTTTGAGGTCGTCCACCTCCTGCCGCAGCAGCGCGAGTTCGTCCTCCAGCCGCGAACTGCGTTCGCCGTTGCTGCCCGCGCTTGCCGTGGAATGCGCTTGGGCCGCGACCACGCTCACATCGCTTCCGAGACCAGCGCTCCCGTCGCCTCCGAAGAGGTGCATGTAGCGCGCTTCCTTCGTTCCGGGCTGCCGTGGAAGGATGGAAACGAGCGGAGGTTCACGGTCGATCAGCCGCTGCATGGTGGACTGGACCTGTGAGAGGTCTTCGAACGGATACATGCGTTCGGTGCGCCCGCGGAGTTCTCCGGGAGTTTGCGGTCCGCGCAGCAGGAGCACGCACAGGACAGCGATCTCGCGCCGGTCGAAGTTGTACACCTCCTGTAGCCGGTGCTCGTACTTCGTGACGCGGCTATCGGCTCCGCCCGCCGGCCCCGCGAGCCTGTGTTCCGCGAGTGCATGCAGTGCCTGCCGGACAGCGTCTTCGTCGAGGTCCATCACCGGTTCGCGGTTCGAGCGTTGGTTGCACGCATTCACCAGCGCGTTCAGGGAGAGCGGGTAGTAGTCGGGCGTGGTGATGTCCTTTTCAACCAGCGCTCCGAGCACTCGGACCTCGGCATCATTCAGACGAATGTCCACGTGTGACCTTCCGCGATTGAGTTGCCGTCTATGGTATCGGCCTGGCGCATGACTCGCAAAAGCATGAGGGGAGAGGCGTGGTGCACGCGTCGGGACTCCGTGGATGCCCCGCACGCGCGGCCGCAACGCCATCCACCGATGTCGCCATCGAGTTCGCCGCCCACTCTGGATTCGACATCAAACGCTGGGTGCATCGCTCAAACCCCGGAATCCTCTTAGCTCTTCTCCTTTCTCCGGCGGCATGGGCCGTCGATCCGCCGAAGTGCCCCGAAGGGGCGAGCCGGATGGATGTGGCCAGCGGAACCTACTCGCCCATTCCGGGCGTCGCGTTCGTATTGAGGAACTTCGCCGGTGCCATGGTGCCGACCGGCAACCAGCTGCCCGCATGTCTGGTGAGGGTCACACACATCGACCGCGGGCGGGTGGTTGTGACTTCGGCAAGTCTCGACCGGCTGGTTCAGGCCAGGATTCGTCCGAAGGACAGCTCCATCTCCGATCTGAAGATCGAGATGAGGGAAGGCAGGGCGATCCTCACGGGGAAGATGAAGAAACTCATTCCCTTTCGCGTCGAGGGTCCGGTGACGGGAACCGGAGAGAATCTTCGGATGCAGGCGAAGACCGTGAAAGCGGCAGGGATTCCGATCAAGGGCCTGCTCGAGATGGTCGGAGTCGAATTGTCAGGCTTGATGGGCGATAACTCGGTGAAGGGCGTGACAGTTCGGGACGACACGATCCTGTTCAGGCTCGAGGCCTTCGGGAACATACGCGGCCACGTGCAGAGCGCGAAGATCGCTTCCAACGCGCTGGTGGTGGATTTCGCCAAACCGTCCGGCCGCGGGGCGAGTGCGCAGGGCCAGCTTAAACAGGGCAGGGTAGCGAACCGCTGACCTAGCGTGCTCCGGGTTCGCGTGACGCAGGCGCGGGTCCCGCGCCGAGTCTGCGCGCCACGGTTCCGCCGCTACCCGCCTCATAGTAATAGACAGAACCGTGAGACATGGTCCAGATTCGGGCCGTGTCCACTTCGATCGGCAGCCTTCTCGCGGGAAGGCCGTCTGCGGCGTACTTCTCCAGCAACCAGTTGCCTCTGTGACACACGACGAGGTAGTCGCGCGCCGTCGCCTCGAGCTCGTGCAAGGGAACGACGCGAACAGGGAACACGTGGCCGCGCCCTGCCCAGAGATTCTGTTCCGCACCATCTTCGCGTTTGTAGCGGCGCACGGCGTCGAAGTCCACCGGGAAAACCAGCCGCGACGCGATCTCCGGCCGCGAGTAGTAGGCCAGCGGTAGCACGAGCAGGCCATCCGGGACGACGATGGTGTCTTCCGGCGGCAGATGGTCGCGGACGCGCTCGAAAGCGGCCCGCTGCGCGAGGTAGATGTATGCCTCGATACTGTGGCGCACCGTGATCCAGCTCACGATCAGGACCAGAAATACGATGGTGTGCGCATACCGTCGCGAGAACAGCCGGTAGCCGGCCACCGCCACGGCGATGGCGAATCCGTAGGCGACGGGCAGGACAAAACGCGGGCTGAGCATGCCTCCGCGCACGGTCGCCACCATATAGCCGATCAGCGGATAGGCCATGAGCACAACCACGGCGGCGAGTTCATGCCGCGGCAGGACCGCCGGCAGCACTTCCTCGCCCGCGAGGCGTTTCCGGAAGTGCGTTACGGCGCCGTAAACGAGGAGTCCGAGCGACGGCCCCAGGATCGGATCGCGCAGGTACGTGGCGAACGGTCCATGCAGTTGCACGCGGTTGAACGCATATGGCCCGAACTTCACCGCCGCGTAGTCAATCAGCGGCAGGTAAACGAGCAGCGGCGACGCTCCCGCCGCCAGCGCCAGCCACACGCGGTAGTCGAGCCTGCGCCGTTCGAGACTGCGAACGAACTCACCAATCGCCACCGGGAACAGCGAGAGCACGGCGAAGTAGTTGGAGGATATTCCGAGGCCGACGCAAAGCGCGAGCAGCACGGCGGAAAGCGCCGGATGCCTGCCCTCCACGACTCCGCGCCACGCCACGAGGCTGACGATGGAAAACGCTAGCAGCAGGGCATAGGAACGGCTCTCGTAGGAGTAGGAGAAAGCCGCCGTGGCCGCGAAGAAGCACACTCCGGCCGCGGCGTACTGCACCGGCAGTCGCCGGCGCAGATACGAGAACAGACATACGGATGCGAACCAGTTGGCCAGAATCGCCGGCAGGCGCACCACCAGTTCGCTCTCGCCGAACATCCGCATGGACCACATGACGAGCAGGTGCATCAGCGGAGGGTTCGGGTCGGTGCCGCGTGCGAGGGCGTCCCAGATGAGTTCGGGAGCGTTGAGGCGCGCTACGTACAACGTGATGAGTTCGTCAAACCAGAGAAGCTTGATCGAGGCGTGCGTAAGTGTGAGTGCGAAGTAAGAGAGGGTGAAGACCACCAGGAACCCGGTCGAACTCCAACGCGGGAAGCTGTCCGATTCGCAAGCAACGACGGTCCCATCGGGCGGGGTGGGGTTCGCGGAATCGAGATCTTTGAAGCAGCTCTGGATTGCGCCTTCCTGTCTATGCAATTCGGCTCGCCTCGTGCGAGAGACTGATGAAGCGGGTGAGTCGGCGGACTCGGGTCGTTCAAGCTCAAGATGCGGCACACACGACAATAGTTGGCGGCAAACCAAAGCTGCCTGTAAGCGCTTCGGGTGCGCCCCGTACCCGTGTATCCCTGTGCGCCGTTCCTGGCTGGAAAAATCCCACCGCTTGCATTGCAAAACTTTGCACCTTCGCCTGGAGTGCCGCCCCGCGTGAGTACGCCTAAGTCGCTCGTTTCAATGTGGAATGCCCAGGCGCAGTTCGCGGCACGCAAACTGCACGCTTGTACGCGCGGCATCTCGCCCGTGCCTTTGCAGTGGCAGGAGCGTTCGGCCCTTGTCCGGGATCTGGAAAGCCTTTCATACGGAATTCTCGTTTCAGTTCACCGACCGCAAGGAGGAGTACAGATGTTCAACCGCACCGCATCTCCGGGATGGCGCAGTCTGGCTGTCCTGGCGCTGGCCGTGGCCGTCATGCTGACCGCTACCAGTGCACTCGCCGAGACCAAGCGCAAGACGGTCAAGTTCAAACCCGCTCCCACAGCTCAGACAATCGCTAAAGACGAGGTCGGGAACCACAGGGCTCCCACAGCCGAAGAGGCCGCAGTGCTCGCAGAAGGACTCAAGAAAGAGGCCGAAGGCAAAGGTTCGCTGACGGTGTACACGTTCGACGACGGTTCCAGCGCCGCGGAACTGGACGAGAGCTTCGACACATCCACGATTGCAGTTCGGAATTCCGACGGGTCCCAGACCATGGGTTGCGTTACGAGCGCTGCCGAAGCGAAGCAGTTCGTCAAGAACGCCGGCAAGAAGGAGGTAAAGTGAGCATGAAGATCGGCAAACTCCTCTCGCTCGTTCTGGTAACGGCCATAGCGGTTACTCCGGCCTTCTCCGACTCCAACGTAAAGATCGTGAACGGGGATGCACCGGGCGTGGGCTTCAACGATCCCACACCGGTGGCTCCGATTGGCGGCAACTGGGGTACGACCCTCGGTCAGCAGCGCATGATCGCCCTCCAGCACGCCGCCGACATCTGGGGCGCTACCCTGAACAGCCATGTCCCGATCCGAGTCCTCGCGACGTGGGTGCCGCGTCCATGCACGGCCAACAGCGCGGTGCTTGCCTCGGCAGGCGCGCGAACAATCTGGCGCGACTTCCGGAACGCAACCTTCACAAACACCTGGTACGGCGCCGCCCTCGCCAACAAGATCGCCTCTCGCGACCTTGCTCCCGGCCCGAAGGGGAAAGACGCCTGGATCGGCCCCGACGACGGTCGCAAAGAGAACCTGAATGCCGATGAGATCCGCGCCCGCTTCAACGTCAGCCTCGGCGGCACGAATCCCGACGGCACGCCCTGCTTCGTCGGTGGCGGCTGGTACCTCGGCCTCGACAACAATCACGGAACATTCACCGACCTGATTGCCACCGCCCTGCACGAGTTCGGCCACGGACTCGGCTTCCAAACCTTCGTTGACAACTCCACAGGCCAGCGTGCGGACAACCGGAACGACATCTACATGTTGAACCTGCGCGACAACACCACGGGCAAGATGTGGCCCGACATGACGGACGCCGAGCGCATGGCTTCGGCGATCAACACCGGCAACCTGGTGTGGACCGGTGCGAACGTCACGGCTGCGTCGAGCACGGTGCTGACCGGCCCGTCGATCGTGGTGGCCGGCGCTCCTCTGAACGCAACCTACATCGCGGGCAACGCGGGATTCGGTCCCGTGCCGCGCTCTCCGGGCGTGACTGCGGCAGCAGTGCTGGTGAACGACGGAGTCGCACCCGGATCAGATGCCTGCACCACGCCATTCGTGAATGCAGCAGCGGTCTCCGGCAACGTTGCGGTGATGGACCGCGGTACCTGCACGTTTGCCGTTAAGGCCCAGAACGCGCAGGCCGCCGGAGCAGCAGCCGTGATCATCGTCAACAACGCCGCTGGTCCCGCGCCGGCTTTGGGCGGATTCGCCGCCGGAATCACGATTCCGGTCATCAGTCTCTCGCTTGCCGACGGCACAGCGCTGAAGAACGCGATGGCTTCGAATACCGTGACCGTAAGCGTCACGTCCGATCCGAACCAACTCGCAGGCGCAGACGCCCAGGGACGCGTGAAGATGAACGCCCCCAATCCTCTGCAACCGGGTTCTTCGGTCTCGCACTGGGATCCCGCAACGCTGCCGAATCAGCTGATGGAGCCGGCTATCAACGGCAACCTGACGCACTCGGTTGTCGCGCCGGAGGATCTCACCTACGAGCTGATGAAAGACATCGGCTGGTAACACAGCCGGTCATTGCAACAGAGAGGGCCGCCGAACCTGGCGGCCCTTGTTCTTGCCGGGAATGCGCGTGCGGAAACATCGGTGCTTTCGATTCGCGTTGCAAGCCTGAGTGGCTCACAGCATACTTAAAGGATGGTGCGGCGACTGATCATCACGGGATCAGTGGTGGTCATGGTGGCCGTTCTCGTACTGCTGCTGGACCCAACTACGCCCGGAGTTTCGGCCCCAAACGGCGGCAAGATCCCTTACGGCGTCGATGTTGTCCCGCTGGTGGTCTCCCCACTCTTCACCGTCGCGCTTGTCCCATTCTTCCATCCGTCACAAGGACTGAGGTCATCCACGACAGTCCTACTGCGGGTTTCGCAGTCTTCGCCAGCGTTACTTTGTTGATAGCCCCTTCTGGCCCATCAGTGCGCACCAGCACTCAAGGTCGCGCATCGGACCAGTCCTTCCTCACTTAGGAGCTATCTATCATGTCCATTCCCGCAAGAAGCCGGGGCGAACTGAACGTTGCAATGCATGCATCGCCGGCGGCCCGTCGAGTTGAACTTCCGGTCGCAAGTTTCATTCACATGCAGGGTGCGGGAGGCATGCTGCTGTTGGGCGCATCGGTTATCGCGCTGGTCTGGGCAAACAGCCGATTCGGTCCGTCGTACTTCGCTTTGTGGCACGCAACGATCTCGTTCGACCTGGGCCCGCTGCATCTCGCGAAGAGCCTGCACCACTGGATCAACGACGGGCTCATGGCGGTGTTCTTCTTCCTGGTTGGAATGGAGATCAAGCACGAGTTCGTCAGCGGGCAGCTCGCGAGTTTCCGGCGCGCCGCGCTCCCGATAGTCGCGGCCCTCGGCGGCATGTTGGCGCCAGCCGCCCTGTATTTCATGCTGAACGCAGGGCGTCCCGGACAGTCTGGCTGGGGCGTTCCGATGGCCACGGACATAGCGTTTGCGCTCGCGGTCCTCGCGGTGATCCCGCGCGTTCCGATTGCGTTGAAGGTCTTCCTGCTCGCACTGGCAATCGTTGACGACCTTGGGGCGATCATCGTGATCGCTATCTTCTATACGGACGCGATCTCGTTTGCGCCGCTTGGAGTCGGCGTGTTGCTGCTCGGAGTGGCGGCGACGATGCGGGTGATCCGCGTGCGCCACGCGTTTCCTTATGTGCTCGTGGGAATATCGGTCTGGATCTGCGTGTTGCAGTCGGGAATCCACGCCACGGTCGCCGGCGTAGTGCTTGCGTTTGCAGTCAGCGGTCGTTCATTGGTCCCGCGCGAGAGCTTCCACTCTCTGGCTTCGTCGATGCTCGGTGAGTTCTCGACTGCGATACGCAACGGCGATGACGACGCGGCGGATGTAGCGCTGGGGTCATTGGCGGTGCTGACCGAACAAACCGAGTCGCCGCTCGAACGAATAACGCGACAACTTCACGGATGGGTTTCGTTCCTGATACTGCCCCTGTTCGCGTTGGCGAACGCTGGAGTGGTGCTGTCCGCTGATGCCTTCTCGCGCATCTTGCGCGACCCAATCTCGCTGGGCGTGGCCGCGGGTCTTCTACTCGGAAAGCCGCTGGGAATCGTCGCGCTGAGTTGGCTCGCCGTGCGCTTCGGGATGGCGGAACTGCCCGCATCGATTCGCTGGAGGCACATGTGGGGAACGGGCCTGCTGGCCGGCATCGGATTCACGGTCGCGATCTTCATCGCGGATCTCGCGTTCGAGACGCCCGAGCAACTTCAGGTGGCAAAGCTCGCGATTCTCTGTACGTCGGCGCTGGCGGGCGTCGGAGGGTACGTGCTCCTCAGAGGAGGCTTCCGCGAGCAGGCTGCGACGGCGGAAGAGAAGGCTGAGACCACGAAACAGGAAGTGCCGGCGGGGGGG
>DASPLH010000176.1:0-7463 GCA_035627675.1 Clostridia bacterium
GCGAAGAGGAAGCCGCAAAAAGGGATCCAGTGACGAGCCAACAGCCGTATGGCCGGAAATTCCCAAGCAGTTGCAGAGTCGTTATGAAGTGGCGCGGATATGGCTTAGCGGCCATTCAGAAGCTATGCTGTTGCTCGCGAGAGCCGCTCGCAACACGCTATGTGGAGTGCGTGCGCGACCACCTGGGGCGGGATGTCGCGTCGCGCACGCTGCGCACCCCAATCTTCGAGTCGAGGCAGGGAAGTAAAGCCTATGGGGTCGTGACCGCAGAACACACATCGAACGGGTGCCAAAATACTGCGACGCTCTACATCGCAGATCCCGGGGAAGAAGGGTTCCGGGCTGTCCTCCAACAGAAGCCCGAGGCCCTTCCCGACGGTACGGTTTACGACGGTGACGGCATCGAGGCAATCCGTTGGTCACCATCGGGGAAGCGCATCTTGCTGGAGGTGTCGCAATGGATATGGGGGACGGACTCGGGTTGGAATATTAAGTACTTTGTGCTTACTTCGGACGGTCGAAGTGCGCGAGAGCTTCCCATTCGCGATGCCGTCGCTACGTATTTCTCACGCCCCTGCGTGAGGGAAATTGCCTCGAAGCAATGGCTCGACGACACACGATTCGAAATTGAAGTCAGGCCAGCCAAGGACCTGGATGAAGAGGGGATGGCTGGGCCAACTCCTTCGTGCGTGCAGAAACCAAGAAGATTCCACTTCGATGTCCTGAGGGGACGGCTGCACTCGGCCGGTGATTGATCCCCGCCCAAGCTCCCGCTACGGCAGCTTCCGCGAAGTAAGAAACAGCGCGGCTAACCCCAGAATAAGGACCGTGCCTTCGAGGCGCGTGGACCATATGTGCAAGCGGTTGAATTCGACTCTGCGCGGGTCGGCCGGCGCGACGCGGTCGATTTCACCCATTTCGACCCGCATCCGGTTCATCTTCGCGCCGATTCCGTACTGCGCGTACAGGGTCACCAGCAGCATGACAAGCACGAGCAGGTTTCGGGTGGCGAACACCTCGGCCATGCGTCCGCCGATGCGGGCGTAGATCACGGAGCTGAGCAGGAACAGCGCTCCGCAGACCATCCCGATCACATGCAGAGAACTCAGCGAGCGGCTGACGACCGAACCGGCAAGCGCGCGCGTCGGCAGCACGCTGAAAACGGTTGGGGCGAGCACGGCGCCGAAGAACAGGATGCTGCCCAGCCAGACGCCCAGCGAGAGAACCATCAGGAAACGAAGCAGAGCCATGGCAATAAGCTACCAGCAGCCAGCTACCGTCGCCAGCTTCGGAGAAGTCCCGCCAGTCCCAGATTTGCCGTGGGCCAACGCTGGCCGTGAGGTCTTTCGACTCGAACTCGCATCCGCGCCTGTGGCGCGTTCGGTTGCGACTTCTCGCTCAAGAGACGTGCAGGAGGTACGCTGCCCCTCCTGGTAGCTGCCAGCTAGCGGCCCGCTGCCGAAGCCGTCGTGGGTCCGCTCAACACATCGCGGAAGACCACATCGAGATCACGCAATGCCTGGGCGCAGTTGCCGGTATAAGTCGAACCGTGCATGGTGGCCAGTGTCGCCGGTTGCAGCGCGGCCAGCCCGTTGAGCATCGCCCCGGTGCGGTCCGTGTACGGGACGTAATCGGCGAACGGGCCTCCCTGGTTCTTCTCCAGCGCGGCGCGGGTGCGGCCGATCACGTCGCGGTCGGTCATGGGCTCGACTTCGCCTTCCTGGTGCAGCAGGTCCGAGCAGAACATCGTGCCTTCGGTCTGCTCGAAGAGCACGCCTGCATCCCACCCGTGCGGCAGGTGGGGCGTGCTGATGTATTGGAAGCGGCGCTGCCCGGTTCGCAGCGTCTCGCCCGGCTCCAGGATGCGCGCGGGCTTCACCGAGTAGTCGGCGACGTTGACCAGTGCTCCGACGGTGTTGCACACGGGCTGCGCGTCGGGAGCAATCGCCAGCCACTGGTTCAGCGCGCCGCATTCGTCGGACTCGAAGTGACTCCAACTGATCCAGCGCAGGCGGTTGGGATTCATGATCTGGCCGATGCCTTCGCGCAGTTCGGGAAAGACCTGCCGCAGTCCTGTGTGGTACAGCAGGGGCTCGTCGTCGAGCACAAGGAAGTGGTTGAACTGAAGGTTGTACTGGCTGAGGTAAACAGAGATGCGATAGACATCACTTGCGATTTGCGAAACGTGGGCCATAGACACCTCATCCCTCCCACATGTGCCGGGTATTTTGACACAAACGGGGGTGGGCCGGGGTACTGGCCTGAAGCGGGCGGGCGGGAGCGTGCATGAGAACGCCTGCTGGCATGCCTCGTTCGCATGCACCTCGATCCGCGGGAGATCCCCTTCGCGGTCCGCCTAGAGCGGCACGGGCACGCTGTCAACGATGTCGTGCAGGATCTGCTCGGTCTGATCGGCCTTCTTCAGTGTTGATGAGTAGCGGGCATTTACCACGACGCGGTGGGCGAAGGTGGGGACCGCGAGCTGCTTGAAATCGTCCGGGGTGCAGAAGGTGCGGCCCTCGAGGAACGCAAGCGCCTGCGCCGCCTGGTAGAGCATCAGCGAGCCGCGCGGCGACACTCCCAGCGAAAGGTGCTCGGACTCGCGCGTGCGCTTCACGATCACCAGCGCGTAATCGACCAGCGAGTCGTCAACCCGAACCTGCTGGACCTCCTCCTGGAGCTGCAGGATGTCTTCACCGCTCAGCACCGGACGCAACTCCTCAAGGCGAGCGGCTCCGGCCTGCCCGCGGAGGACGTCGCGTTCGCTCGCCGCATTGGGGTAGCCCATGCGCACGCGAATGAGGAATCGGTCCATCTGCGATTCCGGCAGCGGATACGTGCCGTGGTGTTCGACCGGATTCTGCGTGGCGATGACGAGGAAGGGCTGAGGCAGCGCATGCGCGTGCCCGTCCACCGTGACCTGGCGCTCGTTCATGGCCTCCAGCAGAGCGCTCTGCGTCTTGGGAGTCGTGCGGTTGATCTCGTCGGCCAGCAGGATGTTGGTGAAGATCGGGCCGCGCTTGAATTCGAACTGCTGATCGGCGGCCGAATAGACCGAAATGCCGAGCACGTCGCTGGGCAGCATGTCGCTGGTGAACTGCACGCGCTGGAAGTCGCAATCGATTGCGCGCGCCAGGGCATGGGCCAGCGTAGTTTTGCCGACACCGGGGACGCCCTCGATGAGCAGGTGTCCGCGGGCGAGGGTTGCAACCAGAGCCATGCGGACGACTTCGTCCTTGCCGCGGATGATCGTACGCAGCGCCTGTTCGAGTCGAACGGCCAGTTGCAGCGTTGCCGAAGCCGGTTGAGCCATGTGAGGCGATTTTATAGCAGCGGCGTCCCCGGCCATAGCTGCCGGGCAGATGACGAAAGATGGGGTGCCCCAGGTTCAGCGCCGCGCTTTGGGCGCTAACCTGGGGAAGGAACGGGCGCGCCCCAGAGTTGGAACCACGCCAACTCTGGGCCACCGGCCAAAAGCAAAACCCCGGCCTGAATGCCGGGGTTTCATCGACTGCGGTGTTTAGCGGGCGGAGTTAGCGACGGTCTCCGCGTCCGCGAGTTGCCGTAGCGACTCGTGGAACGGGGCCTCGGCCACTCCGCGCTCGGTGATGATGGCCGCGATGTATTTCGCGGGAGTGACGTCGAAAGCCGGGTTCTCGACCTTCACGTCCGTGGGAGCGATCTGCTTTCCGCCCAGGTGCGTTACCTCGGTTGAGGCGCGTTCCTCGATCGGGATCTTCGATCCATCCGCCGTCTCCAGGTCCACGGTCGAAAACGGAGCCGCAACGTAGAACGGGATGCCGTGCTCCCTGGCGAGGATGGCGACCGAGTACGTGCCGATCTTGTTGGCCGTGTCGCCGTTGGCGGCGATGCGGTCGGCTCCGACGATCACGGCCTTGATCTTGCCGCCGGCCATCATCCATCCGGCCATATTGTCGGAAATCAATGTTGTCGGGATCCCATCCTTCATCAGTTCCCAGGCTGTCAGGCGGGAGCCTTGCAGGAAGGGGCGCGTTTCGTCGGCGTACACGCTGATCTGCTTGCCGGATTCCACGGCGGCGCGAATCACGCCCAGCGCGGTGCCGTAACCGGCGGTTGCGAGGGCTCCGGCGTTGCAATGCGTGAGGACTCCGCCGGAGGCCGGCAGCAGCACGGCGCCGTTGCGTCCCATAGCCTGGTTGGCGGCGATGTCTTCGGCGTGCATGCGCTGCGCTTCGGCGATCAGTTCGGACTTGACCTGCGCGATGGGGCGCCCGGCCAGCTCGTCGTACTTGCGCTGCATGCGGCGGATCGCCCAGAAGAGGTTGACCGCTGTCGGGCGGGTCGCGCCCATCACCCTGCAAATCTCGCCGAACCCGCGGCGGAACTCGTCGAGGTTGTCGGGCAGGCTGCGCGCACCGAGAGCGATGCCCATGGCGGCCGCCACGCCAATGGCCGGAGCGCCGCGCACGATCATCGTGCGGATGGCGTCAGCCACTTCTTCGTAGGTCTTGCAGGTGACGTAAACCTCTTCCGTAGGGAGCTTCGTCTGGTCGATGAAGACCACTCCCGCATCAGTCCATTCCAGTGTGTTGACCACAGTTCTCACTCGGTTGCTATCGGATGTATTCGCGTGGGCGTGTCTCTAGTGTACCAACGCGGCAAGCAGGCGCGTTGGAGCTGAGCCCTCGTGCGAGGGCGAGGTGTGCGTGGCTCGCGCGATCAGATCTGGTGCTGTTCGCGGTAGCCGGATTTCAACTCCACGATCTGGATGTTGTAGCCGTCGGGGTCCTTCAGCAGCGCCCAGCGGCCGAACGGCTCAGGACGCGGCTCCACGGCGATGTGACCGCCGCGGCGCTTGAGTTCGCTGGTGGTCTTCACGATGTCGTCCACGTAAAAGGCGAACGTGCAGCCGGAGGTCGGTCCTACCTTGACCTCGTCGCCCTCGGGATGCAGTCCGACGATGATGGTCCCGGCGTTGAACTGGCTCCAGTTGTTCTGGTGAAACAGGAGATCGAGACCCAGCACGTCACGATAGAACTTCACGCTCCGCTCCATGTCTTTCACGACTACCATGACGAGCCCGAGCCTTCCTATCTGCATATCAGTGCTCCTGATCGAATGTGGTGCTACGCGGTCCGGTGAACTTCACATCGGCGGCCGGGAATGCCTGTCACAGCCGCCCGGTCGCAAAGTTCGCATTTTCCCGACGCCGCAAGCGGCGTGGGACTGCCGAGTTCCGCCTCGCGGGGGAACAGCCGCAGGTGTTCGGTCCTGATTTCTTGTGCCGTGAAGATGCTGACGAAGGGCGCAGGAGCGGCGGCCCGCTCGACCGCGGGGCGTCCTTTGGCGTCTTCGCGCTCCACGAGGCACATTGCGCCCACGACCTCGAATCCGAAGTCGCGCGCGGCCTCGATGGCCTGGACCGTGGAGCCGCCTGTCGTGCAGACGTCGTCCACGATGACCACCGGCGAGCCTTTCTCGCGGAATCCTTCGATGCGCTGTCCCGTGCCGTGCGCCTTCTCGGCCTTGCGCACGAGAAAGGCGTGGATCATACGGTCGTCGCTGAAGGGTGCGCCCCGCGATGCTCTTGGCTGATGCAACTGCGCGCTGAGCATGGAGACGGCAACCGCAATCGGGTCGGCGCCCATCGTCAACCCGCCGATGGCGCTCGGCTTCCAGCCGTGGTGCTTGATCTCGTCGTAGAAGACCGAGGCGGTCAGACGCGCGCCTTCGGCGTGGAGAGTGGTGGTGCGGCAGTCGATGTAATAGTCGCTCGTGCCGCCACTGGAAAGCTTGAATTGCCCGAGTCGGAATGATTGCTGTGCGAGAAGCGTGAGCAGTTGGGCCCGGGCTACGGTGTATGGCATAACCGAAAGACTGTATCAGGTCGCGCTCACTACGTTCTAGACATTGCTCTCAGGCTAACGAGCCAGCTTCTCGAAGTTGTTGAAGCCCTTGGTGGCGAAGTACATCAGCGCGAAGATCGTTCCGTTGTAGCCCACGTGCACCAGCACGGCCGTGGCCAGCGATCCCGAGAGCGCCCGGGTGAGGGTCAGAGCCAGTCCCACGAAGAAGAGGACCAGCACCGGCGCCCATGCGCTTCCCAATTGCGACGAATGGATCAGCGCGAACAGCAGCGACGTCAGGACGACGGAGATTCCGAAACCGGCGCGCCGCACCAGGCTCGGGTAGAGCAACCCGCGGAAGTAGAGTTCCTCCGCGACCGGAGCGACCAGCGTTCCGAACACCGCCATGAACCACGCGCCGATCGGATGCCGGAAGTACATGTCGATCGGCAGTTGCTTCGGGAAGGGAAGCCTGGAGGAAATGATCTGCACTACGACGGACAGCACGACTCCGCCGACAAGCGGCAACATCCAGTTCCGCGGCCAGCGCCAGTGCAGCGACTCGAAGAACGGCACTCCGTAGTGCTGGGCCAGCATGCGGTAAATGAACCAGACGGTAATCGCGTACGCGAGTCCCTGGGCGGGGACGACGATACGGGCATCGGTCGCGATCTGCGCCGAGCCGAGGTTCTTGAACGCCGGCAGGGCGGCCACGATCAGGAACGTGATCAGGCTGGTGAAGAAGAGCGAGACGAAGACCACGCCCGTGACCTTGAGGACATCGGCGAGTGTCCAGACAGGGAAGCGCTCGGTGATCCCCGTGTATTGCAGCCGCGCGGGAGCTTCGGGTTGAGGTTCAGGAGGCGGAGCTTCAGCTCCCTGGAACGGGTTCTCGGGGGTGGACACGTCGGTATCTTATCCTGCGCGCCTTATCTTCAGTACCCCAACGCTAACGGGAGAGTCAGATGTTTATCGCGTGCGTGTTTCGAGACCTCGATGACGCCTACCGTACAGGTGAACCCCGACTCTTTGGAGAGCATGAATTGATACCGTCCGGCACGCAGCCCTCTAAATCGGAATCTGCCTTTCTTGTCCGTCAGTGTCTGCCGGATCTCTGTCTCTGGCAGCGGCCCGCGTATGGCTAGCATCGCTCCTTCCAACGGATATTCTCGGTCGGGGCGGATGGACACGATGCCTTCCATTCGCTGCGTATGGATTTCCTCGCCGTATTCCACTTTTTCGGAAAAGCACTCTGCGTGCGGAAGCTCCTGCTGAGCGGCCGCGGTGCTTGTGAACAGCGCGATCACAAACGCTAGAGATACGCGTAGGAACGGCGAATCCGTATGCATGTGCTTGCACCTTGCTGGTGATCGATTCGGAGTCTATCGCAGCACGGCCGATAACGCCTGCCCCGTATAGCTCTTTTTGCACTTCGCAACCTGTTCGGGAGTGCCCTGGGCGACGATGCGTCCGCCCTCCTCGCCGCCCTCGGGGCCGAGGTCCACGATCCAGTCGGCATTGCGGATCACGTCGAGGTTGTGCTCGATGATGATGATCGTGTTGCCGAGATCGGTGAGCCGGTGCAGCACATCGAGCAGCCGGTTCACGTCCTCGAAGTGCAGGCCAGTGGTCGGC
>DASPLH010000177.1:0-7672 GCA_035627675.1 Clostridia bacterium
TTTTGCCCGAGCGCCGCAGGCGCGAAACAGATATAGCCCAGCACGTGAGTGCTGGGAGAAGTCGCAGGCATACGCGAGTCCCGGAGGGACGGCACTGGGACGATGGCGTCCCTGAGTTGCAATCCCGAGTCCTTCAACCAGCATCGAGCATCTCTCCTATGTAGCACCCGCGCTGCTTGGGCGTTCATGGCCGAGAAGCGCTGCCGTATAATCGGAAGCAAAGTTTTTCCCCTCTCGATTTGTTGGGTGGTTTCTACAAAGGATGAACGGCTGATGGCAACTACCGACGTTGCCCCAAACAGGGGCACCAGTGGTCTCGCGCGCGAACCGATCGTCAACGATTTCAGTATCCAGGTGGCGACGGTCAACGGTTCGGGTTCGCAGTCCGCAAATAACGTGCTGTTGCGAACGATCTTCCAGATGGGCATCCCCGTCAGCGGAAAGAACCTGTTTCCGTCGAACATCGCGGGGCTGCCGACGTGGTACACGATTCGCGCGAGCAAGCACGGCTTCATCGCCCGCAAGAAGGAGATCGACATCCTCGTCGCGATGAACTCCGAGACTGCCCAGGAAGATGTGATGTCTCTCGCCGCGGGCGCGGTCGTGCTCTACGACGAGCCGCTGAACCTCCGCCAGCTCCGAAGCGATCTCACCTTCTACAGCGTGCCTTACGACAAGATCGTGGCGCAGGTATGTCCCGATGCGAAGCTGCGCAAGCTGGTCAAGAACATGATCTACGTCGGAGTCGCTGGGCACCTGCTTTCGTTCGATATGGCGGAGGTGGAGAAGGCGACCCGAAAGCAGTTCGCGAAGAAGGCGAAGGCCGCCGAGCTGAACTGGAATGCCGTCAAGGCCGGTTATGACTACGCCGTCGCGTCGCTGGAGAAGCAGGACCCGTTCCGCGTCGAGCGCATGAACGAAACGGCGGGCAAGATCATCATCGACGGCAATGCCGCTGCCGCACTCGGCTCCATGTTCGCCGGGGTGACGGTTGTGACCTGGTATCCCATTACCCCGTCGTCTTCGCTCGTCGAACAATTGATCGAGTACATGAAGGAGTTCCGCATCGGCCCGGATGGCAAGGCAACGTTCGCCATCGTGCAGGCGGAAGACGAACTCGCGGCCGTGGGCATGGTCGTCGGAGCCGGGTGGGCGGGCGCGCGCGCGATGACCGCGACGGCCGGTCCAGGAATCTCGCTGATGAGCGAGATCACGGGACTCGGCTACTACATCGAAATTCCGGCGGTGATCTGGGACATCCAGCGCGTTGGCCCCTCGACAGGCATGCCCACGCGCACGTCGCAGGGAGACATCTTCACGACGGCGTTCCTCTCGCACGGAGACACGAGGCATCCGATGTTGATCCCGGCTTCGGTGGAAGAGTGTTTCGACTTCGCCGGCGCGGCGTTCGACCTTGCGGAGACGCTTCAGACCCCGGTGTTCGTCATGTCGGACCTCGATCTCGGCATGAACAACTGGATGGGCCAGCCGTTCCAGTATCCCGAGCAGCCGTTCCAGCGCGGCAAGGTGCTGACCAAAGAGGACCTGGACCGTCTCGGCTCGTTTGCGCGCTACAAAGACGTGGACGGCGACGGCATCGGCTATCGAACTCTGCCGGGCACGGATCACCAGGCTGCGGCGTGGTTCGCGCGCGGCAGCGGGCACAACGAGAAGGCGCAGTACAGCGAGCGTCCCGACGATTACAAGAACAACATGGATCGGCTGGCGCGGAAGTTCGAGACCGCGCGCGCGCTGGTTCCGAAGCCCGAGGTCAGTGACGCCGGCAACAAGGTCGGCATCATCGCCTACGGCACATCGCATTGGGCAATCGTCGAGGCGCTTCACCAGCTCGACGACGAGTACAAGCTCGCGGCGGACTACATGCGGCTGCGGGCCTATCCATTCACGCCGGAGGTGCAGGATTTCATCGCGCGGCACGACCGCGTGTACGTGGTGGACCAGAACCGCGACGCGCAGATGCTCCAACTGCTGAAGCTGGAGCTGCCGGCCGCTGAAATCGCGAAGTTGCGCAGCGTCCGGCACTACAACGGGTTGCCGATTGACGCGCGCAGCATCACCGACGAGATCGTCCTGCAGGAGGGAAAGTAATGGCCAGCACGCCAACCGCTACGCCGCCACCGAAAACGAACCGCGTGGGACTCACCGTCCTCGACTACCGCGGCGGCAAGACGACCCTCTGCGCCGGATGCGGTCACAACGCGATCTCCGAACGCATCATCGACGCGTTCTACGAGATGGGCATCCGCCCGGAGCGCGTGGTGAAGATGTCGGGCATCGGCTGCTCGTCCAAGAGCCCTGCGTACTTCATGGGGCGCTCGCACTCCTTCAACTCCGTTCACGGCCGCATGCCCGCCGTGGCGACAGGCGCGGTGCTGGCCAACAGCAAGGTAATCGCGCTCGGAGTCAGCGGAGACGGCGACACGGCCTCCATCGGCATGGGACAGTTCGTCCACCTGATGCGCCGCAATCTGCCCATCATCTACATCATCGAAGACAACGGCGTGTACGGGCTCACAAAGGGCCAGTTCTCGGCAACGGCCGATGTCGGATCGAAGCTGAAGACCGGAGTGGTCAACGAGCTTCCTCCGGTGGACACCTGCGCGCTGGCCGTTCAGCTCGGAGCGACGTTTGTTGCGCGCTCGTTCTCGGGTGACAAGAGGCAGTTGCACGCAATCCTGAAGGCGGCTCTTGCGCATCGCGGAACGGTGATGATCGATGTGGTATCGCCGTGCGTCACCTTCAACGATCACGAAGGCTCGACCAAGAGCTACAAGTACATGAAGGACCACGAGGAACCGCTGCACGAGCTCGACTTCGTACCGTCTTTCCAGGACATCAGCATCGACTACGATCCCGGCACAACCATGAACGTCACCATGCACGATGGGTCGCAGCTCCGGCTTCGCAAGCTGGAAGAGGATTTCGACCCGACAAACAAGGTGGGAGCGCTGACGCGCATGATCCAGGCGCATGAGGCGGGCGAGGTGCTCACCGGCGTGTTCTACCTGAATACGCAGAAGCCGAACTTCATCGAACTGCTCGACGTCACCGGGCAGCCGCTGGCCTCGCTGCCCCAGGAGCAAGTGCGTCCGGGCAGGGAAGCTCTGGAAACGGTGATGGAGCGCCTGCGCTAGACCCGTGTGTATGACAAAAGGCCTGCCGGTCGGCAGGCCTTTGCTTTACGTGCTGCGTGCGCGTGACTAGGCGGCGAGGGGATCGTCTCCCTGCTCATTCTGGTTCTGCTTCTGGCGGTGTCCGGGGTCCTGGTCGTTCAGCTCGCCTTCCGCGTTGCCGTCCGGGTCGCGGCGGCTGCCCGTAGTTGACTCCGTATCCCGATCGAGTTGATTGCGGTCCTGCTTCTCCATGCTGTACTCCGGGTTCTGCCCCGGTTCCGGGAAGTCGCTGTCGCTGGATTTGTTCAGCGGGTCCTGGAACTGATGGTCGAGCTGCGCGTCGAGTGGCGCCATGTTGGTTTCCTGTTCGGGACGATCCTGCTCGACCGCTCCCTTGCCGGCGTCGGAATCTGGGGCTTTCTCTGTTGGTCGTTTCGCCATCCTCAAGGGATGGCCGCCGCGCTCCGGCTGTTGTACGCGCCTGAGCACGCCGTGTTGCCATGCTATGTTTCTTCCTGATGGCAGGCTTCCAGAAGATCGGTTCTACGTCCGAACTGCCGCCGGAGGGCGAGGCGCGGGAGTTTCCGTGCGGTGCTCGCACCATCTGCGTGGCGAATGTGAACGGCGCCTATGGCGCCATCGACAACGTCTGCCCCCATCGCGGCGGCCCTCTCGGCCAGGGCGTTGTGCACGAGGGCCAGGTGGTGTGTCCGTGGCATGGTTGGCAGTTCGATCCCTTGACGGGCAGGAGCGGTCAGTCCACCGTAGCTGTCGATAGTTACGACCTGCGGATTGAGGGCGAAGAAGTCTTCGCAAAGCTCCGGGACCCGTAGAGCGCCGGAGCTGGACAACTTCGCCACGCAAAAAGGCTCCGGTCGCCCGGAGCCTGCACTTCTATCAGGAGAATCCAACGCCGGATCAGGCGGAGTAGACGCGTCCCCCTGTGACCTTGTGGTTCAGAATTCCTGCCAGGTAGTCGATGTCGGGCGGCGCGATGCTGCGCAAGCGTTCGTCGAGAAAGCGCGGACGCGCCGGGGGCATCACCACGCCTTCGCCGTTGCGCGGACGCGGATTGAGCGCAGTCACCGAGTCCCGGCGGATCTGAATGAGCAGCGCCTGAACGGCATTGGCGTCGAACTTCGAGGGCGTGAGCTTTACCAGCTCGGCAAGCGCCTCGCCCACAGACATCCCGCGCCGGTAGGGACGATCGCTGGTCATCGCGTCGAAGGTGTCCGAGACGGCCATGATGCGAACCGATTCCGTCATCTCGTCGAGGTGCAGGCGGTCGGGGTAGCCCGTCCCATCGGAGCGTTCATGGTGCCAGCGGACAACGTCCGCGACTTTGGGCCACGGGAACTGGATTCCGTGCACGATCTGGTGACCCACAACGGTGTGGTCGGCCATCTCTCGGAATTCGGCATCGCTCAGCTTGTCGGGCTTGCCGAAGAGCGCCTTGTCCACGGCGACCTTGCCCACGTCGTGAAGGTACCCGGCGGCGCGCAACCCGGCGACTTCGTTGTGATCGAGTCCGAGGGCTTCGCCGATCCCGGCGGCGTAACGGCCCACCCGCAGCGAGTGTCCGTGAATGTTGACGTGCTTCACGTCGATGGCGGCGGCGAAGGCTTCCAGTGTCGTGTCGTAGAAGCTATGGACGGTGGCCATCAGCCGCAGGTTCTCGCTGACGCGCTGTGCCAGGGTCTCGCTAAGGGCATAGTTGTGGACGCCCAGTGCGAGGTAGTGCGACATCAGCGAGAGGCCTTCCATATCTTCCATGGTGTAGCCCGAGTTCTCGCCGCGCTGTCCGAGGCCCACCATTCCGACCAGTCTTGCGCCAACGCGTAGCGGAACGATGCACTTGAGAAGCTGCGGGGCGAAGTTGCCGTTGCTGCTGAGGTATTCGGTCCAGTCTTCGCCCAGCACGCGCGGACTGCTCATCCGCGCCAGGGTGTGCACATGTTTCGGGAGGAGAGGAAGTACAGCGGGATCGGGTAAAGACGCGAATCCGCGAGCCGCGAGCGAGCTGAGCATCGCGGGCTTGTCGACGAAGCGGAAGAGCACGCCTTCGCGGGCGTCTACCGCGTTCAGCAGCGACCCGAGCATCAGCGGAGCTGTCTCGCGAAAATCGCGATCAGACGTCAGCGCCGGACCCAGGTCACTGAGGGCCTCGAACGTCGTGAGGAGGCGGCGAAAATTTTCTTTCATCACTGCCACGGAGTGGTAGTGAGAATTTCCAGAGCGGAATGACGATAACACGTGCACTGGATTCAGGGCAGAGGTTTGCTGTTGGTGACTTTGGTGCATGGCCCAACGTCCACCCCGAGCCAGTGACTTTAGAAATACTTGCGCAGTTCGCAGAAGGAGCCAAGGCGCAGCAGAAGGCGCGGTTCCACGGCTTCCTGCACGTCTTCGTGCTCCAGCACCCAGGTGTCCGCGTGCGGGACGAAGATCGCGTTGAGCCCTGCGGCGAGCGCGGGATTGATGTCCGACTTGGGGCTGTTGCCCACCATCCACGTGGTTTCCGGCTCAAGCGAGTAGCGCTCGGCGATGTGCCGGTAGGTGGGCGCGTCCTTTTCCTTCACGACCTCAACGGCCTCGAAGAAGCGTCCCAATCCTGAGAGTTCGACCTTGCGAGTCTGCTCGGTGTGATTGCCTTTGGTCAGCATGATCATCCGGTGTCGAGGATGCAGGTAGTCGAGCGTGTCTTCCACGCCAGGGATGATCTCCATCGGTTGTTCGGCGATGGCGTGGGCGAAGCCGTGGATGGTCTCGTGAAGGGCCGGGGTGATCGGCTCGACCGAGATGCGCTCGAAGGTGTCCACCAGGGCGTGGGCGAAGCTGTGCAGGCCGTAACCGTGCTTTACCACGTTCTGCCGCTCGACTTCGTTAAGCACCTGCCGCACCTGCTGCGGCGTGTATTCCCGGTGGTTCAGGAAGGAGATGAAGTTCGCGATGGCGCGCTCGAAATAGATGTTGTTTTCCCACAGCGTGTCATCGGCGTCGATGAGCAACGTGTGGCGACGGTCTTTCAGGTTCAGAGCCGGAAGCATCCTAGCGAGTGTAAATCGTCCGCGCGCCGTAAGCACGGCGAGCGGGGCGGGTAAACCCAATTTACAATCGAACACTGCCTATGAAGCGTTTCTCCGTACTGCTCGTACTCCTCGCGCTGGCCGCAGCGATGCAAGCGCAGAACCGCAAGCCTGCACGCCAGAAGTTTCCCATTGGCGGCTCTTACCCGAGCGGAGCGAAGCTCGGAGTCGTCTCCGACCTGGACAAGCGACTCGCGCAGTTCAAGCGCGTGCAGATGCCGTTCAACCGGGCGGGGCTGACGGCGCGGCAGGTGCAACTGGTCAACAAGCTGGTCGAGGCCTCGCGCTACCTCGAGTACATCTACTGGCGGCAGAACGATCCCGAGGGACTCACGCTCTACCAGCAGTTGAAGGGAAGCACCAGTCCCCGCGACCAGAAGATCCTGCGCTACCTGTGGATCAACGGCGGCCGCTTCGATCTCGTTCATGAGAACGAGCCATTCCTGGCCGGAGCGAAGTTCAGTCCCGGACACGGCCTCTATCCGCCGGGCCTGACCCGCGAGCGGATCGAGCAGTACGTGAAGGAGCATCCCGAGAAGAAAGATGAGATCTACAGCTCCTACACGGTCGTTCGCCAGCGCGGAGCCGATCTGGAGGCGATTCCGTACAACGTCGCCTACCGCACGTTTCTCGCCCCGGCGGCCAAGGCGTTACGCGAGGCCGCAGCCCTCTCGGACGACAAGGCGTTTGCCGAGTTCCTGCGCGCGCGGGCCGATGCGCTGCTCACCGACGACTACTACAAGAGCGACCTGCTCTGGATTGACCTGAAGAATCCGAAGATCGACGTCGTGTTCGCTCCCTACGAGAGCTACATCGACGAAGTGCTTGGCGTGAAGACCGCCTACGGCGCGTCGGTCCTGATTCGCAACGATGCCGAGTCGAAGAAGCTCGCCGTCTTCCAGCAGTACGTTCCCGCCATCCAGGAAGCCCTGCCGCTGGCGAAGGAAGACAAGCCCAGCAAGCAGGGGCTCTCGACGCCGATGGAGGTAGTTGACTCGCCCTTCCGCAGCGGAGACGCGACGCACGGATACCAGTCGGTCGCGACCAATCTGCCGAACGACCCACGCATACACAAGGAGAAGGGCACGAAGAAGATCTTCTTCAAGAACTTTATGGATGCGCGCGTGAACTACGTCATCCTGCCCGTCGCGCGCCGTCTCATGGCGCCGCAGCAGGCACGACAGGCGTCGGCCGAGGGCTACCTGACGTGCGTCATGCTGCACGAGATCAGTCACGGCCTGGGGCCGGCGTTCGCCCGCACGGCTGCCGGCACTGCGGACATCCGCGAAGCCATCGGTCCGATCTACAGCGCGCTGGAAGAGGCCAAGGCCGACGTGACCGGCATGTTCGGACTGCGCTGGCTGGTCGAGAACAAGGCCTTGCCCGCGGCCCGCGTGCAGGAATACTACGCTTCGTATCTTGCGGGCATTCTGCGTTCCGTGCGCTTCGGGG
>DASPLH010000178.1:0-20412 GCA_035627675.1 Clostridia bacterium
CACCACCACGTTGCCGCCCATGGTCTCGGCCCGCGCAAAGCTCCCTGCCTCCGTGATGTTGATGTTGCCGCCCATGGTCGCCAATTGCAGTTTCGCGGACGTGGGTTGCACGGTGATGTTCCCTGCGCGGGTATCGACCCGCACGTGGGCCAGGTCGCGCGGCACCTGCAACACGATCTCCACATTGCGCCTGCCGCGGAAACGGCCCTGGCCACCCGCCAAACGCAACACCGCCCAGTCGCGTTCACGTCCCGACGATGCGCGGAACGTGTCAAACCAGCGGCGCGCTTCCTGCTCCGAGCCGCTATAAGAACGCTTGCGAACGATATATCGCAGCGACGGCGCGCCGGTTTCCACCGTGACCGTGCCGAGGTCGGCCTGCACTCTGACAGCGCGCGACGCGGGCAAGTCACCTGTTTGTTCCTCCACCCAGGCACGACCCTCGCGGACAATCCGCGATTGCGCCTCGGCATCCGGCAAGCTCGCGGCAAGGGCCAGCGCCAACATACCAAGGCGCGCTGCCCAGCGCTTCTTGCCGAATTGTGTTTGCATCTTCACTGCTCCTCCAAACTTCTCTGCCCTGCCATGTGGCCCGCAACTTCGCCCTGGTGGCCCACGTTTGCGCAGCCGACAGGCGGAGCTAACGTGGGGTAGTCCCCAAAGTCGGCCTTGCCCTGGTGGCCCACGTTTGCGCAGCCGCAGGCGGAGCTAACGTGGGGTAATCCCCGCCATTCGCTCCTAATCGATCTCCGGCGTACTCGCCAGCACGCGCCGCGATTCCTGGCGGATGTACTGGTTCGGATCTTCGTCGGCCAGCTGTTGCAACGCCTGCCGCACGCTGGTATCCGCACGCACCTGTTCCAGCGCATGCAGCGCACCGGTACGAACGCCCGCGTTGTTGTCGTTCAGCAACGCTTCCAGCATGGCGTTCCGCACGCGGATGTCGCCCTTCACCTCGCCGGTCAGCGCTTCCAGCGCCTTGAGCCGAACGCCGGGATTGCTGTCGTAGCGCAGCGAGAAGATCAGGCTCTCGCGCACGCGGCCGTCGTCCGGCTTCTGCTTCAGGAGGTCGATGGAATCCATGCGCACGCCCGAGTTGTAATTGCTGCGGGCGGCCATCAGGAGAAGCTGCTGGATCTGCGGGTCTTCCACCGGTCCCTGCACGTGCTCCGGCAACGTGCGCTCGTACTCGATCTTGACCTGGTTCGTTCCGGGATCCTGCGTGATGTTGCGAATGCCTGCAATCGCCGCTTCCTGGTGACGCTCAACTGCCGCAGCGGGCACCTTGCCGCCCTTGGCGAGCTGATACGTCGTGCCAACACCAGCGCCGAAGCCCACCATCAACAGCACCGCCGCCAGGGCCGGTGAGAACCGCGCAGCCCGCAGCCACGACATCGGATCGAAGACGAACTTGTGCCAGCCGCGCGCCTGCTCGGCATCTTCCAGCGCTTCCTGCAATTCCATGCGGGCAGAGGCCAGCAGGTTCGGAGTAACCTCCAGGACCGGCATCTCGCTCATCCGCCGATGGAAGCGCTTCATGTCCTTGAGCTCGTCGGCGCACGCCGGGCAGCGCTGCGCGTGCTGCTCGACTTCGTGGCGCGCGTCGTCCGCCAGCTCGTCGTAAACATAGAGCGCGACGTTATCTTTCACCCAATCGCAATTCATAGAAGACCTGCTTCTTGCCCAAACTTACGGCCGCGCCGACCCGGGTCGGCTGGCGCCAAAAACTCTCAGCGAAGATCGGCCAGCACGGCGCGCAACTTCTGCGTGGCGCGGAACAGCGTGTTCTTGGCCGTCTCTTCGGTGGTATTCAGGGCCTCGCCGATCGTCCTCAGCTTCAGTCCCTGGTAATGCTTCATCTCGAACACCATGCGCTCCCGCGGCGTCAGCTTGCTGAGCGCACGGTTGATGCGGTGCCCCATCTCGCGGCGCATCAGGTCGCGCTCCGGACTCGCTCCCGCGCGCTCATCCGCCACCTGGTCCAGAAGGCTGTACTGCTCGCCGTGCTCGTCCGTCAGCACGGGCGCGTCTTCCTTGCGCACCTGCCGGCGGCGCAGATGATCCAGGCATAGGTTGGTGACGATGCGGTAGATCCAGGTGTAGAACGAGCACTCGAAGCGGAAGCTGCCGAGGTTGCGGTACGCCTTGAGGAACGCATCCTGGTAGATGTCTTTCGCGTCCTGCTCGGAGCCCGTCAGGTGCAGCGCAAGCCTAAGGACTGCGCCGTCGTACTGACGCACCAGTTCCTCGAAGGCAGTCTTGTTCCCCTGCTGCGCCTCCCGGATAAGGTCGGCGTCATTGATGCGGCTCGGGCTCTGCCCAACCATACGTTCCCTTGGTGAGTTGTCGGAACCGCTTCGTCCCAACGCCGCTCGTTTCGTCGAAGACGTATCCAGCCTCGCTCCACGCTGCGTCGTCTCAGCCATCGCCCGGACGGTTTGTCCCCGTCCGGTTCGGATCGCCACTGGGGCTGTTCTCCCGCCCCAACAACTTCCGGCTGCCGAGGACCTCGCTGCCTGCGCTGGCATCACCGCGCACCCATTCAGGTCGCCCGCTCCAAGACAGTTCCCAGGAACTGCTCTCGACGGACTCACCCAGATCTGCCGAACCTTCCGCCGAAGCCCCTTCCGACGGCACTGCTGTAGGAGCTCCAACTTCTATGTCCTGCAATCACTTGGACGAGTAAGCTACGGTTCCGTTAGCAGGTGGATTATACGAGACGCAGCAAACACTTTCGTCGACTCCGTACCGGCAGGCGCCGCTAAATCACTGGGGATACAACGGACCCGGGGTCTCAGCCATCGAAATCTTGAATAACCTAAGCGCTTGGGTTATTCTGATGGCACCGTGGGCTCGATCAAGCGCGGTGCCATCAGATTCGTCGTTTATTCAAACGATCATCCTCCTCGCCATGTACACGGGTTTTCAGGCGAGGTGGAGGTGATCGTAGACCTTCTGTCGAATGGTTCCGTTACGTTGGCTGACCGCAAGGACGCGATACGGCCGGCCAATGCGAGGCGGGCCGACGTGCGGAGGGTTTTGAAAGGTGCTGCCGAGTGCTTTCAGGACTTAGTGGCACTGTGGGAGAAGAGTCATGGCTAAGCACAAAGTCGTCACCACCAAAGCCGAAATTGATCGGGCACTAGCACGCGCCAAGACTCTCGATGAAAGCCGTGTGGTGACTGCTATCTACAGCGCTGACCTAAATCTCATCCTGCTCCACCTTACCGATGGACAACGATTCCCTCTTCTTCCGGAGCAGGTGGAGGGATTGCAGGATGCCACGCAAGCGCAGCTCTCGGTGATAGAGATTCTTGGCAACGGTACCGGACTCCATTGGCCGGAGCTGGACGTCGACCTTTACGTCCCGACTCTGCTGCAGGGCATAACCGGAAGCAAGCGCTGGATGGCCGCGATGGGACGCAAGGGCGGTTCGGCCAAAACTCCCCAGAAACGTAAAGCCTCACAAATGAATGGCTGCCTGGGTGGGCGACCGAAGAAAGTAGCTGTCGGGGCATAGGTTAGCGAACATCCGCACCAGCATCCGTGCCCCCGTCCGGAGCGCCCCCTCCTCTCCCGGAGGTGACTAAAGATTGCCGATGCTGCGGTTTCCAGGCAGCTTTGGATGGTGTCGCGCCGCCATTCGAGCTACATTGAAGCCGCATTCATGACCAACAGGCGGATTTGGTTCATCCTCGGCGCACTCGCCGCAGTGGCGCTGTGCTTCGCTTTCCTGCCCGGGCGCAAGCCGCCAGGCAGCAAGATGGCTGCTGACGGCCTCCCCAGGACAAAGTGGAACACCGACCTGGGCGTCTACGCGTCGGCTCCCGCCCTGGGCCAGGACGGCACCATCTACGCCGCCGCCTCCGAAGCGCTGCACTCGGTCTCGCCCGCCGGAACCGTCAACTGGAGCGTCCGCGTCCCCGGCCTGCGCGCCGCCCCGGCCGTCGGCCCCGACGGGAATGTCTATGTAGGAACCGAGTACGGGGCGCTGATGTCCTTCACCCCGCTGGGTGAAAAGCTCTGGACATCCACATGGACGATCATCGGGATCGACTCCCCTCCGGCCATCGCCTCCGACGGGAGCCTGTACGTCCTGAATACCTACGGCGACGTTTTCTGCTTCAAGCCCGAACAGAGCTCCGACCCCATCTGGCACGCGGACGTCGAACGCGAAGGCACGTACGGCCGATTGCCGTCTCCCGGAGTGCGCGGCCGGGTCCGCTCCTCGGTCGTTCTCTCGCCCGAGGGCACCCTCTACGCTCCCCGTGGACGCTGGCTCAGCGCCTTCACCGCCTCAGGAGAGCATCTCTGGGAAAAGAGCCTGAGCGGCGCTGCCCTTGGCAACATCGCCCTCGGCGCAGACGGCGCCATCTACACCACCGGCACTCGCGAGGATCAGCACGTCTACGCCGTCAATCCCGATGGCACCGACCGCTGGACTCTGCCGATTCCCAGGCAGATCAGCGGTGGTCCCGTACTCGATCGCCACGGCAACATCTACGTCACCGCCGGAGCCAGGCTTTATTCGATCAACCCTGACGGCTCCCTTCGCTGGACGCTGGACAACGGCGAGAACAGCATCGACGGCACCCCCACGCTCGCGGCCGACGACACGATTTACTTCGGCGCGTCTTCCGACGGGCTGGTCGCCGTCTCGACCGACGCAAAGATCAAGTGGAAGAGCCGAGTCAGCTATCACCGGCAGCGGCCGATGGCGATTGCGCCCAACGGTTCCATGTACATTGCCACCGATGGCGGCAACGTCATCGCCCTCGAGGGAACCGCCGGACTCATGCCAAGCGCATGGCCACGCTGGCAGCACGACAACGGCAACACCGGACGGAAGGGAACGCCTTGACTCGGAACAGCCTCATATCTGCGTTGTTGATCGTGGGCGCTCTCGTCAGTGCCTCCGCCTGCCGTAGGAAGAGCGCGGAAGCCACAGCGACCGCCGATCGTTTGAAGTGGGAGTTCGCCATCGCCAACGATCCAATCACCACCGTCGCGATCGGACTCGAGGGCACGCTCTACGTCGGAGCCTCCGACGGCCATCTGTACGCGATCACTCCCGAAGGAAAGAAACAGTGGGCCTTCTACGCCGGTGGCATCGCATCGGCTCCGAGCGTCGGGCCCGACGGAACCATCTACTTCACCAACATCCAGGGCACCGCACACGCGCTTGACCCTCAGGGCACTGTGAAGTGGACCGCCGAGACGACAGGCAGGACCGTGACGCACTTCCACGGAGGCGGAGCCATCGATCGCGACGCCTACTATGTGCGCTGCCGTGGCGGAGTGTGCGCGCTGTCCATCGGCGACGGCTCGCTGCGCTTCCGCACCGGACGCGCCCTCACGCAGTACAGCGCTCCCGTGGTGTTTCCGTATTCCTTCGTGGCCTTCCCAGGTAGCGGACGCATGTTCGCCGTCTCGCTCAACGGCGACAAGCGCTGGATGTACCCCGAGCCTGAACTGCAAGACAACGACGGCGATGGCGAAGACGACGACCTCTACATCGGGCCCGGCGGCGTGCTGTTCCGAAACGCTCCCGCCATGGCTGCCGACGGGACCACCTACACCGGCACCGGCGACGGAAAGCTCATCGCGGTCAACGAAATGGGCGAGAAGCGCTGGGAGTTCCAGATACTCACCGCTGGACACCACCTCACTCCCGCCGTCGTCGACGCCGCCGGCAACGTTTACTTCGGAGCCGAAGACCAGAATTTCTACGCGCTGGGCAGCGGCGGAACCTTGCTGTGGAAGCTCCAGACCGGTGGGTCAATCCAATCCGCGCCCGTGCTGGCCTCCGATGGCACGATGTACGTGGCCGCTGGGTGGAACTTGTTGGCCGTCACGCCCGAGGGCCGCATCGCATGGCAGTACAAGCTGGCGCAGGGATCGGGCGTGCCGCTGGCGCTCGGCGAGGACGGAACGGTGTACGTGGCGGGAAATCGCGGCACGCTGTACGCCATCCGCGGCGAAGCCGGAGGACTAATGAAAAGCTCCTGGCCGAAATACCAGGCCGACGCCCAAAACTCAGGGCGGGCGATGCTGGAGTAGCCGTCAGCATTCAGCATTCAGCATTCAGCCAGTCAGTCGTCAGGTCGTCAGGTCGCTAATTGTTGATCGTCGGTCGTTGGTCGTTGCGCGTTGGTGGGGGTCGCTGATCGGCAGTCGGCCAGGCATTCAGCAGTGAGCACTCGGCCGGTCGGTCGTCGGTGTTGGTGGGTCGCGACCGGCCGTCGTCGGGCATTCAGCAGTGAGCGCCGGAGGCGCGCACCGTTCACTAGCCCAGCGCTTCAGCGCTGGGTATAGGCCGAATCGAGCACGCGAGTCCCGGAGGGACGACTGCCCTCCAGACGTCGAACGCTGAAGCTGAACACTGAACTTCCTTGAGCCCGGAGCGACCGACTAACGCCTGAATACTGATTGCTGATTGCACCGCTCAAAGAAAAAGGCCGCCCCTCACAGGGCAGCCTCTTCTGCAAAGCTTTCCTTACTCCGCGGCGGCTTCTTCCGTTGCTTCCTTCACGATCGTGACCTTGATGTGCGGGGTCACTTCGCGGTGGAGGCGGATCGCCACTTCGAACTCGCCGATCGACTTCAGCGGCTGGTCGAGTTCGATCTTGCGGCGGTCGATCTTGAAGCCGCGGCCTTCCAGCTCGTGCGCGATGTCGCTGGAGGTAACCGAGCCGAACAGCGCATCGTTTTCGCCCGCCCGGCGCGTGAACGTGAGGCTGACGCCCTCGAACTGCTTCGCCAGCAGCTCGGCGTCCCCTTTTTCCTTGGCCAGCTTGCGGACGGCGGCGGCCTTCATCTGCTCGATGACGGCCTTGTTCCCCGCAGTCGCTTCGATGGCCAGCTTCTTGGGCAGAAGGTAGTTGCGGCCGTATCCGTCGGCGACCTTCACCACATCGCCGCGATGGCCCAACTTGGCCACATCTTCTTTCAGAATGACTTCCATGTCAGAACTCTCCGCGATGAATTTTTGAGCGCCGGTTTAGTGCGACGACGCAAACGGCAGCAGGGCGATGTTGCGGGCCTGCTTGATCGACTCAGCCAGCGTGCGCTGATGCCGCGTGCATACGCCGGTCAGGCGTCGCGGAACGATCTTTCCGCTCTCGGCCACGAACTGCGACAGAAGCCGCACGTCCTTGTAGTTGATGCTGTCGATCTTCTCGGTGCAGAACTTGCAGACCTTCTTGCGCCGGAAGAACTTGCGTCCGCCTTCGCGGCCACCCGCCGGACGGCCTGCGCCACGCGGACCGCCGGCAGGACGCGCCGGCCGTTCCGGCGCCGCGGTGGTCGTCTCCGACGCCTGCGGTGCGCCCTGATTCGTGTTCTCGTCTGCCATATATCTCCTTATGCCCGGCGACATCGCGCCGGCTCTAACCTGCTGCGGCAACCGTGCGCCGCTGATACCGCGCCGGGACCGTGCCCGGCGAAATCCTTGTCGTTCCCGGACTAAACAGCAGCCGGAGCACCCTCGGCGCCGGCGGCTTCCGCCGCCTGCTGCGCCGCAGCCTGTGCCTGCGTGCCGCGGCCGCGTTGCCGCGAGTCACGGATTTTCTTCACCTTCGCCAGGCGCTGCTCTTCTTCGTCCGTGCGCACGGTGATGAATTTGATCACCTGCTCGGCCACACGCAGGCGGCGTTCGGTTTCCTTGATCACCGAACCCGGACCCTCGACGTGGAACAGGATGTAATTGCCGTCCTGGAACTTGCGGACGGGGTAGGCGAGGCGGCGCTTGCCCATGCGCTCGACGCTGGTAATGTGGCCACCCGCGTTGGTTACGTTCGTCTCAAGGGTCGAAACCAGCTTGTCGACATCCTCGTCGGCGATGTCAGGACGAACGATGAACATGACTTCGTACTTACGCATCTCTTTTCTCCTGGGCTTCGGCCGTGGACCTTGCCCTTCGAATTCCTTCGAATCCCTACTTCTCCGCCGACTGCCCTTCCACCTTGCGGTTGAAGCGGGTCATGGCGGCTGACGCGCCCTGCGTCAGGATGAGGCTCACTGCCTCGGCCGCTGAGTCCAGCGCTTCGTCGAGCACTGGAACCTGCGCCTTACGGAACTGCGAGAGAACGTACTGGGATCCGCTCGTGATCTTGTGTCCCGGGTTGATTCCCAACCGTATTCTCAAAAACTCCTCGGTGCCCAGAGCGCCGATGATCGACTTCATGCCGTTGTGGCCCGCCGAACTTCCCCGCTCTCGAACCCGAATGCTGCCGAACGGAAGATCCAGCTCGTCGTAAATCACGATCAGGTCCCGCGCCGGGTCGGCTTCGTACTCCTCCACCAGCTCGCGGACGGCTGCACCACTCAGGTTCATGTAGGTCTCCGGTTTCGCCAGCACCGCGGCCTTTCCCTCGACGATGGCGCGCCCCGTGAGCGCCCGGCAGTGCCGGTTGGCGATCTTCACTCCGCACCGCTCGGCGATGCGATCGACCGCCAGGAAACCTACATTGTGCGGCGTGAACTGGTACTCGATGCCCGGGTTGCCGAGCCCGACAATCAGTTTCACGCTTTGCCGTCTCCCGTCTCACTGCTGCCGCAACCCCAGGGCTGCGGCAGCCATGGTGACTACTTCTTGCCCTTGTCTGCCTTCTCGTCCGCTTCGGTTTCCTGCTTGCCCTTCTTGATGACTTCGGGCTCGGCAGGTCCGGCGGCAGCCTCGGTCGCGGCGGCGTCCGCGCTCGGAGCCGCTTCTTCCTTGACCGAAGTGACGTGCACGATCGTCAGGTCCTCGTCGCTGAGGTACTTGATCTTGTCGGACTTCGGCAGGTCGGCCACGCGGACCGGCTCGCCGAACATCAGGTTGCTGACATCCACGTCGATGTGGCTCGGGATATCCGCCGGCAGACACTCGACCTCGACTTCGCGCATCACGACGTCGAGGATGCCGCCCTGGGTCTTGACGCCCGGAGCTTCGCCGATGATCTGGACCGGAACCTGCACGCGCATCTTCTTGTCCATCGCGATGCGCTTCAGGTCCACATGCAGCAGGCTGCCCTTCAGCGGGTCACTCTGCCATTCAACGACCATGGCCTTCGTCTGCTCGCCATCGAGCACGACATCGAAAATCGTGTTGTGGCCCGACTCCGAGTGCAGGATCTTGTTGATCGCCTTCGGGTCGATAGCGATGGAGCGCGAATCCTTGCCTGCTCCGTAGAGCACGCCCGGAATTAAGCCCGTCGTACGCAGACGGCGGGCAGCGTTCTTGTCCGACGCCTCGCGCGGCTTCGCTTCCACCAGGTTGGTTTGGGTTGCGGTTGCCATAATTCCTCTTCCTTACGTCAGGTGGCGCTCAACGCGCCCCGGTTACACGAAAAGCTTGCTGACCGAAGTTTCCTCGTGGATCGACTGGATGGCGCGGGCAATCAGCCCGGCGATGCTCAGCACGTGGATCTTCGGCTCGTTCCGTCCAGCCTCGCTGAGCGGAATCGTGTTCGACACTACAACTTCCTTCAAGGCCGACTCGGAGATGCGCTTGATCGCAGGGCCAGACAGCACCGCGTGCGAAGCGCACGCATACACCTCGCGAGCTCCGTTGTTGTAAAGCGCCTCGACGGTCTTTACCAGCGTGCCCGCCGTGTCGATGATGTCGTCGAGGATCAGGCACGTGCGGCCCTTCACGTCGCCGATGACGTGCATCACTTCGGCAACGTTGATGTCCGTACGGCGCTTGTCCACGATCGCCAGCGCCGAGTCCATCTTCTTGGCGAAGAAGCGCGCGCGCTCCACGCCGCCCGCATCGGGAGAAACCACCGTCAGGTCCGGCAGGTTCAGCTTGCGGAAATAGTCCACCAGCACCGGCGACGCGAACAGGTGATCCACCGGAATGTTGAAGAATCCCTGGATCTGCGGCGCGTGCAGGTCCACCACCAGCGCGCGGTCCGCGCCGGCCGTGGTCAAAATGTCGGCGACCAGCTTCGAGCTGATCGGAACGCGCGGCTTGTCCTTGCGGTCCTGGCGCGCGTAGCCAAAGTACGGAATCACCACCGTGATGCGCCGCGCCGAGGCGCGCTTCAGCGCGTCGATCATCAGCAGCAACTGCATCAGGTTGTGCGCTACCGGATCGCACGTGGGCTGCACGATGAACACATCGGCGCCGCGAACGTTCTCCAGCACCTGCACGTAAATCTCGCCGTCGGAGAACTGCGTCAGGTGCGTCTGCCCCAGCGGCAAGCCGAGAAAGTCGCAGATCTCCTGCGCGAGGGCCGGATTGGCCGTGCCGCAGAAAATCTTGAACTTGTCGTCCTGCCGGGCGCGCACAGGCTTGCGGTCGCTCTTCGCTTCCGGAGCCTTGGCCGGAACGGCGCTGCCCGTCACGACATCGGCCAGCAAGTGCTCCTGCGGCTCCTGCCTTGCGGTCTGTGGTTGCACTGAGCTCGGTTTCGCTGCTGCATCCATCGGATTCGCTCCTGAGGACGATCTGGGTTGTGGGCCTGCAATTTTTCAGGCCCGTTGCACAACTGCTGTCTTCGGTCGTCAGTCGTTGGTCGTCGGTCCGGGTGCCCTACCCTTCTCGCGGAGCGAGAGGGTGGGGGTTTCCAACGACTGACGACCGACCACTGCCGACTGAAACTGGCTGGGCGGCTAGGATTCGAACTCGAGCCGCTTAGCGGGCGTTGGAGCCCGCTGGCGAGATCCTGAGTCCGCGCAGCGGACGAAGGACCTCTCTGCCCTGCACTGCAAAAGATCTGGCTGGGCGGCTAGGATTCGAACCTAGACAAAGTGCTCCAAAGGCACTTGACCTACCATTAGTCGACCGCCCAAGGAAACTGTCGTCTGTCGCTGGTCTTCGGTCGTCGGCTGACGACCAACCACCGCCGACTATCGACCAAAGAACATTTGTTCCCGGTAGTTCTCGCGCGGGAGTGTGGTTGTCGCAATCGCCTTGACGCCGTCCCTGGACAGCGCGGCGGCACAACTCTCTGCCGCTTCACTCGTCCGGAACAGGCCGTACAGCGAAGACCCTGAGCCCGACAAAGAAGCGTAGCTGGCGCCATGGCGCTCGAGCACACGTTTCACGTCGCGAAGTTCGGGATGCTGGGGAAAGACAACGCGTTCGAAGTCGTTCGCAATCCCGGTTCGGACGAGGTCGAGAAGCAGCGTCTCGGCCCGGTCCCCGTTTTTCACGGGAACACCGGATGAGGTACCACCCAGCCACTCGAAAACAGAGCGGCTGAACGTATTGATTGTAGCCGAGCTGCCATTTCGGGTCAATTCCGCGCCAAACTGCTCGTCCCAGTCGCGGAACGCCTGCGGCGTCGAAACCGCCTTGTCGGGCGTCACCAGCACGCACGGGAATTCAGGCAAATCCTGGACCGGATACACCTCTTCGCCGCGCCCGCAACCCAGCACGGTCCCTCCCAGCAGAAACAGCGGCAGGTCGCTCCCCACTTCCGAGGCGATGCGGAGCTTCTCCGCCGCGGGGATCTCAATTCTCAGCGCGCGCTCGAGCGCAAACATCGTCGCAACCGCGTTCGACGATCCGCCCCCGATGCCTCCCTGCACGGGAAGGTTCTTCTCGATCGAGATCGTTACCTTGCCGCGCTGCTTGATCGTCCGCAGCACGCGGTCGGCCACCCGGTAACAGGTGTTGCTCTCGTCCTCGGGCACGCCCGGAGTCTTGCAGCGGACCTCTATGCCCGTGCCGCTCTTCACGTCCACCCGAATGACATCGTGGGCCGCGATCGTCTGGTAGATCGTGCGCAGTTCGTGAAAACCATCCGGACGCGGAGCACCGATGGCCAGGCCGATATTGATCTTTGCAAACGAACGAACGGGGACGGGCATGGAAGCACGATTGTAAACCCCTATGGGCGGGCGTGCGGCGCGGGCGGTGTGGCGCGGGCGTCCCCGCCCGCGCAGCTTCCGGATATCAAGGCCTAATGCTGAACCCAACCGCTCCCGAGCCTCCACCTCCGCCCGGATTCAACACCGCGACCTGCGCCGCACCGGCACTCGCAAGGTCGCCGTCGAAGATCCTGGCCACCAACTGCGTCTCACTCACATATGCCGTTGGCCGCGAACTGCCGTTCCACGTAACCACCGAGTCCGGCAGGAACCCCGATCCAC
The DNA here is from genome assembly GCA_035627675.1 of Clostridia bacterium. Lineage (GTDB taxonomy): Bacteria > Acidobacteriota > Terriglobia > Terriglobales > Acidobacteriaceae > DASPLH01. Next base: position 12,088 of record DASPLH010000178.1, read on the forward strand.
TGACCGTCAACTCGAATTCGGCGCCACCGGCAACCGCCGCAGCGGGCGATAGAGAACCGACGGCGGGGGCAGGCGCGGTATCCAGCAACGTGAATGGCAGCGAGTTCGAGACCTCGCTGGAGGTCTGCAACCGCACCTCTCCCGTGGCCGCCACCGACATGTCATCCCGCGAGAATCGCGCCTCGAAGAAACCCGTCGTCCCGAACGGCGGGAACACCATGCAGCCGAAGTTGAAACACGACCAGTTGCTGAATGGGCTGAACGGAGGATTCGGATGGAAGATCGTCGGCAACGGGCGTCCGTTGAAAAAGACCACGGCGTTGCGATCGACGAAGCCGTCGAAGAAAACGAAAATCACCGTCACGCCCGAGCCCAGAACAACGCTGCCCGGCGTGACGCGCGTGATCGAAAACTGCTGGCCTACTCCTCCACTGGAGAACGCAAAGAAACTGCCCGAGCACCCTGAAATCAGGCTCAACAGCAACACCGCAATTACAACGCGCGCAAACATAGCGCACCACCGCCAAGAGCTTAGCGCGATTGAGAGTGGCGGGTGAGAGAAGGCAATCTTCAGATCCGGGTTCTCGAAAGGTGAAGGTGAAGGCACCGGCCCTTTAGGCCGGTGAAACAGGCGCGCGGGGCTTTAGCCCCGCACCGACCGAGATGAGCGCCCGCCCAAACGCGACTCCGCGACGGCGTGACTTCGCGACTACTTCACTTCCATCACCAGGAACTTCGCCGTTTCTGTACCAACATTGCTCAACTCCTGGAACCCGTAATCGCTCCAGAACACCTCTCCCGCGTTCAGCGCGACCTCTTGTGCTTCGGTGCTGCCTCGCAGTGGCGTCAGGCTGACCACCAGGTGGCTGGCGTTGTCGTCGTGCAGCCGGAGCACGCCCGACGGCCCGAGTTCGGCTCGCATCATCTTCACCTTGTTGGTGTCAAACAGCGTGGCCTGCGTGTAGTCACCTTCGGCCGTGCGCCCGAAGCGCACTTCGCGGCAGTTCTCCGCTGCCAGACCGCACCGCGCCCGGTTCGGATCGATCTCGCCCGTCACTTCTACCAGCAGCAGCCTGGCAGCGGCTCCCCGGTTGGAGATCTTGTGCGCCCAGCGTCCGGGGATCACATTCATCTCGCCGTTCTTCAGGTCGAGATCAAACGAACTCCGACCGCCGTTCAGGTTGATCGACGCGTCATCGAGAGCAACGATGACGTAGTCGTGAATGTCGCCCGGGACCTGGGTCGAGCCGCCGGCCGGCAACTCCAGTCGCAGTACCTTCAGTCGCCGATTCTCGAACACCGGGGACGAAAACTTCATCGCCTCGCGAGGCGGCGGAGCCGTCGAGCGCAGCCGGTTTTTCGGAATCGGTGCAGTCCTCCGCGCCTGCGCGAAAGCCGCGTACGACGCCGCAAGCACGACAATGGCAACGGTGCAGACTGGATGGAATCGCATCGGACCTCCGGTGCGGAAGCACGGGAGGGCAATCATCCACATTTAGCGATTCACGCGCAGTGAAATCAGCTAACTTGTTTCTGGAAATCGGCCGGTCGTCCCGAAGAGGGAGCTACTAGAACAGCGTGTTCTGTTTCCGCGGAGGCTCGATCCCGAAGTGCCGGTAGGCCAGTTGCGTCGCAACCCGCCCGCGCGGAGTGCGGTCGAGGAACCCTATCTGGATCAGGAACGGCTCGTAGATCTCTTCAATCGCGTCGGTTTCTTCCGCCAGCGCGGCCGCCAGCGTGTTCACCCCGACCGGCCCGCCCTGGTACTTCTCGATGATGGTCATCAGCAGCCGCCGATCGACTTCGTCGAACCCGTGCTGATCGACTTCAAGCATCTGTAGCGCGGCCTGAGCCGTCTGGCGGTCGATGTGTCCCGTGCCGCGCACCTGTGCGTAGTCGCGCACGCGCCGCAGCAGCCGGTTGGCGATGCGCGGTGTTCCGCGGCAACGCATGGCGATCTCCAGCGCCGCATCGTCGTCGATGCCGACATTCAGGATCTGCGCCGAGCGGGAGACAATGATCTTCAGGTCCTCGTGCGTGTAGAACTCCAGCCTCAGCACCAGTCCCAGGCGCGAGCGCAGCGGAGCCGAGAGCAGGCCGATGCGCGTCGTCGCCCCAATGAACGTGAACGGCTGGATTTCGAAGGTGTGGGTCCGTGCCGCCGGTCCCTGCCCGATCATGATGTCCAGGGTGTAGTCTTCGAGCGCCGAATACAGCAGCTCCTCGATCGCAGGCTGCAGCCGGTGCACTTCGTCGATGAACAGCACCTGCTTCTGCTGCACGTTGGTCAGCACGGCCGTCAGGTCGCCCTTGATCTGTAGCGTGGGACCGCTGGTCTGCTGGAAAGCCACTCCCATCTCGTTGGCGATGATGGTCGCCAGCGTGGTCTTCCCCAGTCCCGGAGGCCCATACAGCAGCACGTGATCGAGCGCCTCTCCGCGCGAACGCGCAGCGGCGATCGCCACCGCCAGGTTCTCTTTGACCTTCGCCTGCCCGATGAACTCCTGCAGCCGCTGCGGCCGCAGCTTCAGCTCAAAGGAGGCATCGTCTTCGACCGGCGCGGCCGAGACCAGGCGTTCCGGATTGTCCTTGGGAGTGGGCACCTGACGGAATCGTAACCGCAGAGCGCGAAGCGCACAATACGCGTGAAGCAGTTTCAAGTTTCAGGTTTCAAGTTTCCAGCGAAAGACGATTCACCACGGATCGATACGGACCAGCACGGATCAAACAGTCCATCACGAAGTACACGAAAATCCGTGTGCATCCGTGCATATCCGTGGTGAATCGCTTTCTCTGTGCCCTCTGTGTCCTCTGTGGTGGCCTAGTCTTTCAGCAGAAACGCGAATGCCTCGTCGAACGACTGTGTCGCGAGGTCGAGGCCGTGGTCGCCTTTCACCAGTTTGCCGAGCGTGACCTCGGCGTCCTTCCCGCGCAGGATGGCCGCCATGCGGTCTCCCTGCTTGCGCGAGCGGCTCTCCCACTCCGTGCTGCCGTCGCCCCAGGTCATCCAAACCGTTGGGAGCGCCGACCCTGCCGAGCGCAGCTCAGCTGCCGCTTCGTCGAAGATCTCGCGCTCGATCTTCTTGTACTCCTTGTCCCACACCAGCCATCCCGGAGATTGCATCGCAATCCGTGAGAACACAGCCGGATGCGCCGCCACCACGTTCAGCAGCTTCACGCCCCCGTGCGAGAAGCCCAGCAGCCGCCTGCCTGCGCGGTCCTTCGCGACCGAATAGCGCGACTCGACGGCGGGGACGAGTTCCTCCACCACCATCGTCCTGTACTTATCGGCTTCCGGGAAGCCTGGCATTCCTTCGTACCCCGGAGTGTCCGGGATGCCGATGATCACCGCTTCCTTCGCGCCGCCGCCGAGCGCACGCTCATAGGCCTCGACCATCGGCACGCGCTCGAAGTACACCCCGTCGTAGGTGCAATAGATCACCGGGTATCGTTTCGCGGGATCGTACGCAGGCGGCAGATAGACATGAACATCGTAGGTAGTTGCGAATTGCTTGCTCTGGAGCGGGAATCTCTCCAGTTTGCCGCGTACAGCAGCAAAGGCCGGAGTTGTGATTGTCAGCAGCAGCAGCGCGAGAACAACACGTTGGATCGTTCGCATGTGTTTGTCTTTGTTACGCCGGCAAACACTTTGACGCAAACCTGGCCTCTTTGGGAAGAGAGAGCGCGCCGGTGCCCCACATCTGCTCGCGAAGCGAGCAAATTTGGGAGAACCCAAGCCCTCATCTCCACCCAAACGAAGGCGAATGTAGGTGAACCCCAAGTCCTACGTTCGCCAACCGAGGGCGGACGTGGGGCACCCAACCATGCGCCCAGTATCCGTACCTCGATATTCAGGCCACATTCTCCCGGGCCGGCCTCTTCGGAACACCCTGCAAGCCCGGCACCCCCGCGGGACTGTCGTGTTCCCTCACTTGCAGTTCGAAGCCTCGCACGCCGCGCGTCTCGCGAAGGCGGTCTTCCAGTTTCCGGCGTTCGCCCCGCATCACCGGCCCGGAGACAACCACGTGACCGTCATGAGCGCGCACCTCGACGCTGAAGTGCGAAAGCACGTGACCGATCTGCGCCTTCACGCGGTCCTCCAGTTGTTCGTTGTCGAGGATTACCCGCGCATCTCGCGCCGCCGATCGCCGCTCCGCGATTGCGCCCTTCACGTTGGCTCCAAGGTTGCGTACCTGCTTCCAGGTCTCCCGTCCGGCGACGTTCATGCCGTGCTGCACCTTGTCTCGCAGCAGAGAACGCCGGCGCGCACCCCGCCCCGGGTCCATCAGCGCCATCACACTGGCTCCAAATGCTGCTCCGAGCAGAAAGTAGAGACGGTGGTTGAAAGAATTGCTGTCCTGCATGCCACACCTCCTTCAAGAGGGTGGGAAGGCATCGATCTCCCAAACGTGGTCTTGCCAATGCAAAAAAGGCAGCCCCAAAGGGCTGCCTCTTCTCGCCTGTGCTGTTGCGGCTGGCTACTCTTCTTCTTCCTCGGCGGCCTCGCCCTTCGCCGCTTTCGCAGCAGCCACGATCTTCTCCTGCTGCTGTGCCGGGACGACGTCGTAGTGGTCCATTTCCATGCTGAACGAGCCGCGGCCCTGCGTCATTGACGTCAGGTCCGTGCCGTAGGTCAGCATCTCCGACATCGGCACCATGGCTTTCACGATGGTGTTGCCGCCCTTGTTCTCCATGCCGCCAATGCGGCCGCGGCGCGAGTTCAGGTCGCCCATGATCGCCCCGGCAAACTCATCGGGCACCGTGATCTCGACGCTCATGATCGGCTCGAGCAGCGTTGGCTTCGCCACTTCCATCGCCTTCTTGAACGCGATGCGGCCCGCGGTCTTGAACGACAGTTCGTTCGAGTCCACGTCGTGGTAGCTGCCGTCGTAGAGCACGACCTTGAAGTCCACGACCGGGTAGCCCGCCAGATACCCGCGCTGCGCGGCCTCGACGATTCCCTTTTCCACGGCCGGAATGAAGTTCTTCGGGATCGCGCCGCCGAAGATCTCGTTGACGAATTCGAAGTTTCCGCCGCGCTGTAGCGGTTCCATGCGGATCTTGCAATCACCGTACTGCCCGTGTCCGCCCGACTGTTTCTTGTGGCGGCCCTGGACGTCGGCCGTTCCGCGGATCGTCTCGCGATACGGAACCTTCGGTGCCTTCAGCACGACTTCCGCGTGGTAGCGCTTCTTCAGCTTGCTGACGATCACCTCGATGTGCTGCTGTCCGGTGCCCGCGATGAGGAAGTCCTTCGTCTGCGGGTCGCGGTAGAAGCGCAGCATCGCGTCCTCTTCCATCAGCTTGTGGACGCCCGCGCCGATCTTGTCTTCGTCCGCTCGCGTCTTCGGCTCTATCGCGAAGGTGATCGCCGGTTCGGCCAGCTTCACCGTCGGGAAGAGAATCGGAGCGGCCTTGTCGCCGAGCGAGTCGCCCGTAAGCGTCTCTTTCAGCTTCGCCACGGCCCCGATGTCGCCCGCGTGGAGTTCCGGAACCGGCACGGCCTGCTTGCCCTGCATGATCGAGAGGTGCGCGAACTTCTCCGACCCGCTGCGCGTGAAGTTCTGCACCGTCGCGTCGTTCTTCAACACGCCGCTGTACACCTTAAAATATGAAATGCGTCCGGCAAACGGATCGCTGACCGTCTTGAAGACGAACATCGAGAGCGGATCGGAGTCGCTGATCTTGCGCGCCGGAGGCTCGCCGTTGTTCGGAGTGCTCTCGCCGGCGACCTGCTTCCTCTCCACCGCCGTCGGCATGTAATCCACGATGAAGTCGAGCACTTCATCCGTGCCCATGTTTCCGAGACCCGATGCGAACAGCACGGGGAAGATTTTGTCGTCGCGAATGGCGTTATGGATGCCCGAGACGATGTGTTCTTCGCCGATGGTGCCGGTCTCGAAGAATTCGTTCATCAGCTCGTCGTCGCCCTCGGCCACGGCCTCCACCAGCTTCTCGTGGGCCTCCTTCGCCGGGGCCGCCATGTCGGCCGGAATCTCCTCGACCTTCGCCTTGCCGTTCCCGCCCATCTCGTAGATGTAGGCCTTCATCTTCACCAGGTCGATGACGCCCCTGAAATTCTTCTCGCTGCCGATCGGCAGCTGTACGGGAACGACCGTGCGTCCGAAAGCGTTCGTGAGCGAATCCATGCAGCGCTGGAAGTCGGCGCGCTCGCGGTCCATGCGCGTGCAGACGATCACGCGCGGCATCGCCATCTTGTCGGCGAAGCCCCATATCTTCTCGGTCACGACCTGCACGCCGCTGACGGCGTCCACCACGACCATCGCTGCTTCCACGGCCGGCATCGCCAGCTCGGCCTCGTGGACGAACATGTTGAAGCCGGGCGTGTCGATGATGTTGATTTTGGTCTTGCCCCACTCGACGTGCGCGAGCGAAGCGGAGATGGTCATCTGGCGGGCGACTTCTTCTTCGTCGTAATCGGTCACCGTACTGCCGTCGTCCACGCGTCCCAGACGCTGCGTGGACCCGGCGGTGTACAGCATGGCGGAGACAAGCGAGGTTTTACCCGAGTGCGAGTGGCCGACAATGGCCACGTTGCGAACGTTGGCGCCTTCGTAAGTCTTCACAGAGAATGACTCCTGTTTATAACTACCTGGCCATTCCGCTGCCGGCGCGGGTCAAAGGAGTCACGAACTGCCGAATGTCCGGGCGCGAGCCCGGAAAAGCGGACAGCCGCGGCGCCTCCGACTCGTGGAGGCTTCGTTAGACCGGATTCGCGGAAGGTATTCCCCTACCGCAGCCGGGCGATCAACCCGGCGGCGATCTCACGGGACACCATCGCTTTGAATCCGCTCCAGTTTCCCGGTTTCCGACCTGCTCGTGAGCTGTCGGCGCCCGGACCGGCGGACACTCTCGCAGCCGCCAGTGCACAGTGCTACCTGCGCGAATGGGTCTCCGAAACTGCCACCCATCTGGCGCTTACTCGCGCTGTGTGGGAACCGCGAGTCGGGGCCCGGAACGTTCCGGGTCTCGGCCCGAGGGCGGAAGGGCAGGGCCTCATGTGCTTCGGCACATGGCGGAGATGTAAAGCAGAGCATCCTAGCACAGGGATTGGGGCCGCTCAATCAGTCCCAAAGCCGCTCCGCTGGCCCATTTCGCACGGCCGCAACCGGCGCGGTGCAGCCGGATTTTCGCGTCACACCCGGCCGGTGCCTGCATCACATCGCCCTGTCCGTCCGAACATCCGAACAGCTCCCGCGACATGCGCCGCGAAACCGGGTTCTCACCCCTGCCCCTTCTTTCGAAAGCTCGACTTCGTTTACCATGGAGGTCGTCAGGGTGGAATGCTTCTCATGAGAAATCGCCTGGTCGCTGTAACCGTTTTGCTGTTCGTACTCTGCGGCGCAATGCTCGCCGCCGACACCTCGTCGCTGCGTCCGCCGAAGGGCGCGCGCGTCGCGATCATCGTCTTTGAGGACATGCAGTGTCCCGATTGCGGGCGCGCCGAACCGCTGCTAAAGGAAGCGTCGCAGCGTTACAAGATCCCGCTGATCCGCTATGACTTCCCGCTGCCCATGCACAACTGGGCGTTCGAGGCTCACGTGATCGCCCGCTACTTCGACACCAAGTCGCCGCAGCTCGGCGAAGAGTTTCGCCACTGGGTGCTGATGAACCAGCGCAGCATCAACAAGCAGAACCTGCGCGGCATGGCCGACCGCTTCGCCGAAGAGCACAAAACCCCGCTGCCCGCCTTCCTCGACACCAACGGCGAACTCGCGAACAAGGTGCGCGCCGACTTCCAGCTCGGCCAGAAGGTCGGAATCGACCACACGCCCACGATCTACGTGGTCAGCAACACGCAGCGCGGCACGCCGTTCGTGGAAGTCGTGGACCGCTCGCAGCTCTTTCAACTCGTGGAAGAAATGCTGAAGAACTCCGAACCGGTAGCATCCGAAAAACCAGCCGCAAAGCCGGCAGCGAAGAAGTCCGGCGCAAAGAAACCGGCAGCCAAGAAACCAGCGGCTCAATAACCGCGCCAGCCTGAGACCAAAATGCCCGCCACCCGGCGGGCATTTTGCTTGCTTTGCAGATCCCCCACCGCCGCACGGCCGGTGCCCCACGTCCACCCTCCGTTGGCGAACGTGGGAAAGCCACACCCGTTCCCACATTTGCTCGCTTCGCGAGCAGATGTGGGGCGCCAACATTCGTATGAAAAAAGCCCCACGCCGTATGAAAAAAGCCCCACGCGCGCGTGGGGCTTCCCTCAACGTGAACTCCCTACAGCTTTCTCAGCACTTCGAACGCCTCTTCGTTGTCGGGCTGTTCGCCCAGGTCGTAAACCTTGGCGAACACCAGCTTGCCTTC
>DASPLH010000179.1:0-14700 GCA_035627675.1 Clostridia bacterium
TTCCTTGCTCATGCAATCCTTAGTTCGGAATTCGACGAGATCCACTCGCCTTCGGCTCGGGATTTCGGCTGCAGGCTCCCGCTCCGCTCACGCCTGCAAGACGCCTCAACTTCAATCGCGTCTTCCTTGCTCATTCAACTCCAGTTTCGAGTTTCAAGTTTCCAGTTTCGAGTTCCGTCTCAGCGCATCTCACGCGATCTGCTCAAAACTGGACTGCAACAAAGTTTTTCACTGACTCCCGGGTTCAACTCTTGAAACTGAAACCCGTAACTACTCCGTCAGAATCACCGGGCCGTCCCGGGTCACGGCCACGCAGTGCTCGAAGTGCGCGCTCGGCCTGCCGTCTTCGGTGACCGCCGTCCACTTGTCTTCCAGCACGCGAACACCGGGACCGCCGGCGTTCACCATCGGCTCGATCGCGAGCACCATGCCTTCGCGAAGCTTGGCTCCGTGTCCCCGGACGCCGTAGTTCGGCACCTGCGGGTCTTCGTGGAGCCTCGTGCCGATACCGTGTCCAACGAACTCGCGAACCACGCTGAATCCGTTCGCCTCGACGTACTCCTGAACGGCCGCGCCCACGTCGCCGAGGGTGTTGCCGATGCGGGCGGCGTCGATCGCCTTGTACAGCGACTGCTCGGTAACTTCGAGCAGCTTGCGCGTGTCGCCCGCAATCTCCTGCACCGGAACCGTGATCGCCGAATCGCCGTAGTAGCCGTCCAGCACCACGCCGCAGTCGATGGACACGATGTCGCCGATTTGCAGAACCCGGCCTTCGGACGGGATTCCGTGCACGACTTCCTGGTTCACCGACGTACACAGCACGCAGGGGTAATCGTAGTACCCCTTGAACGCGGGCTTAGCGCCCAATTCGCGGATTTTCTTCTCCGCAACTTTCTCAAGGTCCATCGTGCTGATGCCCGGCGCCACGACCGCTCGCACCGTATCCAGCACCTGACGCACGATTCGCCCGCTCCGGCGCATCTTTTCCAGCTCGCCGGCAGACTTACAGACTATGGCCATGCTCTATTGCCCTGAGGGCTTCCGCAGTTACCACTTCTACCGGCTGGTCAGCGTTGATCTCCAACAGACGATTGCGCTTGCGGTAGTACTCCGCCAGCGGCAAAGTCTGTTGTTCGTATTCCTTCAGGCGCTCCGCAATGACGTCCTCGCGGTCGTCCTTACGGGTGACAAGCCGGGAGCCGTCCACATCACATGTGTCCGGGACGCGTGGAGGCTGAAAATGAACGTTGTAGATCCGCCCGCAGGTAGGACAAGTACGACGTCCGGTAAGCCTTTGCAATAGAGCATTATACTCTACGACAAAGCGGATCACAACCGCCGGCGGGCACTGCTTCCGTGTGTCAAAGACCCTGTTGCCGAGATACATGTCGAGCCATTCGGCCTGGGGGACGGTGCGGGGGAATCCATCGAGGATGAACCCCCTCCTACAGTCCTCATCCGCAAGCCGTTCGGCCACCATGTCGCAGACCAACTCGTCGGGGACGTACTGCCCCTGCTCCATGTAGGACCTGGCCTTGACGCCCAGTCCGGTACCGCGACTGACGTTGTCCCGCAGGATGTCTCCGGTGGAGATCTGCGGCACGCCGTACCTCTCGGTGATGACCTTGGCCTGCGTCCCTTTGCCCGCTCCTGGCGGTCCAAACAGGATGATCGGCCCCATCCCAGCTCGTTCGTTCACTGGCATCTGCGCGTCAGACTCTGTGGCAGTGCTGTCCATCGAGTCGTCCTCCCGGCAAACCGGAGTAACTGCACTTCCTGGCCGCGCTGCCTGCAATTCAGGAGCCGGCAGTTACCACGCGCGACGGCCCTTGATGCGGCCGCTGCGCGGGGTGAACCCTTCATAGTGACGCATGATCAACTGCGACTCGATCTGGTTGACCGTGTCCATCGCGACACCGACCACGATCAGCAACGACGTTCCACCGAAGTAGAAGTTCACGCCCAGACCGTTCAACACCCAGGTCGGCATATTCTCGAAGAACGCTCCGAGGAAGCCGGGCAGGTGATTGAGACGGATACCGGCGATCATCCACTCCGGAATGATGGAGATGATGATCAGGTAGAAGGCGCCGACCAGCGTCATGCGGGTCAGGATGTCGTTCATGTAGTCGCTGGTGCGCTTGCCCGGACGAATGCCCGGCACGAAGCCACCGTACTTCTGCATGTTGCCCGAGACCTCGTTGGGGTTGAAGACGATCGACACATAGAAGTATGCGAAGAAGATGATGCCGATCGCATACAGCAGCGTGTACATCGGCTCGCCCCAGGCGAGACTCTCGAAGATGCGGTCCAGCGTCGCGTTCTTGCCCTTGAGCCACAGGCCCAGGGTCTGCGGCAGCGTCAGCACGGAGCTGGCGAAGATGACGGGCATGACGCCGCCGGAGTTGACGCGCAACGGCAGGTGCGTGGACTGCCCGCCCATCACCTTGCGTCCGACGACCCGCTTGGCGTACTGCACGGGAATCCTGCGCTCGCTGCGTTCGACGAAGACGATGAACGCCACCACGGCGACCATGACGGCGATCAGGATGGCCATGGCCGGGACCGTGAAGGCTCCCCAGGCGTTGGTCGTGATCTTCTCGATCAAGTCGGCAATCGCGCTCGGGAGGCCAACGACGATGCCAGCGAAGATCAGCAGCGACATGCCGTTTCCGACGCCGCGCTCGGTGATCTGTTCGCCAAGCCACATGATGAAGGCCGTACCGGTGGTCAGGGTTAGCACCGTCATCAGGACGAAGGGCCAACCGGGGTTCAGCACGATCTGCTCGCCACCGAAGCCGCGCTGCAAGGTGAGCGCGATTCCCAGCGACTGGAACGCGCCGAGCACGACGGTCAGGTAGCGTGTCCACTGGGTGATCTTCTTGCGGCCGAGTTCGCCTTCCTTCTGGAGGCGGGCGAGCGGCTCATACACCACGGTCAAAAGCTGCAGGATAATCGACGACGTGATGTAGGGCATGATGCCCAGGGCGAAGACCGTCAGGCGGCGAAGGTTCCCGCCGCTGAACAGATCGACGAAGCCGAGCACGCTTCCGCGCTGCATGTCGAACAGGCGCTGAAGGGCCTCGGTATCGACACCGGGGGTCGGCACGTGCGCTCCGATGCGATAAACGGCCAGCAGCGCAAGCGTGAACAGTACGCGCTTGCGCAGATCCGGAATCCGGAAGATGTTCGCCAGCTTCTCGAACATATAAGGGCCTCTGTGCTCTTTCCGGGTGTGGCGGCCTGCCGCCTACCCTGCCGGAGACGCCGCCTCTGGCTGCGTCCCCTGGCTGTTCCCGCCTCGTGGCTGCCGGGCGGGTGCGATGATTCCTCTTGGCGGCCGCGAACGGCCGCCGAACTACTTCGCTTCCTGCTGCGCGCCGATCAGCTCAGCCTTGCCGCCCGCAGCGGTGATCTTCTGCTGCGCGGTCTCGCTGAACTTGTGAGCCCGGACGGTGATCGCGCCGGACAGTTCGCCCACGCCGAGGATCTTCACCAGCCCGTTCTTTTTGCCGATGACGCCGTTCGCGTACAGAACTTCGGGCGTGATCTCGTTGACGCCCAGTTCGGCCAAACGCGAAAGGTTCACGACCTGGTATTCCTTCTTGAAGATGTTGGTGAAGCCGCGCTTCGGCAAACGGCGGTGCAGCGGCATCTGGCCGCCTTCAAAACCGCGCATCAGGCGCGAGCCCGAACGCGAACCCTGACCCTTGTGACCGCGGGTCGAGGTCTTGCCCATACCCGAGCCCATGCCGCGGCCGATACGCTTCTTCTTTTCAGTCGACTTGTACGGCTTGCGAATCGTCGAGAGATTCATTTCCCAATCCTTGCGCATGCTGCCATGCATGCGAGAGGGCGGTCAGTGACGACCGCCACAATCCTAGCGCCGCCGGCATCCCGGCGACTCGGTTAGCGCCCCATCGGGGCTCACGAGAGCAGAGCTACTTGCTGACGATCTCGACCAGGTGCGGCACCTTGGCTACCATGCCGCGGATCGAAAGCGTGTCTTCCCGCTCGATCACCTGGTTGAGCCGGGTGAAGCCCAGGCCCTTGATCACCAGCTTGTGCTTGGTCGGCGTGCAGATGGCCGAGCGGACCCACTTGAGCTGGATCTTCGTGCCGGCCGCCGCCTGCGTCTTGGGCGTCTTGTTACGTACGCGCGCCATGATTAAAGCTCCTCTACGGCCTTGCCGCGGCTCGCCGCGACTTCCCTACGGTCGCGCAGGCTGCGCAGCGCGTCGAAGGTGGCCTTGATCACGTTGTGAGGATTGGTGGTGCCGATCGACTTGGTCAGCACGTTCTGGATGCCAACCGAGGTCATGACGGCCCTGACGGCGCCGCCGGCAATGACGCCGGTGCCTTCCGGGGCGGGCTTGAGCAGAACGACGCCGGAACCGTACTTGCCGAGCGAGACGTGCGGAATCGAAGTATTGGTCAAGTTGACCTTGATCAGGTTCTTCTTGGCCGCTTCAATGCCCTTGCGGATCGCCTGCGGCACTTCCTTGGCTTTACCGGAACCGAAACCGACGACGCCGGAACCCGGGTCGCCGACCACAACCAGCGCGGCGAAGGACATGTTCTTGCCGCCCTTGACGACCTTGGTCACGCGGTTGATGCTGACCACCTGGTCTTTCAGGTTGAACTGACCGGCATCGAGCTTTTTCTTGACGATTGCCATTTGCTCTTGATTCTCCTGGCGTCCACCCACGCGAGTGGCGCCCTTACCTCTGCGAACTAGCGGCCCCGTTGAGGACCTCGCCCGCGATCTTTAGTTGTAGGGCCCGTAGTCTCACGGGGCCCTCGCCTGCTAGACCAGGTTCAGGATTGCTGATCCCGCGCAATCCCCGGCTGCTGCCCGGATACACCTTCCGCGAATCCGGCCTAGAACTGGAGTCCGGCTTCGCGGGCGGCATCCGCCAGCGCCTTGACCCGCCCGTGGTACAGGTAGCCGCCGCGGTCGAACACGACCTTGGTGACGCCCTTTTCCTTGGCGCGCTCTGCGATGGCCTTGCCGACCTGCTTGGCCGCCGCGATGTTGCCCCCAGTGACGTGCGTCTTGCCGTCAGCGGCCTTGCCCAGTTCGAGCGAGCTGGCCTGCACAATCGTCTTGTGCTGCCCGTCGTCGATCACCTGCGCATAAATGTGGTTGACCGAACGGAAGATGTTCAGGCGCGGGCGTTCGCCCGAGCCGAGGATTTTCTTCCGGATGCGATCGTGCACTCTGCTGCGCGTCGCGTTCTTGGAATCCTTCGAGATCATCTCTTGTCCTATCCTTCCGGCCGACTCCCGGGGTTCTATGCCGGGGACCGGGAATGAGCCAGCCGGCGCGGATTCTCGTCCGCTCCAGGCTGTCTCGAATTCTTGTCATGCCGCTCGCGCAACTCGCGCTACGCTTGCGGCCGGATGGGGCGCGAACGCCCCGTGAAATCAGACCCTTCGCTGCGCTCAGGGTAGTTCGCAGCGCGGCTCGGACGCCGCGCTAAGCGCGAACTACTTCGCGCCGGTCTTGCCGACCTTCTTCTTCAGCTTCTCGCCAGTGTAGCGAACGCCCTTCTGCTTGTACGGATCAGGCGGACGCAGCGAGCGCATTTCGGCCGCAACCTGGCCGACCTTCTGGCGGTCAATGCCGCTGATGGTCAGCGAGGTCTGCTTGGGATCGATCGCAACCTCGATTCCGCTCGGGAGCGGATACTCGATCGGGTGCGAATACCCAAGCGTGAACACCACGATGCCCTTGCCCTTCAGTTCGGCGCGGTAGCCGATGCCGACGATGTCCAACTGCTTCGTCCAGCCCTCGGTCACGCCCTTGACGGCGTTGCCCACCAGGGCGCGCACCAGTCCGTGAATGGCGCGCTTGCTCTCGTCCTGGCGCGTTACGACCAGATTGCCGTCTTCCTGGACGAAGTCAACGCCGCCGGGAAGATGGTTGCTGACGGTGCCCTTCGGGCCCTTCACGGTGATGGTGTTGCCTTCGATGGCGTAGGTCACGCCCTTCGGCATGGGGATCGGCTTTCTACCAATTCTCGACATTTCTCTCTCCTACACCGCAGCAGGACCTGGGTCGCTGCTGTGGGCTTCCGGACCCCGCCGCTGGCGGGGCCACGTCTGCTCGCCCCGGGCACTCAGCCCGAGACTGTGGTTGGCCGGTGTCGCGGAAGGCAATCCGTGAAGTCGATCACTTCGGGAGTCCCGCCGCACCGGCTCGGCATTAGTAAATTTCGCAGAGAATCTCGCCGCCGACGCCTTCCTTGCGCGCCTGCTTGCCGGTCATGACGCCCTTGGGCGTGGTCAGGATGGTGATACCCAGACCGCCGAGCACGCGCGGAATCTCGGTCTTGCCGACATACACGCGGCAACCGGGACGCGAAACGCGGCTGACATTCGAGATGGCCGCGGCATTGTCCGCGCCGTACTTCAGGTACACGCGGATCAGCTTCTTGCCGTCTTCTTCGGTGGCCTTGTAGTTCGCGATGTAGCCCTCTTCCTTGAGGATGCGGGCAATCTCCATCTTCAGCTTCGAGGCCGGAACGTCGATCTTCTGATGACGAGCCTTGATGCCGTTACGGATTCTCGTCAGAAAATCTGCCACCGGATCTGTGAAACTCATAATCTCTTTCTCCTGATCATCATCGCCCGTTCTCTTTCTCGCGCGCGCTGGCCTGCGCGATTGGATCGGTCGTTAGCGGATATCCGAACGACCTCTCCGTGAAAGAACCTGCGGCGATGTATAGCGTTCGCACCTTTTGGCGCGAAACCTGCCAGCCGTTTGGGTCAGGTCCGGCTCGGCCCCGGTTGGGAGCTCTGCGCGGTTACCAGGACGACTTCGAGACGCCGGGGATCTCCCCGCGCAGCGCAAGTCCACGGAAGCAAAGACGGCAGAGGCCGAACTTCCGCAGGTAGGCACGCGGGCGCCCGCACAGCTTGCAACGGTTGTGCTGACGCGTGGAGAACTTAGGCTTCTTGTTCGCCTTGGCGATACTGGATGTCTTAGCCATCGTTTCCTTCATGAGCGCGTTCTCGCGCTCTGTCTAAATCAGAACTCGTGATTGCCGATGTGTTACTGCTGGCGGAACGGCATGCCCATGTTGCGCAGCAGCGAGCGCGCATGATCGTCGCTCTTTGCCGTGGTAACGATGGTGATGTTCATGCCCTTCTGGCGCTCAACCTTGGCGTAGTCGATCTCCGGGAAGATCAACTGGTCGCGCAGGCCCAGCGTGTAGTTGCCGCGTCCGTCGAACGACTTGGTGGATACGCCGCGGAAATCACGCACGCGGGGCAGGGCCACGTTCATCAGGCGGTCGAGGAACTCGTACATGCGGTCGCCGCGCAGGGTGACCATGACGCCGATCGGCATGCCTTCGCGAACCTTGAAGGCCGCGATGGACTTCTTCGCCTTGGTGATGACCGGCTTCTGGCCGGTGATCTGCGCCAGTTCGCCGGCGGCGGGGTCGAGCACCTTGGCGTTCTGCGTCGCTTCGCCAACGCCCATGTTGATGACCACCTTCTCCAACCTGGGGACGGCCATCACGTTCTTGAGCTCGAACTCCTTCATCAGCGCGGGAACGACTTCCTTCTTGTACTTCTCGCGCAGACGCGCCGAGGCGGCGTTGTTCAGCTTCGGACGCGCGGCCTTCTGGCCCGGTTCCGGCTTCTCGACGGCCGCCTGCTGCTTCGGCTTCTTGTCGGTCTTTTCCTGCTTTGCCATTCCTGTCTACTTTCTCTCACGGTTTCCGGTTGGCTTTCGCGTACGGGTTCGTGAGGTCTTCAATTGGAGCGTCCGCTCCGGTTCGTTTACTTCTCGATCTGGCCCTTGCACTTGGCGCAAACGCGAACCTTGTTCTTGCCTTCGCCCTCGTGCCGCACGCGAACCGGACCGCAACCACCGTGGACCAGCATGACGTTGCTGATCGAGATCTTGCTTTCCTGCTCGGCGATGCCGCCCTTGATCTGCTTCTGCGGGTTCGGACGGACGTTCTTCTTGACCATCCCGACGTGCTCGACCAGGATCTTGCTCTTCTCCGGGAACACGCGCAGGACGCGGCCTTCCTTGCCCTTATCGCGGCCGGAGATCACCTTCACGGTGTCGTTCCGGCGAATATCAACGCTAGCCATGTCTTCTACCTTCCTGCGCCCTTACAGAACTTCAGGGGCCAGAGAAACGATCTTCAGGAACTTCTTTTCGCGCAGTTCGCGGGCGACCGGTCCGAAGACGCGGGTGCCGACCGGTTCGCCGGCGGCGTCAATCAGCACGGCGGCGTTCTGGTCAAAACGAATGTAGGTGCCGTCCTTGCGGCGGTGTTCCTTGCGCGTACGCACGATCACGCACTTCACGACCGTGCCCTTCTTGACGCTGCCGTCGGGCGAGGCTTCCTTGACCGCGGCGGTAACTACGTCGCCGAGTCCCGCGCTCAGGCCGGTGGAACCGCCGAGCGGCAGGATCATCTGCAGTTTGCGGGCGCCGCTGTTGTCGGCCACCTCGAGCATGCTTCTCATCATCACTGCCATGACAATCTCTCCTCGACTAGCTCACTTCGCCGGTCTGCGTGATGGCTTCGCCCGGCACGAGCGCCGCGCGCTTCACGATGTCCTTCAACTGCCAGCGCTTCAGGCGCGACAGCGGACGGGTCTCTTCGATACGGACGTAGTCGCCCGTGCGGGCGGTCTGCTGCTCGTCGTGCGCGTAGAACTTCTTGGTGCGCGACACCACGCGGCGGTACAGCGGATGCGACTTCTGGCGGGTCACCTCGACGACGATGGTCTTTGCCATCTTCGTCGATACGACCAGTCCGACCAGCGACTTGCGTCCGGAGGCGTTCTCGGTCTTCGTCGTCTCAGCCATTACTTCTTCTCCGTTCCGGTCTTGGCGGTCGCCAGAGCCTTCTCACGCTGGATGGTCTTCACGCGAGCGATGTCTTTGCGCAGCCCACGAATCTTCTTCAAGCTTTCGGTCTGTCCCATCTTCATCTGGAACTTCAGCTTGAAGAGCTGATCGTTGAGTTCGCGCTCCTGATGCTTCAGTTCAGCATCGGTCAGGTTGCGGATCTTTTCCGAATTCATCTCTTCTCTTCACCCCCCGGCGGAGCTTTTCGCCGCCGGGCGTTTGCAATCGGCTCCGCACGTCAATAGTGCGGAGTCCGTGTTTACTTCGTCGCGACAGCCGCGTGAATGTTCTCGCGCTGTACGAACTTGGTCACCAGCGGCAGTTTGTGCGCCGCGAGGCGCATGGCTTCCTGGGCATCGGCCGGCGAGACGCCTTCCATCTCGAACAGCACCTTGCCCGGACGAACCACGCACACCCAATGATCCGGAGCTCCCTTGCCCTTGCCCATACGGGTTTCGGCTGGCTTCTTCGTCACCGGCTTGTCGGGGAACAGACGGACCCAGATCTTGCCGCCGCGCTTCACGAAGCGGGTCATGGCCACACGAGCCGCCTCGATCTGGCGGTCGGTGATCCAGCCCGGCTCCATGACCTTGAGTCCGAAATCTCCGAACGACAGGTCGGAACCGCGCCACGCCTTGCCAGCCATGCGACCGCGCTGCTGCTTGCGGTACTTAACTTTCTTCGGCATCAACATAAGTAAGTTCTCAGTTCTCGGTCCTCAGTTCTTCGTGCTGCGACGGAGTGACCGTGATGCTCGCCTTGTGCCGCCGCCGACCGCTTCCGTCCGCGCGACGCTCAGGCGCTGTTCTTAGAAATTCGCCGGCGCAGCCTGCGGCTCGCGCCGCTTCTGCGACAGGATCTCGCCCTTGTACACCCAGGTCTTCACGCCGATGACGCCGTACGTGGTCTTCGCCTCGGCGAAGCCGTAGTCGATGTCGGCACGAAGCGTGTGCAGCGGAAGGCGCCCCTGGAGGTACCACTCCGAACGGGCGATTTCGTTGCCGTTCAGGCGGCCCGACACGCGGACCTTGATGCCCTTGCAGCCGAAGCGCAGAGCGGAGTCCACCGACTTGCGCATGGCGCGGCGGAAGCCGACGCGCTTCTCGAGCTGCAAGGCAATCGACTCGGCCACCAGCTGCGCATCAAGCTCGGGCTTGTGCACTTCCTGGATGTCGATGTAGACCTCGCGGTTCGTGCGCTTTTGGAGGTCCTGCTTGAGCTTGTCGATCTCGGCGCCCTTGCGGCCGATGATGATGCCCGGGCGGGCCGTGCGGATGATGATGCGCAGCTTGTTGCCCGGACGCTCGATGTCGATGGAGCTGACGCCCGCCGACTTGAGCTTGTCCTTCAGCTCGTTCTTCAGCTTCACGTCCTCGATGAGGAACTTGTCAAAGTCGCGATCGAGATACCAGCGCGACTTCCACGGCTTGGTGTAGCCGAGGCGGAATCCATAAGGGTGGACCTTCTGTCCCATAGTGCTTCGTCTCTCCGCGACGGCCTACGTGAACCGTGAGGCTTTTGCGCCGTCGCTTGAATCTTGCCCGCCGGCCGGAACCGGCGGCGCGATTATTTCTTCGCGGTCTTCTTAGCCGCAGTCTTCTTCTTGGCCGGTGCCTTCTTGGCCGCCGTCTTCTTCGCGGCAACCTTCTTCGCCGGAGCCTTGACCGCCGGAGTCGCGTCGCCGTTGCCCGAGGCGGCTACCGCGGACTTCTCAGCCACGGCGACCTCGAGGTGCGCCATGCGGCGCTGGTAACGGTAGGCGCGGCCCATCGGAGCCGGACGGATGCGCTTCATGCGCGGGCCTTCGTTGGCGATGGCGCGGCTGACAATCAGCCGGTCCAGATCGACGTCGTAGCCCTTCTCCTGGCTGAGGTAGTTGGCGTTCTCAACCGCCGAACGCAGCAGCTTCAGGATCGCCGGCGCAATGCCCTTGTTGGTGAACGCCAAAGTGTTCAGCGCATTTTCGACACGCTGGCCCTTGATCAGATCCAGTACCAGTCGCGCCTTCTGCGGCGACACCCGAACGAACCGGGCTTTCGCTGTGAATTCCATGGTCATCTTCCTCTACGCGCTTATCTCGCCGGCTTGGCGGCCGCTTCGGAAGCGGCTTTTACCGAGTGTCCCTTGAACGTGCGGGTCAGGCTGAACTCGCCCAGCTTGTGGCCCACCATGTTCTCGGAGACGTACACCGGAATGAACTTCTTGCCGTTGTGCACGGCAAGCGTGTGTCCCACCATCTCGGGAAGGATCGTGGAGCGGCGCGACCAGGTACGCACAACCTTCTTCTCGTTGCGCGTGTTCATCGCCTCGATCTTCTCGACCAGGTGCGAATCAACAAACGGACCTTTCTTTGTCGAACGTGCCATGTTCTACCTTCCTACTTCCCGCGACGCGACACGATGAACTTGTCGGTCCGCTTGTTGTTACGGGTCTTGTATCCGCGAGTCGGCTGGCCCCACGGGGTCACCGGGTGGCGGCCGCCGGAAGTCTTGCCTTCGCCGCCGCCGTGCGGGTGATCGACCGGGTTCATCGTGACACCGCGGTTGACCGGGCGCTTGCCCATCCAGCGCTTGCGGCCGGCCTTGCCGATCGACACGTTCTCGTGATCGGTGTTGCCGACCTGGCCGATCGTCGCGCTGCAATCGATCAGCACGCGGCGGGTCTCGCCGGAAGGCAGCTTCAGTAGGGCGTAGTCGCCTTCCTTGGCCACCAGCTGCGCCTGCGCGCCGGCCGAGCGGGCCATCTGCGCGCCCTTTCCGGGACGCAGCTCGATGTTGTGCACGACCGTGCCGGCCGGGATGTTGCGCAGCGGCAGGGCGTTTCCGACCAGAATGTCGGCTTCGGGGCCGCTGACGACCT
Source organism: Clostridia bacterium (assembly GCA_035627675.1). GTDB lineage: Bacteria > Acidobacteriota > Terriglobia > Terriglobales > Acidobacteriaceae > DASPLH01. Next base: position 11,741 of record DASPLH010000179.1, read on the forward strand.
TCGCGCCAACCTGCAGCCCCACCGGGTGCAGGATGTAGCGCTTCTCGCCGTCGGCATACGCCAGCAGAGCGATGCGAGCCGAGCGGTTCGGATCGTACTCGATCGAGGCGACAGTCGCCGGGATGCCGGCCTTGTCGCGCTTGAAGTCGATGACGCGGATCTTGCGCTTGTGTCCGCCGCCACGGTGCCAGATGGTCAGGTCGCCGCTGTTGCGGCGTCCGCCCGTGTTCTTCTTCGGCTCCGTGAGCTTCTTGTACGGCCGGTTCGTCGTCAGATCGTCGTTGACCAGCGAGGTCTTGAAACGCAGCGTCGGAGTTACCGGTCTGTAAGTCTTGATCGCCATAGTTCTTCTCTTCGTGCCTGCCAGATATTTGCGATTCCGCTTTTCCTGGCCGGCTTCATTGGTCGCGCAAACGGCGCGAACCGTTGGGGCTCAGCTACGCCTAAACGTTCTCGGCGTACTCGGGCATCTTTTCGCCCTCTTTGAGCCGTACGTATGCCTTCTTCCAGTCAGGGCGGTAGCCGGCGAACTTGCCGCGGCGGCGCTCCTTGCCCTGGAAATTCGCCGTGCGCACATCAGCGACCTTCACCTTGAAGACCTTCTGCACGGCTTCCTTGATTTCCGTCTTGGTCGCCGCGGCGGCGACTTCGAAGACCAGCGTCTGCTCGGTCTCCTTCACCCCGAGACCCTTCTCGGTGATGACTGGACGGCGGATGATCTGATAAGCGGATTTCATTACGCCACCTCCGCCTTGCGCTTCGGAGCCGAAGCCTTCAGCGAGTTCTGCAGCTTTTCCAGCGCGGGACGCGAGAAGATCGCGCGGTCATAACGCAGCAGGTGGTACGGATGAACTTCCGGTCCGTACAGCATCTCGACACCCGCGATGTTGCGCGCGCTCAATTCGAGGTTCGCGTTCTCGGCGCTTCCGGCTTCGACCAGCAGTGCGGTCTTCTCGACCTTCAATGCGTCGAGCGCCTGCTTCACGGCCTTCGTCTTGGTCTCCTTCAGGTCGAAGGACTCGACGACGACCAGCTTGCCGTCCGACAGCTTCGCGGCCAGAGCCGAGCGCAGGGCGCCCAGCAGCTTCTTGCGCGGGAACTGGTAGTCATACGAGCGGGGCTGCGGTCCGTGGACCGTGCCGCCGTGACGCCACAGTGGCGAACGGATCGAGCCGACGCGAGCGCGGCCCGTGCCCTTCTGACGCCACAGCTTCTTGCCCGAACCGCTGACCAGCTTGCGGTTCTTCGTGGCGTGCGTGCCGGAACGCTGTCCGGCGCGGTAGTGCTTTACCGCCTCCCAGAGCAGGTCCTCGTTGATCGCGCCGAAGACTTCATCGGCGAGATCGAAGGTGCCTACTTTCTGGCCCGCCAAATTCACTACATCGATGCTTGCCATTTTTTCCCTTCATCTGTCCCCGCATCTCCGGCGAGGACCTTGCTGGCCGCCCGTCAATTTACAGCCGCGGGAGGCGTCTTAGGTTGGGCGGCCAAGGCCGCCCAGGTCGAACCTACTTGCCCTTTGCGGCGCGCTTGGAAGCCTTCAACGGGTTGATCGTCGTGCCTTCACCGGAGAATCCGCGACGCTCTCTCGGCGGCTTCTTTGCCCTGGTGATCATCACGTACCCGTCCTTCGGACCCGGCACGGCGCCTTCCACCACGATCAGGTTCTCTTCCTTATCGATACCGAGGACGCGCAGGTTGCGAGTCGTGATCGTCACGTTTCCCATGTGGCCGCTCATGCGCTGGCCCTTGAACACGCGCGACGGGAACGACGATGCGCCGATCGAACCCTGCACCTGGAACATGTGCCCGTGCGAACCCGGACCGCCGCCAAACTTGTGGCGCTTCACGACGCCGGCGAAGCCGCGACCCTTGCTGGTGCCGACTACGTCAACGAACTTTTCGCCGTCGAACAGATCGACCAGGATCTTGTCGCCGACCTTCACCGCGCCGTTGCCATCGGCGGTATCCGCAGCCCCGTCGGTCACGACGGCGACCTCGCGGATGAACTTCACCGGCGGCAGGTTGTTCTTTTCGAAGTGCCCCTTCATCGGCTTGGTGAGACGCGATTCCTTCACGAACTCGACCAGCCCGATCTGGGCGGCAACATAGCCGTCACGCGTGGCCGTCTTCAGCTGCGTAACGACGCAAGGGCCGGCCTGCAGCACGGTGACCGGGCGAACTTCGCCCTTGTCATCGAACAGCTGCGTCATGCCGACCTTTCTTCCGAGAATTCCGTTGACTGACATTGTCTTTTCTCCATCATGCCCGTGCGATTGGCGCACCGACGGCACTGTGAGTCACAACCAAGCTCCTGAGCTACTAAGCTGCTAAGCAGCTCGGCAACTCAGTAGCCCGGCAGCTACTTCTCTTTTCCGTACGCCTTGATCTCGACGTCAACGCCAGCCGGGAGGTCGAGCTTCATGAGCGCGTCCACCGTCTGCTGGGTCGGTTCGAGGATGTCAAGCAGGCGCTTGTGCGTGCGGATCTCGAACTGTTCACGCGACTTCTTGTCAACGTGGGGAGAGCGCAGCACGCAGTACTTGTTCTTCACCGTCGGAAGCGGAATCGGTCCCGCAATCTGGGCGCCGGTGCGGCGCGCCGTCTCGACGATCTCGCCGGTCGACTGGTCCAGCACGCGATAGTCGTATGCCTTCAACCGGATGCGAATTCTTTCTTTGCCGATCATGATTGCCTCAAAGATCTTGCGGTCTTTTCGTCGCCGCCGACGCTCGACTGCTGTGGGGGATGACGTGGGCGCCTCAACGACGCCCACGCAGTTTCACAATTACTGCAGGATCTCGGTGATCGTTCCGGCGCCCACCGTGCGGCCGCCCTCGCGGATCGCGAAGCGCAGGCCCTTTTCCATCGCGACCGGCGTGATCAGCTCGATCGTCAGGGTCACGTTGTCGCCCGGCATCACCATCTCCGTGCCTTCCGGCAGCTCGGCCACGCCCGTC
>DASPLH010000180.1:0-2875 GCA_035627675.1 Clostridia bacterium
ATGCCGAGGTTCAAGGTCGGTTCCAGCACTCCGGGCTGCGCCTTCACCGACTTGCGGTAGGCATCGATCGCCAGCGGCGTGCGGTCCGTCGAGTGGTAAACGTACCCCAGATCGAACCACGCACGGTAGTTCTCCGGGTGCTCGGCGAGCACCGACTTCAGCTTCGACTCTGCGGTGGCGAAGTCGCGGGCCTCCATCGCCTGCTCGGCCTCCTGCATGGCGACGGCATTCGGGTTGGGAGCGGAAGTGCGCTTCTTCGTCGCCTTACCCTGCGCCGTCTGGGCCTGCGCGGCCGAAGGCATGCCCAGGGCCAGGATCAACGCCATTGCCGAACATTGCCAGAAGGTGCGCATCAGTGTTGCCCGTTCGTCGGTAAGATGCGGGCGAGCCACTTACCGGTGTAAGAACCCGCGTTCGCTGCAATTGCCTCGGGAGGCCCAACGGCCACAACCTCGCCGCCGCGCTCTCCGCCTTCCGGCCCGAGATCGATGACCCAATCCGCGACTTTGATGACATCGAGATTGTGTTCGATCACCAACACCGAGCCGCCCGCGTCTATGAGGCGGCGGAACGCCGCCAGCAGCTTGCTGACGTCGTCGAAATGCAGTCCCGTCGTCGGTTCGTCGAAGATGTACAAAATCCGCGATTTCCGGCTGGGGGCGGGAGTTCCGTCTTCCTTCGTTGGACGCCTCACCACGTCTTTCGCAAACGGCTGCAAGTGAGCCGCGAGCTTCATTCGCTGCGCTTCGCCGCCGCTCAAAGTCGTCGCCGACTGCCCCAGGCGCAGGTATCCGAGTCCAACTTCCTCCATCACCTTCAGCTTGTCCACGATCTTCGGCACGCCGGAGAAGAAGTGCAGCGACTCCTTCACGGTGAGGTTCAGCACGTCATGGATGTTCTTTCCGTGATACCGCACCTGGAGCACTTCCGGCTTGTAGCGCGTGCCCTTGCAGTCCTCGCACACAAGTTCCACGTCGGCCAGGAACTGCATCTCCACCGTGACGGTTCCATCGCCCTGGCACGTCTCGCAACGGCCGCCTGGGATGTTGAACGAGAAGTGTCCCGCGGCGTAACCGTGTTTTTGCGCCTCCGGCAGGGAAGCGAACAGCTCGCGTATGGAATCGAACGCCTTGATGTACGTCACCGGGTTCGAGCGTGGCGTGCGGCCGATCGGCGACTGGTCCACCAGTACGACTTCGTCGATGTAGTCCTCGCCTTCGAGCGAGCGGAAGCTTCCGTCCGTCGTCAGCCCGGTCGTCTGCCGCTTGGCCTGCGCCAGTGCGGTGTAGAGCACGTCATGCACAAGCGTTGACTTGCCCGAGCCCGAAACCCCTGTGATGGCCACGATCATCCCCAAGGGTATAGACACGTCCACTCCCTTCAGGTTGTGGCCGCGCGCCCCTTTTATGACGATCTGCTGCTTCCCCGGAGCCCTTCGCGCCTGCGGAACCTGTATGTGCAGGTCCCCGTGCAGGTATCTCCCCGTCAAGGACGCGTGGTTCGCGGTGATTTCGTCGTACGTGCCCGTCGCCACCACCCTGCCGCCATGCTCGCCCGCGCCGGGGCCGAGGTCGAGGATGCGGTCAGCCGAACTCATGATTTCCGGGTCATGCTCCACAACCAGGATGGTGTTTCCGAGGTCGCGCAGGTTCTTCAGGATGTGTACGAGGCGATCCGTATCGCGGCTGTGCAATCCGATCGACGGCTCGTCGAGCACGTACAGCGTGCCGACCAGTCTCGACCCCAGCGAGGTCGCCAGTTGAATGCGCTGCGCCTCCCCTCCGGACAAGGTCGAGGCCAGCCTATCCAGCGTCAGGTACTCGAGTCCCACTTCGTTCAGGAACCGCAGCCGGTCCCGGATCTCTTCCAGCAACTTTCCCGCGATGTCCTCTTCCTGGCGCGTGAGCGTCAACCCGGCGAAAAACTTTGCCGCGTCTTCGACCGTGAGAGAGCAGACCTGGCAGATGTCCTTGCCTCCAACCCGCACCAGCCGCGCCTCGGGACGCAGCCGCGCGCCGCTGCACGTTGAGCACACCGAGTATCCGCGGTATCGGCTGAGGAACACCCGCACGTGAAGCTTGTACTTCTTGCGCTCCAGGTGCGCGAAGAACCCTCGCACGCCGCACCATTTGCCATCGCCGTCCACTATGGCCTGGCGGTGCTCCGCCGACAGCTCGTTCCACGGCACGTCGAGCGGAATCCCCGCCTGCCGCGCATAGCGCTTCATCTCCGTCGCGATCGGACGGTACTTCGGCTTGGTCCACGGCTCCACGGCGCCTTCCGACAGCGTCAGGCTCTTGTCGGGAATGACCAGGTCCATGTCGAAGTCAATCGTGTTGCCAAAACCCTGGCATCTCGGACACGCCCCGTAAGGGTTGTTGAACGAAAACATTCGCGGCTCAGGCTCTTCGTAGCGCAGCTGGCAGCGCTTGCACTCGAACCGCTGTGCGAAGCGCAGGCGCTCGGCCTCGGAACCGTCGCGCGGAGCGGTCTCGAACAGAACTTCGCCCGCCTCGCGATACGCGATCTCCACTGCATCCACGATGCGCGGCCTCACCTCGGCGTCCACAACAATGCGGTCGAGCAGAATGGAAACGGGTTGCGAGAAATCCACTTCCAGCAGAGATTCGGGGGTGGAGAACTCGAACACCTGCCCGCCCTGGAACAGCCGGTTGAACCCCCGTTTCCGCAGCTCTCCCAGCCGTTCTTTCAGCAGCGCCGTGTGGTCCGGAGCATCGGCCTTCTTCTTCCGACCGCGAGTCTTCTTCTCGGGTTCCTGGGGGGCGGGAGGGCTGAGCAGAGGGAACACGACGTTGAGCCGCGTCCCTTCGCCGAGAGCGAGCACCCGTTCGGCGACGTCGTCCACCGTATCCTT
>DASPLH010000181.1:0-6340 GCA_035627675.1 Clostridia bacterium
CGAGGTTCCGTACGTGAGCTATGGGGCCAACGGGCTGGTCAGGCGCGTGGATGTGGTGGAGATCCGGTAGCCACGGATTTGAGCGGATGAACGCGGATGCGGCAACTGCCTAACACAGGTGCTTCGTTCAGCATTACACACGTCGCAGGCTGTGAGAACTACCCCACGTTAGCTCCGCCTTCGGCTCCGCGGAACGTGGGGCACCCTCAAACCAATGAAAAGGCCTGCCTCGCGGCAGGCCTTCTTCGTGTTCAGATAGAACGGCTACCAAACCTTGCAGACGTCCTCGGGAGCCATCGGCTGGCCGGGCTTGCAGTTGAACGCCGTGCGGAACTCGGGTGAGTTCTGCACGGTGCCGATGGTGCGGTACTTGCCCGGCGAGTGCGGATCGATGAGCGCCAGTTCGCGAGCGCGCTGGTCGGTCACGTTTTCGCACCACACCTGCGCGAAGCCGATGAAGAAGCGCTGCGCCGGGGTAAAGCCGTCGATGGGCTTCTCGGCGTCGGCGCCCAACTGCTCCATGAGGGCCATGTAAGCGATCTTGAGACCGCCGTTGTCGGCCGTGTTTTCGCCCAGCGTCAGCTTGCCGTTGAGCTTCACGTCTCCGGCGGGATCGCTGACGGCGACGAAGTTGCCGTACTGGTTGGCGATGCACTCGGCGCGCTTCTCGAACTCGGGACCGTCTTTCGGCCCCCACCAGTCGCGCAGGTTGCCGTCGCCGTCGAACTTGCGTCCCTGGTCGTCGAAGCCGTGGGTGATCTCGTGTCCGATGACGACGCCGATTGCGCCGTAGTTCACCGAGTCATCGATGGAGTTGCTGAAGAACGGCGGCTGAAGGATTCCGGCCGGGAAGTTGATGTTGTTGTGCGACGAGCTGTAGTAGGCGTTGACGGTCGGGGGAGTCATGCTCCACTCCTTCTTGTCGACCGGCTTGTTGACCTTGTTGTAGTTGCGGCGGACCTCGAAAGCTGCGCTGTTGCGGACGTTCTCGACCAGCGCGTTGCCGGTGATCTTGACCGAGCTGTAGTCCTTCCACTTCTCGGGATAGCCGATCTTCTGGGTGAACTTGGCGAGCTTGGCGTCGGCTGCCTTCTTCGTCTCGGCGCTCATCCATTCGAGCGTCTGGATGTCGTCACCCATGGACTTGCTGACGGCCTTGACGAGCACGTCCATGCGCTTCTTGGCGTCGGGCGGAAAAGCCTTCGCGACATAGAGCGGGCCGAGGGCTTCGCCGAGGTTCTGGTCGGTCAGGCGCGAGCAACGCTTCCAGCGCGCTTCGAGCTCCTTCTGGCCGGAGAGGTACTGTCCGTTGAAGCGGAAGCTCTCTTCCACGAACGGCTTGGAGAGCAGCATGGCCGAGGCGCGCAGGACCTTCCAGCGGAGGTAGGTCTTCCAGTCCTGGATGGAGATGGAATCGATGTAGCCGTTGAACTTCTTGATGTACTCGGGATTGCTGACGTTGACCTGGTCGAACTTCGCGATGCCGACGGTGTTGAAGTACGCCTGGAAGTCGATGGCGGGCGCGAGCTGGGCAAGCTCGGCAGTCTTCATCTTGTGGTCGTGATTCCTGGGATCGCGGCGAGCGACACGGTCCATGTAGGCCTCGGCGAACTTCGTCTCGACGCCCATCACGGCCTTGGCGTCGGCGGCGGCCTGCTCCGGCTTCTCGCCCAGCAGTTCGAACATCTTCTGCACGTGTTCGAGGTACTTCGAGCGGGTTTCAGGGTGCTTGCCCTTGTCGCTGATGTAGTAGTCGCGGTCTCCTAGCGAGATGCCGCCCTGGTCGACATCGGCGATGTTCATGGTGGCGTCGTGAAGATCGGGTCCAACGGCGAAGTTGAAGCCCGTCGGGATTCCACGCGTGCGGAGATGTGCCATGACGTCGAGCAGTTGCTGCTTGTTCGTGATCTTGCCGATCCGGTCGAACTCGGCCTGGAGAGGCTTGGCGCCAAGAGCGTCGACGGTCTTCTCGTCCATGCAGGCCGAGTAGAAGTCGCCCACCTTCTGCTCCAGCTCGTTGCGGTCCTTCTTCTTCGAGACCTCTTCGAGGATTTCGTGGAGGACGTTGACGTTGTACTCGAGAAGCTCGTCAAAGCGCCCGTAGCGGGACTTGTCGGCCGGGATCGGATGCGTCTTGCGCCACGTGCCGCAGGCGTACTGGTAGAAGTCTTCGCACGGGTTGACCGTGGTATCCATCGCGGCCTTGTCGAAGCTCACGGGAGCTTGCGTCACGGGAGCAACGGGTGCGGTTTGTGCAACAGCAGCGGCGGAGGCGAGCAGGACTACAGCCAGGGACTTCCAAGCGCGCATAGAAGCAATTTCCTCGTGTGGGGAACTGGTGAACTCTCCGGCGAGCCCATGGAGAGCGCAAGGTTAGACGGAGTTGAACAACGTAAGTTAGCAAAAGGCAGTTTCCAGTCTCGAGTTTCAAGTTCAAGCAAAGGCAAGACTGGAAGCTCGAGACTGAAACTCGAAACTACTTAGAAAATGCGGAAGCGGATCGTCAGGTAACGCTTCGGGTTCTCGCGAATGGCCTGCACGAGGGTGCGCGTCTCGACCAGCATCTGGTCCACGTTGTTGTACACCGATGGGTCGCGCAACAGCCTGCCCGCACTGCCCTCGCCCGCCTCCAGGCGCCCGGCAATGGCGTTCAGCTTGGTCATCGTGTCGTCAAGCTTGCGGGCGAACTCGGGGTCGCGGGCGAACTTGCCCAACGCGCCTTCGCCGCGGTTGATGCCGTCCATCAACTGGTTGGCCTTGGCGATCGTCTGGTTGGCGTTGTTATAGAGCGCCGGGTCCTTCATGAACTTGCCGAGCGTTCCCTCGCCGCGCTCCACCTGGTCCATGACCCGGTTCAACTTGTCGATGGATTCGTTGGCGCGCGCATAAAGACCGTCATCCTTCAGCAGCTTGCCGATACTTCCACGTCCGCTGTTGATGTCGTTGAGGATCGACTGCATCTGCTGAACGGAGGCATTGAGATTGTTGTAGAGCTGCTTGTCGTAGATGAGCTTGCCGACGGAGCCCTGCGCGTTCTCGACCGCCGCCATGATGCGGTCGGCGCGGTTCAGCAAAGCATTGACGTTCTGCAATGTGGATTGCGAGGAGCGGACGACGTCGGTGATGTCGGGCACGTCCTTGGCCGCGAGGGTATCGCCATCGGCGATGGTCGCGCCCTTGGCAGCGGTACTGTCAAGATCGACATAGGTCTCGCCTAGGACACCGGCGGTTGCGAGCTGGACAACCGTGTCTTTTTTGATGAACTGGTGGTAGGCGTTCTTGGTGCTGATCCGCATCGAGACTTCCACGGGGGTCACACCGTGACCGGGGACGACGCGAATGGCCGTGACATTGCCGACGTCCACGCCTTGCAGGCGAACGGGAGCGCCCGTGCGGAGCCCACCCGCGTTATCAACGTAGGTGAACACCGTCAGCTTCCGGGTGAAAAGACCCGTCGTGCCGGTCATGAGAAAGATCAGTACTGCCAGCGTGATGCTGGCTACGATAACCGTGATTCCTACGCGTAACTGGGACCAGCGAACCTGTTTTTGGCTAGGCACCTTCCCCCCGTTGCGCTACGTCGTATGCCATGGTGTAAGCAGCGAATCATAACAGATGAAATGGGCCTGAGTCGTGCCGCCGCGCGCATTGCAGATTGCCGATGCCTCTGGTCCCCGGACCGATCGCGCCTAGGATGACGCGCGCGGTTCGGAGGCCAGGACACGGCTGCACAGGGCGGCGGCCAGGTAAGCGGACGCGCCGGCGAGGGTTGCCGCGACCAGTCCCCATTGCAGGGCTATGACGATGGCCAGGACCGAACCGAGGACGCTCGCCGCAGCGTTCAGCGCCCAGGCCCACTCGACGGCTGCACGGTCCGCCGGCAGGCCGGCAAGCGCCCGCAGACCGGTCGGGAACGGCATCCCCATGAAGAACCCCAGGGGCACGAGCAGGACGCACGCGAGGACGAGTTTCCCGGCGAGCGGCCAGCCGACGACGGCATTCAGGAGCCAGGGCACCGCCCACGCGTAGAACGAAATGGCGGTGGCAATGGCTGCGGCGGTCTTCCACACCCCGGCGGGTTGGGCTATGAACCGTCGGGACACGAGGCTTCCCAGGCCACTCGAGAGCAGCATGAGGAAGACAACGACGGTCAGCGCGTAGGCCGGGTGTCCGAGGAACAGGACGAAGCGCTGGATGAAAGCAATCTCGACGACGATGTAGCCGAGGCCCACGAGAACGAAGTAGAGCAGCGCGGGGACTCCGACGTCGCGCGCCGGCGCGTGCAGCGCCATGGGTCCGACCAGAAACAGGGTGACCGCCGCGAGCGAAAGCAGCAGCACGATGCCGAGGACCGCAATGCCCATGTTGACCTTCCAGTCGATGCCGCGGCCGGGAGCGCCGGAAAAAATCTCCTTCAGCTTGATGTTGAAGAAGAAGAACGGCGCGTTGTCGTACACGGGCGAGACGTCGAAGCGGTACTTCTGGGCGAAGCCCTCAGGGTCGTTGCTGACCAGCAGGGCCGTGAACGGGTTCCACCGCGCGCGAGAATCGACCGGCGGGACACCTGCGCTCTCGGCGCGATCGTGAGGAGAGTAGATGAGCGAGAGGTTCGGGTGCGAACGGATGTGCCGGAAGATGCGCTGCTCTTCGTCGCGGGTGAAGGGCGACTTCTTGGCCAGTACGAGCACGGGGCGTCCGTCGGTGTTGAGCGCGCCATCGGAGAGCACAATCAGATTCATGCTGGGGTCGGACTGTCCGATACGGTGAAGGGCCGCGACGGCGTTCGAGACCACGCGCAGGGCTTCGCGGGGGTGCGCGAATTCCCAGCGGGTGATGGCCAGCATGCCGTCGGGCTTGAGCTTGGCGAAATACTCGAGGAAGGCTTCGACGGTATAGAGATTGTTTTCGCTGAGCGCGAACGCCCCGGCGGCGGTGGAGGCCCAGGTGTCCACCAGCGTCATCTGCACGACGTCGAACTGTTCGGTGGTCTGGCGGATGTAGGAACGCCCATCGCCGGTGTGGATGCGCACGTCCGGACGCAGGTAGAGGCCTTTCGAGTATTCCGCATACAACTCGCGCATGATGTCGCGGGTGATGATCGGGTTGATCTCGATGCCGGTCACGGTGGCGTTGCCGTTGGCCAGTGCGCGAAGCACGTCCACCCCGCCGCCGGGGCCGATGACGGCGTAGTGGCCATCGGGACGAAGCACGTTGACGGCCGAGGGCACGGCGGACATCAGGTTGCGCTCCCACTCGGTGCCGTGCCACTGCTTGGGATCGACGCCCATGATGTACGTGTTCGCGTCGGCGTCGATGACGATGACCTTGCCGCCGTTCTCCTCCCGGTCCACCTCGACGCGGGAGATGGCGTTCCAGCGGGCGAACTCGACCTTGCTGTGATCGCGCGCCGCTCCCTTGGCAAAACGGATGTCGAACCATCGGCCCTGGTGGTTGAGGATCACGACAATCAACAGAACGGTGACGAGTGCCGTTGCGAGTAGATCGAGCGCCCGGTTTCGGGTCCACAGGATCGCCGCCACGGCGAGCGCAAGCGCCGAACACAGGATGGCGTTGGGAGCACCGATGAGGTTGAGCAACGGCACGACCGCGAGACACGCCAGCGCGCCTCCGGCGAGATCGGCGGCGTAGAGCTGCGGGATGGCCGCGCCCGGCCGCGAGAAGACGACCGAAAGCACCAGTCCCACGCAGAGGAACGGAAGCGCCGACGCCACGTACACGATGCTGAGCTGGGCGAACGTTGCCCACGTGAGTTCCAGCGGCACCCTGGCGTTCAGGATTACGGCCAGTGCAAGTACGGTCAGCAGGGCAGCGGCGATGGAAGCGGCGGCCGTGAGGATCGAAGGGTCGCGACGCGACAGTGCAGGGCGGTACAGGAACGCGAGCACGCCGCCGGCCCCGAGTCCGAGCAGGGCGACCGAGATCGCGAGAAACGCGAAGTGGTAGAAGAGCACGACCGAAAACAGGCGCGTGAGCGAGAGTTCCAGCAGGAGGGCGGCGAACGTCACCGCGCCGAGGGCGGTGCGGATGCGGGCGGCGGAATGGGGCTGCGCGACCGGCAATCGGTCAGCCCTCGAGCAGCACCTGGGCTACGGCGTGCTGCGTGGTGTGAGAGATGGTGACGAGCGCGCGCTTGACTCCGAGCGAGCGGGCGATCTCGCCGGCGCGTCCGTGGAACTCGATGATGGGCTGACCCGAAGGCGCACGGCGAACCTCGAACTCGCGCCACGCTACGCCGCGCTTCCACCCGGTGCCAATGGCCTTCATGGCGGCTTCCTTGGCGGCGAAGCGTCCGGCGAAGCGCTCCCAACGGTTGGCCTTG
>DASPLH010000182.1:0-10902 GCA_035627675.1 Clostridia bacterium
GCGAAATCGGCATTCGCATGGCGATCGGGGCCACCGAGGAAGACGTGCAGCGGCAATTCCTGATCGAGGCTGTGGTGCTGAGCCTGCTGGGAGGGTTCATCGGCATCGTCGTTGGCGTCGGCACGTCGATGGTCATCACCAACGCGCTGGGCTGGGCCGTGCTCATTTCCCCGTGGGCGATAGCAACGGCCGTGGCGTTCTCGATGGCCGTGGGGGTATTCTTCGGCTACTACCCGGCGCGAAAAGCCGCCCGCCTCGACCCCATTGAAGCGCTGCGCTACGAGTAGGCGGGATCGGCGGTTGCACCCGCAAAGCATAAGCCCCGCTCGCGCGGGGCTTACGACCTCCTGATGCCGATTCTCTCTAGGCTGTCTTGACCACGGCGTTCTGTGACGCCTGAAGTGCGGCAGCGGCAGCCCGTTCGCGCTCGTCCTGGCGGCGCTCGGCGATCACGGCGCTGATGAACAGCGCCATCATGATGTTGAAAATGATGAACGCGATTACGGAGATCACGAGCACCGGCACGAAACACCTCCAGAACACGCTGATTGTGCTTCTACTTTGAACAGCATTCCGTGATGCTTGTCACTGGTTCAAGTGACACAGTGCGGTGGCCGATCAGCGCGGTATCACGTACAGCAGCACCGCCAGGTAATGACAGACGCTGCCGCCGACCACGAACACATGCCAGACGGCATGCGCATAACGCCGGTTCCATGCGAAGAAGATCACGCCAAGCGTGTACAACAGTCCGCCGGCAACCAGCCAACCCATCGCCGCCCACGTCAGCGACAGCGCCAGCGGTCTGACGGCGAAGATCGAGATCCACCCCAGCAGCACATACACGCCCGTGGAAATCGCGCCGTACCCGTCCACCTTGATGCTCTTGAACACCACCCCGCCGACGCTCAGCACCCAAACCACAGCCAGCAGCGCGTAGCCGAAGCGGGTACGCAGGCTGACGAGCACGAACGGCGTGTACGTGCCGGCGATCAGGAGGAAGATGGCCGAGTGGTCGAAGACGCGGAACAGCTTCTTCGCGCGCGTTGCGCTAAGCGCGTGGTAGAGCGTGGAGCTGAGATAGAGGAGAACGAGAGTGCTGCCGTAGATGGCGCAGCTTACGACGTGCCAGGCGGTTCCGCGCACCGTGGCCAGCCATACAAGAGCGACCAGGCCGGCGATGCTCAACAGCAGTCCCAGCCCGTGGGTGACCGCGTTCGCGATCTCTTCCCCGAGGTGAAACACCTCTTCGCTGGCAGTGCTCATGGCTTGCGGCGCGCGTTTCACTTCGAGAGCCGGCCGGCAGGTTCGGTCGCCGGGGTGATGCGGAGCGTTCAGTTCTCTAAACCCGACAGCTGGCTGTCAATGTGCTCGAGTTCGCGTTGCAGCATCTCTTTGTAGCGCTCGCTGCTGGAGCGATCGAGTTGTTCGCGGATGCGTGCCCGGTTCAGCCGCAGTGCCTGTATCGTCCGCAGCTGTTCCGCCTTGGCAGCGCGCTGTGCCGCGTTCGGAGTCGAAGTCTGTTCGGTTGCCTGGCTTTGCTGTTCTTCCACGGACTTGCTTTCCCAACCTCTGGCCATATCTTCAGATTATAGCGACCAGAGCTGCCGTTTCAGCGGCAAAAAACAAGGGCCGGTCAAAATGACCGGCCCGTCGTTACACAGGAGAGTCTAGAAGCGCAACACAACGCCAGCCGCGTAGCGGAAGTGGTTGTTGGTGCTGTCTCCGTCGAAGTTGGTGCGGATGTAGTCGAACTGGCCGAGGCGAATGGCGAAGTTCTCGCCGGCATTCACGTCGAACGCTCCGCCCAGCGCCCAGGCGAACGAGCTGTCCGTCGCCTCGATTCCGGCGACCTCGCCCTTGGAGCGAACGCCGCCGAACAGCGCGTGCGCCGAAGCCGCGGCGCCACCAACGTTGGTGCGGACCACAGGACCGAAGAGGTAGAAATGGTCGGTCACATCGACATCGAAGCCGGCAACGCTCGGGGTGCCGTAGGCTCCGCTGAAGTCAGCCATGATGCCGAAGTTCTCGTTGAACAGCCCAGTTACGTTGGCGTCCCAGCCGTGCAGGCCGACACGTTCATCGGGCGTCTGCACGTTTGTATATGCATATCCGCCGAACACTTCGGCTCTCTGCGCGAACGACGACAGGCAGAAAGCCATGACCACCGCAGTGATTACTAGAAGCTTACGCAATTCAATCCTCCCGGAATGATGGTAGGGATACAGCCGATCTGTTTAACCCGGTGCACGACACCAAGTTGTGCCACTCCCGAATTCTCGAACACGGTTGTCGTGAACCGGGGTTCAGACTATTGCAGAGGTTAGCGAGTGTGCAACGTACGGGAGTGCATATCTTGATGCACAAAAGACACACCTTTGGTTCAATTACTTTCGTACATCGCCCACGCTCTCGCGCAACAAAACGAGCGAGCGGCCGGTCAGGATGATGCTGCCCTGCTGGTCCTGTTCGGCAAAGGGCGACTCCAGGTCGGCGGTGTTCAGCACCCTGCGCCAGCCCCGGCAATGCGGACTCCTGGGCAGCGCGAACTCGACGCCCTCGTCATGGGCGTTGATGAGGATGAGGAAGGAGTCGTCGATGACAGGTTGTCCCATCTCGTCGGTCATGTCCAGGGTCATCCCGTTCAACATCAGCGCCAGGCTGCGGATCCAGGGAGCGGTCCATTCCTCTTCCGTCATCTCGTGCCCGTCGGCGCCGAACCACGCGATGTCGCGGACGGCGGACTTGCGGATCGTCCTGCCCTGGAAGAACTTCTTGCGGCGGAAGTTCGGATGCGAACGGCGCAGCTCGATCAACCTCCGGGTGAAGTCGAGCAGGCTTTCGCGCCGGTGGTCGAGGTCCCAGTTCGTCCAACTGATCTCGTTGTCCTGGCAGTAGGCGTTGTTGTTGCCGCGCTGCGTGCGGTCAACCTCATCGCCTCCGGTGATCATGGGGACGCCCTGCGAAAGCAGCAGTGTCGCGATGAAGTTCCTTTTCTGCCGCTCGCGGACCTCGTTGATCGCCGGATCGCAAGTCTCGCCTTCCACGCCGAAGTTCCACGACTCGTTGTCGTTCGCGCCGTCCTGGTTGTTCTCTCCGTTGTGTTCGTTGTGCTTCTCGTTGTAGGCCACCAGATCGTGAAGTGTGAATCCGTCGTGCGCGGTCACGAAGTTGATGCTCGCGTACGGCTTGCGTCCGTCGTTCTGATAAAGGTCGCTGCTGCCGGTCAGCCTGTACCCGAGATCCGATAGCTGCCCTTCGTCGCCTTTCCAGAAGCGCCGAACCGTGTCGCGATACTTGCCGTTCCACTCGGCCCACAACACGGGAAAGTTGCCGACCTGGTAGCCGCCTTCGCCCACGTCCCACGGCTCGGCAATGAGCTTGACCCGGGAAATGATCGGGTCCTGATGAATGATGTCGAAGAACGACGAGAGGCGGTCAACGTCGTGGAGTTCGCGCGCGAGTGTGGACGCCAGGTCGAACCGGAAGCCGTCAACGTGCATCTCGGTCACCCAGTAGCGCAGCGAGTCCGTAATCAACTTCAGCACCTGCGGATGCCGCACGTTGAGACTGTTGCCCGTGCCCGTGTAATCCATGTAGTAGCGCTGCTGATCGGCCGTGAGGCGGTAGTACGTGGTGTTGTCGATGCCCTTGAGGTTGAGCATCGGGCCGAGATGGTTGCCTTCGGCCGTGTGGTTGTAAACCACGTCGAGGATGACTTCGATCCCCTCGCGATGCAAGGCCTTGACCATCGCCTTGAACTCCGACACCTGGCCGCCCGTGTCTCCCGCCGAAGAGTACCGCGACTCCGGGCTGAAGAAGTTCAGGGTGTTGTAGCCCCAGTAATTTCGCAGCCCGCGATCGAGCAATATCTTGTCGTCCACGAAGTGGTGCACGGGCATGAGTTCGACGGCCGTCACGCCGAGCCGCTTGAGGTAACGAATGCTCGGAGGAGACGCCAGCCCCGAGTAGCAGCCGCGCAGCGACTCCGGCAACTCCCGGTTGAGAATGCTGAAGCCTTTCACATGAAGCTCGTAGATCACGGAGTCTGCCAAAGGTCTGCGTGGAGGCCGGTCCTGCTCCCAGTCGAAGTACGGGTTCACGACCACGCATTTCGGCATGCCGTTGGCGCTGTCCTGCTCGTCGAGCGATAGGTCCTCATCCGGACTGCCGAGCGTGTAGGGGAAGATCGGCTGGCTCCAGTCGATCGAGCCGCAAATCGCCTGCGCGTAGGGATCGACCAGAAGCTTGGCCGGGTTGAAGCGAAGCCCGTTCCGCGGATCGAACGGCCCGTGGATCCTGTACCCGTAGAGCTGGCCGGGCTGGAGCGCAGGGATGTAGCAGTGGTGCACGAACGCGGTCGTTTCGCGGACCACGATGCGTTCCGTTTCCGATTTACTGCGGTTATCGAAGAGGCAGAGTTCGACCCTGGTCGCGTTCTCCGAGTAGATTGCAAAATTCACGCCCGTGCCGTCCCATGTGGCACCCAGCGGGTACGGCCTCCCTGGCAATACGATCCTTGCCACTCAAGTCTCCTGCGCTGGACCACAGACAGGGCTGCGATCTGCGAACTTACCAGCTTTGATGCAGAATCCGCCGGAACGGCAGGAGCGCGCAGTCCGCTGCGCATCTGCGCCGGGGCCAGTCCGGCGCTTCAGCGTCCGTGTGCTATGGTTGCAGAATATGACGCTGCGCGACGCCGTTCTGCCTATTGTTGCCGGACCCCTGCGTGGATCACGTTGGATGTTGGCCACGCGCAGCAGCTTCTTCCTCGGACGCTACGAGCCGGAACAGACGGCCCTCTTTCAGCAGCACGTGCGCCCCGGCGACGTCGTTTACGACATCGGCGCTCACTTCGGCTACTACACGCTGCTGGCATCGCGCCAAGTCGGCTCGCTGGGATCTGTCATCTGCTTTGAGCCGTCACCGTCGAACCTGCACAAGCTCCGCCGGCACATCGAGGCCAACACCCTCACGAACGTGCGGATCGTGGAACTAGCGGTCAGCGATCGCGAAGGCACGGCGCACTTCGAGACCCGCACAGGCTCCGGCGTCGGACACCTCTCCGAGACGGGGCCGCTCGAGGTCCGAACCACTCGCCTCGACAGTCTCGCCGCCGAACTGCCCGCTCCCAACGTGATGAAGATCGATGTGGAAGGCGCGGAAGTGGCGGTGTTGCACGGCGCCGCTGACACTCTGCGCCGCTCGCGACCGAAGCTCTTCCTCTCCGTGCACAGCGAGGAACTGAAACGGACCTGCAAAGAGATACTCGCGAATCTCAACTATGAGATCCGCGAGATCCTCGATATGGAACTGCTGGCCCTGCCCCGCTAGCAGGCTTACGCAAGATCGAACAGCAGGAACTCCGAGTCCTCGTCGGCCGCTCCGACGATCTCCAGCTTCGTTTCTTTCGTGATCGCCGCTCCGTCACCCGTGTGCAGAAGCTGTCCATTGAGCTTCACTGCTCCGGTTGCGACCTGGAGCCAGGCGTAGCGGCCCTCACTGGGTTCGTAGGTGACCGACTTGCCTTCTTCCAGCACGGAGGCAAAGACCATCGCGTCCTGATGGATGGGCAGCGCTCCGTTGGTGGCCGGCTTGCCGACAATCAGGCGAAGCCGGTTGCGCTTCTCCGCATCGGGGAAGTTCGTCTGCGAATACGCCGGCGGCAGCCCCTCGCGCTCCGGCTCGATCCAGATCTGGAGCAAACGCGTCGGCTGATCCGAGTCGCTGAACTCGCTGTGCCGCACGCCCGTGCCGGCGCTCATGTACTGCACGTCTCCAGGCCCGAGCACTCCGCCGCCACCGGTGCTGTCGCGGTGCGCCAATGCGCCCTCGAGCACGTAGGTGATGATCTCCATATCGCGGTGCCCGTGCGTGCCGAAGCCGCGGCGTCCCTGGATGGTGTCGTCATTGATCACCCGCAGGCTGCGGAACCCCATGTGCTCGGGGTCGTAGTACGAAGCGAACGAGAAGGTGTGGTACGTATCCAGCCAGCCATGGTCCAGGTGGCCGCGTTCTGCGCTGCGTCGAATGGCGATCATAGGTCGTGACTCCTTCCTCGGGACCTTAGATGCTTTAACGTTGAAATAGTTTCAGCCGTGGCGGCAGGATACCCGTTGCGGATGGCTGGAAGCTCGATTGAGAGGATCCGTCCCGAGCGGGTCAGCCCTTGCCTAACTTGCGGCACAACTCTGCGAGGGTTGCCTGCTCGCGGGCGGTCAGGCGTGACATCAGTTCGGTAATCTTGGCGGCGTGGCCGGGAAAGACCCTGGCGATCAGGCTCTGTCCGGCCTCGGTGATCTGGACGGTCACAAAGCGCCGGTCCGCACTCGACTTTTCGCGAATCGCGAGCCCGCGCTTTTCCAGGTTGTCCACCACCATCGTCAGATTGCCGCTGGTCTTGAGTATCTTCCTGGCCAGGTCGCCCAGGCACAGCGGTCCAAGGTGATAGAGCGCTTCCAGCACGGCAAACTGGCTTGGGGTCAGATCGTGCCCGGCGAGCGGACGCACCGCCTCGCCATGCACGGTCTCGCTGGCGCGCAGCAGCTTCACGTACGCAGCCAGCGCCCGGCGCTCCCGCAGGCTGGGTTTGCAACTTGCGCTCATGCTCTCAAACTCGCACAGACCCTCGTTGAGCGTCAACGTCCGTTGCCGACGAAGCGCGATGATTTGCCGCCGACGGCTGTTGCGGTATGCTCTTGAGCCGTCCTGCGGCTGAACCTGATGAAGACCGATTCCCGTACCCGCACCGTTGCAACGCGGACCGAAAGTTCCGCCGTGCGTTTTGGCCTCGCGCTCGCCAACTGGAGCGAGCGTTGGTTTCCCGACGCCCTGGTGTTCGCACTGATGGGCATTGTGGTGGTGTTCGCGGGTGGCGTCGCCCTGGGCGAAAGTCCGGCGAGACTCGCCATCCAGGGCGGAAAGAGCTTCTGGAGCCTCGTACCGTTCACCATGCAGATGGTGATGGTGATCATCGGCGGATACGTCGTCGCGACCTCGCGCCCGGTGTACCGGCTGATCCGCGGCCTTGCTTCGCTCACGCAGGAGCCGCGCACGGCCGTCGCGTTGATCGCACTGTTCTCGACCTTGACGTCGCTGATTTCCTGGGGACTGAGCCTGATCTTTAGCGGACTGCTCGCCCGCGAGTACGCGGCCCGCGTCAAGGGACTCGACTACCGCGCCGCCGGCGCCGCCGCCTATCTCGGACTCGGCGCAGTGTGGGCCATGGGACTCTCGTCCTCAGCGGCCATGCTGATGGCAACCAGGGAGACGATCCCCCCGTCCCTGTTCGCCATCACCGGTGCGATTCCGCTGACGCAGACGGTGTTTCTATGGCAAAGCATCGTGACCACACTCGTGCTCGTGGTGATCTCGGTGGCGATCGCTTACTGGACAGCGCCCTCGGCGGCGAGCGCACGCACGGCTGAACACTTCGGTGTCGTCCACCAGGCGGTCGAGCGCCCGGTGGAGCGTAGTGCACGCCCCGGCGAACTCCTCGAGCATAGCCCCGCGCTGACGATTCTCGTGGTTGCACTGCTCGGCTGGTATCTGATCGACGTATTCCGCACCTCGCCGCGCGGCGCGCTGGCGGCGCTGGACCTGAACACCTACAACCTGATCTTCCTCTGCGCCGGACTGCTGCTCCACTGGCGTCCCAGGCAGTTCCTGCGGTCGGTGGCCGATGCGGTGCCCGCGACGGGCGGCGTCCTCATACAGTTTCCGTTCTATGCAGTGATCTTCGGGATGATCACCGGCACCAGCATCTCGGACCGCCTGGCGCACATCTTCGTCACCTTCAGCACGCAGCACACGTTCCCGCTGCTCGTGGCAGCGTATTCCGCCGTGCTGGGAGTCTTCATCCCGTCCGGCGGCAGCAAGTGGATCATCGAAGCGCCGTATGTCATGCAGGCGGCCAACGCCCATCAGGTGCACCTGGGATGGGTAGTGCAGATCTACAACGCCGCCGAAGCGCTGCCCAACCTCGTCAACCCGTTCTGGATGCTGCCGCTGCTCGCAATCCTGCGGCTCAAGGCACGCGACATCGTTGGCTATGGAATGCTACAGATGATCGTCCACATCCCAATCGTCTTCGCCTTGTGCTGGTGGTTCTCGCGCACGCTGCCGTACGTGCCGCCGGTGCGATGAAGAAGCTTCTGAGCTGAATAGCTTCTAAGCTTCTAAGCTTCTAAGCTTCTGAGCTTCGACATCACCGAGCTACGGATGTTTTGTGCTGTGTCGTGCGAGGTCGAACTCTTTCGATCGAACGCCGCTGCGAGCTCGTACGCAAGCGATGGAGAGGCTCAGCACCTCAGCACCTCAGCACCTCAGCACCTCAGCACCTCAGCACCTCAGTAGCTCAGCAGCTTAGTAGCTCAGTAGCTCAGTAGCTACTCCTGACACTTCGGACACCAGAACGTAACGCGCGCGTCGCGCCCCTGCTTTCGCGCTTCGATGGGGGTTCCGCATCGGCGGCACGGCAGCCTTCGGCGGCCGTACACCCACAGGCTCTCTTCGCCGTTCATCGCGCCCGTGGTGCGGCGGTATCCGGTCCACGTCACGATCTTGTCGCCGGCCTTGTCGGTGACGTTCGCCAGAAGGAACTTCCGCGACGTCTTCACGATGCGTGCGATCTGGGCAATGCTGAGCGACTCGACTTTGCGAAACGGGTTGATCTCGCAGGCGAAGCAGATCTCGGATTTGAAGACGTTGCCCACTCCGGCGATCAGCGACTGCGTCAGCAGCGCGTCGCCGATCTCCACCTGCGGATGGGCGCGCAATTGTGCCGCCGCGGCGCTCTCATCGAACTGCTCGGCCAGCAGGTCCTGCCCGAGCTGTCGGAAACCCGGACGCCGCTCCAGCGATTCCGAAGTGTGAAACTCCGCGACGGGCACGGTGAATCCGACGGCGTGGATTGCCGCCGTTTCGATCACGATGCGCATGTCGTCGCGCTTGCGCCGCCACTTCTCGCCGGGACGATAGATGTGCCAACTGCCGCTCATCAGCATGTGCGTCAGCAGGATCAGGTCTCCCGAGAAGCGGATCGTCAGCCACTTCCCCGCCGAGTCCACCGACTCGACGGTGCGCCCCGTCAGCGGAGTGTCCTCATGCACGCGCCCCAGCCGTGGAAGCTGCGTGCGGAACCCCGTGACGACCTGGCCCCCTATTGCGCGCTGCAACGTGCGCGCGGTGCGGA
This sequence comes from Clostridia bacterium, assembly GCA_035627675.1. Classification (GTDB taxonomy): domain Bacteria; phylum Acidobacteriota; class Terriglobia; order Terriglobales; family Acidobacteriaceae; genus DASPLH01. The sequence continues at coordinate 9,194 of DASPLH010000182.1, forward strand.
AAATGGTATCTCCCTCTGGCACCTATACCGTCTCCGGAGCGTCCTCTTCTTCGGCCTCGATCTCGGGTTCGGGTTCCACCGGAAGAGCGTTGTTCGACACCCTTCGCATCTGGAACCCGAGCGTGGTCTCGACGAAACCTGCATCGGCCAGGAACCGCGCCAGCAGATGCTCGCGCGCAGGAAGGCCGTTGATGTCGCCGATCAACAATCCCGAACGATAACGCTGCCGCTCGACCGCCACGTGTGCAAGCTTTGCCGCCAGTGCGCGCGCCACGTGGGTGCGCTCGGGTTCATCCTCGGGAAGGAACACGCGTATGGCCGGGTTGCGGCGGCGCAGGAAGGCCGCCAGGCGTCCGTTCACCAGCACAACGCTCGCGCCGCTGACGCGGGCCATCCCGTGCGCTGTCTCCGCACCTGCGATTCTCGGCCACGGCAACAACGCGCCGTATGGGTTCGCCGGGTCTGAGGCGGCGAGGTGTATCGCTTCAGGCGCGTCTGCATCCGCTCGCATGGAGCGAAGCATGTCCACTGCCGAGTTCATCGCGAACTGCGCCGCTCCCATCGACGACACGAACATCCCGCGCCGGATCCACCCGCTCTCTTCCATCGTGCGCAGCGCGGGGTAGATCGATGCATATCCGCCCGCGATGTTCTCGGCCGCTGCCGTCTCGCGCATGACGATCCCGTAGCGCGCGAGCAGTTGCTGTGCGGTGTTTGCAATCCACTCCGTCGGGCTTGGCGACTCCGTGACGCGGCTGCGCACCAGCGACCATCGTCCTTGCGCGGGAGCGCTCGCGCCCGTCCTCGACCGGAAGCGGCGCAGGAACTCCGGCGATCCCGGGCGTCCATCGTCACGCGAAGCCCGCGCGCGCGCCGTCGCGTTCGGACGCAGGAAAGCCCGCAGCGGGTGCATGGTGTCGTTCGTCACCATCCCCGACCACACCAGTTCCCAAAGCGCATCGAGCGTATCGCCGGGGAAGCCTCCGCCGGTCGCCGCCATCAGTTCGGAGAAGAACGACGCACCGGAGCTCTGAAGATGCTCGTGGATCTTCCGTGCGCGTTTCGACACCTCTGAAATGGGGGTCGCGAAGGGCGACAGCAGTCCCGAAAGGTTCTCGGTGAGATACAGCGCGATGCGTCCGTCACGCTCGCCGATGCGCTCCGTGCCGACCCACACTACTTCGCCCGCCGCCATCAGCGTATCGAGATCCGTCGGACGGTACTCCGCCACGCGCGACGGCAGTATCTCGCGCTCGAGTTCCGAAGCCGGGATGGCAGCGCCTTGCAGGAGTCCGATAGCGTCCAGCAGCGCATCCAGCCCGCGACGCGGCACCTGAACACCTTGCCAGCGAGCGAGCATCCGTCCCAGCACGCGCTGCTCGACGGGTTCGACCTCACGCCGCAGACGCGCCAGCGACTTGCGGCGAATGGTGCGCAACACGTCCGGGTCGCACCACTCGCGATGCACGCCGCTCGGCCTGAACTCGCCTTGCAGCAATCGTCCGCCGGCATGCAACGCCGTAAGCACCGGCTCCACTCGCGACGATTGGATACCGAAGCGCGCCGCAACATCCACCGAGGTGAACGGTCCGTGCGTGCGCGCATACCGCCGCACCAGTCCGGTGAGCGGATCGTGTGCCTGCTGGAGCCACACCTCGGGCAGTCCCGGCGGCAGGGGCACTCCGAACGCGTCGCGATAACGCGCCGCG
>DASPLH010000183.1:0-7168 GCA_035627675.1 Clostridia bacterium
ACGCATCCCGGCTCGACCTTCAGCAGTTCGGCAACGCGCGCCTGGAGCTTCGACGCGTGCGGGCCGATCTTCGGAGCCGCCAGGATCACCGTCGTGTCGGCGTTGAGCACGCGGTAGCCGGCGCGCTCGACGTGACGCATCGCTTCCTCAATGAAGACCACCGAGTTCGCGCCCTTCCACTTCGGGTCCGTGGGAGGAAAGAACGCACCGATGTCCCCGGCAGCCACCGCGCCGAGCAGCGCATCGGTAAGCGCGTGCAGCAACACGTCGCCGTCGGAGTGTCCGGCCAGTCCCTGGTCGTGCGGCAGTTCAACGCCGCCGATTTTCAGCGGAATGCCGGGCTTGAATTCATGCGAGTCCCAACCATAACCGATTCTCATTTCATAACCCCAACGGCATCAACCACGGATTCACACGGATCTTCTTGAGGTCGTTGTCGAAACGAAGACGCCGAAACTGTGGCTTCGAACCGAAGTTTAAGATGAGTCCAACTTCTTTATCCGTAGCTTTCAGGTAATTCAAGAGTTGCGCCTCGTGCGTCGAGTCGATCGCTCGAGCTGTCTTCAATTCGAGAATCACGGTGTCTTCTACAAGCAGATCTGCGAAGAATCTGCCAACCGTTGTACCTCGAAAGTGCACAGGAATTGGCCGCTGCTGCTCAACAGACAAGCCGGCATCTCTGAGTGCCTTTAGGAGCGCCCCTCATACACACTCTCCAGGAACCCGTGTCCAAGCTCGTTGTACACGTCATAGAACGCGCCGAGGATCTTGTCTGTAACAGCCGCGTGTAGCAAGCCAGACGACGATTCCTTCGTAGATGTATCCGTGTTCATCCGTTCAGATCCGTGGTCAATCGCTGTTCGGCGGAGCGTCCTTACGCCGTTCCTGCGACAAGAAAAACTCTGCCAACTCCAGGTCCGCCGGGGTCGTAATCTTGATATTCCTGGGCGACCCCATCACCACGTGTATCGGTTGCCCTGAGCGCTCCAGCAGCGACGCCTCGTCGGTTCCCAGGAAGCCGTCGAGCTCGGCTTCGTCGAACGCTTGCCGCAGCAATCCGTAGCGCGCGCCTTGCGGCGTCTGCGCCTGCACGATCTGCTCGCGGGGGATGGTCGTTCTGATCAAGGCCCCGTCTGCCGTACGTTCCACCTGCTTGATGGTGTCGATGGCCGGCACGCCGGCAATGGCGGCGCCATACTTTTCCACCCCTCCGATGATCCCGGCAATGGTTTCGGAGTCGATGAAAGGTCGCACCGCGTCATGTACGAGGATGACGTCGTCCTCCGCGGCCTCGACGGCACGCAGCGCGTTCGCGACAGACTGCTGGCGGTGCTCACCGCCTTCGACCGTGTGGATCGTCTTGCGCAGCCCTGCGCGCTCGAGCTCGGGAGTGAACGCTTCGATCTCGGCCCTGCGCATCGCCACCCAGATTTCATCCACGCGATCGCAGCGGTCGAACTTTCGCAGCGTATGGACGAGGATAGGAGAGCCGTTCAATTCGACGAACTGCTTCGACCGGCGCTTGCCCTGCACGGTGGCACTGGCGGACCCCATACGGGTGCCAAGCCCGGCTGCGGGAATGATTACGATTACCTTCATAAGGGGCTGCCAGTATATCGAACTGCTAGCTGCCAGCGACCAGCTGCCAGCTTCCAGCTAGTCAGCTGCCAGCTTCCAGCAAACCTCGCGGTGAGTGGAGAGGGGTAGAGTCGCGGAGACACGCAGTCGCGAAGTCGCGTAACCCGTGGTGACGTAGCTGGCAGCTGGAATCTGGTAGCTAGCAGCTACCGGCGCCTGCCCGTCTTGGGCCGCTTCTGCTTCGAGGCGAAGTGCTGCCACCCTTCAGGCTCAAGCTCGACGGTGTTTCCGTTCTCGTACTCGAGCCACACATCCGAATCCTCGCTGACGTACCCAATCAGCGTAATCGGCGTTCCGCCGATGGTGCGAGGCACGCGCTTGTTGGGCGGAGCCGTGAACAGCAACTGGTACTCGTCGCCGCCGTGCAGGGCGTGGCGCAGTTCGACCTCATGCTTGTTGAGCGATGCAATCGGGACGGCGTTGGCATGAATGACGGCTCCGGCGCCGCTCTTCTCGCAGATGTGGCCCATGTCGGTCGAGAGTCCGTCGCTGATGTCGATCATCGCGCTTGCCAATCCGTGTTCGCGGAGGAAGCGCGCGACCGCCAGTTGAGGTTCGGGATAGAAGTGCGCCGGGTATGAGCTGGCGCGAAGCTTCCGCGCGGGTGCCGCGAACATTTCTTCCAGCAGCGCTGCCGCGGCGCCCAACTCGCCGGTGACATAGATACTGTCGTGCGGCTTCGCCCCCGACCGCAGGATCGACTTGCCGGCCGGGACGGTTCCCATGACCGTGATGTCGGCCAGCACGCCCGTGCCTTCGGGAGACTGCGCCGTGTCGCCACCGGCGAGAACTACTCCGTGCTTCTTCGCCAGGCGCAACATGCCATCCAGGAATTGCTCGACCCATTTCGGCGGCGTGTCTTCCGGGACGGCCAGCGACAAGAAGGCAGCGACCGGCTGTCCGCCCATGGCTGCGATGTCGCTCAGTCCTCGGGTGAGGCAGCGATGCCCGATCGCGTCGGCCGGGTGCCACTCGCGCCGGAAGTGGACGCCTTCGAGGCTGAAGTCCGTGGTCACCAGCGTTTCGTGTCCGGCGGGCGTTTCCAGCACCGCGCAGTCGTCGCCGATACCCTGGACCAGTCGCGCAACGGTTAGACGTCGGTTGGGGACGGCGGCCTGGGCTGCGCGGCCGATGCGGGCGATGAGTTGGGTTTCTGTGATGGCCAAAGCGGGAGTAGTGTACAGGATGGCCAGGCTCCCGAAGACCGCCCCCGATGCGCCACCGGTGTCCGGGAGACGGTCGGTTTCCCGAATCGCAGGCCTCCCCAATCGAGACTGGACGCCAGAGGTCCATCGATGTCTCACCTCCGGACACCCACCATTGACACTTCAGTAACGTCGAAAGAGCTTTGACACTGCTGGCCCGCTTTGCTACCGTTTTCAGTGCTGATCCAAGTTGAAGCTTGCAAGGGAGGGCGGAGCTTAAGGCCCGGGTCCCAGTTCAGTTCGCCTGCCGAGAACTGAGCGTCAAGCTATCGTCGGTGGCGTTCTCAATCCCCTGCGCCGTTCGACGTGAACGAGACCTTTTTCCAGGAGTGGCATTTGCGGAAGCGTTTTTACATCCTTTTCGTAGCAAGAGACGCGGAAGGACAGCTTCGCAAGATTCCCATTCCCATTCACTACCTGTACGTATTCCTCGCCGGCGCCATGATCGGCATGTTCACCATCACCGGCATCGCGGGCTCGTACACGCGCATGCTGATGAAGGTTTCGCAGTTCAACGAACTGCGCGCCGAGAAAGACAACCTCAGGAACCGCTACTCGGAGCTCGAACAGGTATCGAAGGAAAAGGACATCCAGGTGGCATCGCTCGGCTTGATCGCCAGCGAAGTCTCGGCCATCTACGGACTGAAGCAGGAATCCCGCTTCCTTCCCTCGGTTGACCAGGTAAAACCCGAGCAGGTCAAAGCATCCCTGGACCAGCTCTACGCGCTGCGCAACTCGGCCATCACCGGGGCGGCTACCGCAGGCCTCGAGTTTGGCAAGCGCAACGCCACCCTCAGCGACTGGGTTCGTGCGTCGGAGGCTCCATCGCTCTGGCCGGTCGCCGGACGCCTGACGAGTTCCTTCGGCGAGCGCATCGACCCGTTCAACGGTGAAGGCGCGTTCCACCGCGGTGTGGACATCTCATCGGCGTATGGCAATCCGATCGTTGCTCCAGCCGACGGCGTCGTTGAATTCGCCGGTTTCATGAGCGGCTACGGCCGACTGATCAAAATCGACCACGGACACGGACTCACGACGCGCTACGGACACCTCTCCGGCTTCGCCGTTCGCGACGGGCAATCCGTCAAGCGCGGTGACGTCATCGGGTACGTCGGAACCACCGGACGCGTAACTTCGCCGCACCTGCACTACGAAGTACGCATCAACGAAACCCCGGTCAACCCGCACAAGTACCTCCGCACCACCGTGGCCCGTACCCGCAGACTCGCCCAAGGCAGCTAGTCAGTCGCCAGCTTCCAGCTTCCAGTCGCCAGCTTCCAGACAGAATCATGCACTTCGGATTCTTGGAGCGTCTCGTTCAGCTACTAAGCTACTAAGTCGCTGAGCTACTGAGTCCTGATCGCCAAACCGTGGTGGCCCATATTCGCCAGTGGTGGCCCATATTCGCCCGTTGTTGGCGAATGTGGGGATTCCGCTACACTCGCATCCTTCGATGATCTGCTTGCGTCCGCCTCGTGCGCAGTGCGGGTCCTAGCTGGCAGCTGGAACTGGCGGCAGCTACTTCTGCTTTCCTGGCGTTTCTTCCGGCTGCGGTGCCAGTTGCGCCGGCGGCTCGGATATCAGTTTTTTGAGGAACCCGAGCGGAATGCTCGCGCTGAGCACGGCGCTGCTGCCTTCCTGTCTGAACTCGATGCTGTCGAACACGGCTTTCACATCCGGGTCTGCTCCGGAGATCTGCGCGCTCGACTGAATGGACTGGAACAACGCGAGGAACGTGTTCGCCTGGTCCACGAAGCGCTTTGCTTCGGCCTCGTTGGGCGTCAGGAACTCCGCTCTGGCGTTGATCGAGGTGACGAATCTCACGCTGCCCACCATCGTGCTCGAGGACGGCAGGAACACGTCGAACCCGCCCGGAAGCGTCATGCCGCGGGCGGCACGCGGGTCCTTAGGAGCAGCCGGGATGCGCGCGAGCGCCCAGGCAAGGCTGCCGATCGGCACACGCTTGTAGTACTCGCCCACCAGCGCCGGCCCGGCGTAAGGACGCGCCATTTGCCGGCTGCGATCGATGATTCCGTGTATGACCACCGGATCGTCCACGTTCGAGATCGCCGCCGAATCCACGGCGATCAGCGCGACGCGCACCGTGCGGTCTTCCACCGGTACGCTGTAGATGTCCACCTCGCGATACCGCTCCACGCCCTTGCTGATGGACTTGAGGTAATTCGAGACACGCGCGGCGTCGAAGTGTCCGACGAACACCTCGGAGTAGCGCGTTTCCTGACCCGCCGTGCCGGAGTGAATGGCGAAGGCGGCCTCGTCGAGATCGCGCTCAAACTCGAAGCCGGTCGCGTCCACAAACTTCTGGTACTCGGCATCGCGCTGCGGCGTCCGGCGCTCGTGGAACGCCGTGAGGGTGCGTATGCGTCCGAGGTTGATATACACGACCGCATCGGATTCCGGCAGCAGGCGCACCGACTGCGGGGCAGCGCGGCGGAGCCACACTGCGGCCGAAACGATCGCGGCGACGATGGCGACAACGACGGCAGAGACGATGAGAGTGCGGCGAGTTCGGGTGGTCATAAGACGAAATCAGCGCCGGTGTTCATGGCAGTTGCGGTGTCGCCAGGTGTCTCCGGACAGGAAGAGCATGGTTGGCTGCCGGCGCGGTCCGAACAGCTCTCGGCTTGGTAGCCACTGCGCGGAAATTCGGGTAAAATCATTGTTGGTGCTCGATCATAGCACTCGGACCTCGGCAGTAAACTCGAGACGAAGCGCCTGGGGCGGTTCGCCCGGGGTGCTGGCAAGAACGGTCAAGCGCGATAAGCCGGCCGTGGGTGCATGAGTGTCGGGCTGCTCTGGTTGCACGGTAAGTCTTGGTGTGCTAACCTTTTGAGGTTTGTCCCGGACACCGGCGAGGTTTCGGAGCGCCTGGCTTCGTAATCGAGTGGTTTGGCGGTTCCAGCAACGCTGGCGTAGCTCAGCTGGTAGAGCATCTGATTTGTAATCAGAGGGTCGGGGGTTCAAGTCCCTTCGCCAGCTCCAGTTTGACTTCCCGGCGCGCTTGCGGAGGCGTGCCAGGAACAGATCCCAACGCGGCAACTCTTCAAGAGAGCGCAATCCAGGATCTAGCCGGAAGTAGAGGCGTGCGCTGAAGTTTGTGCGCGCAGCATGGTTCGCTCCGCGCGCAGTCGCACGCGTGGCACTGCGGGATCTTTGAAACTCGAACGCGGGAACGATGTGCGGGCTGTCTTGGCTTTTTTGGAGCGCCGCAGAGGAAAGAAAGATTCACGCACAGGTGGGTGAGCGGTTAAAGCCAGCAGACTGTAAATCTGCCCTCCTTCTGGAGTTCGGTGGTTCGAATCCACCCCTGTGCACCAGGTTTGATAAACGCGCTTGAGCAGGGCTCGCGCGAGAGCGGCGGACGCATGGCACAAGACAACCGTTTCTGGATCGCGATGGGCGTTTACGTTGTGCTGGCGGCCGTCGAGTGGCTTACGCTCGAAGGGCGGGTTCGCTGGGTGGCGCTGGCCGTGCTGGCCTTGTTTGCCGTGCGCACGGTGATCCACGACCGCAGGCGGGCGCTGGAGTTGACGGCTGACCGCGATCGTCTCCGCGAGTAGTTGAGGCGCTTGGCGGGCGTGAGCGCGGCGGGAGTTCGCCGCCGAGATTCTGGGCGGTAGCGAAGGATCGTTCGGGCGCGAAGAGTTGCGGGAGTAACTCAGTGGTAGAGTCACAGCCTTCCAAGCTGTTGGTCGCGGGTTCGATTCCCGTCTCCCGCTCCAGAGTTTAGTTGAACCCCGCATTGAAGCGGGTGAAGCCGAGGACGCTCGCCGGATAGCGAGCGCCGCAGGCGAGGGCGAAGCAGCGAAGCGTTGCGGAGCCCTTCTAGTGAAGAGCTGATGTAGCTCAGTTGGTAGAGCACTCCCTTGGTAAGGGAGAGGTCACCGGTTCAATCCCGGTCATCAGCTCCAGATTTTTGTGACGCGGGCGTCCTTGCCCGCTGATGTGCGAAGCCTTCGTAGCTTCGAGAGCGTATGGCCCGGCGGGTCCTCGAGCAGGTTGATGAGGATCTGGCCGGCTCGGCTATTTCAGCGCAGCGGTTCTGCGCCGCGTGGCCGGGAGCGATCAAGGTCCGTTGCGCGAGTTGTACCTGGGGTGCTGGAAACAGTCGATCAGGGCCTGCGCGATAGTTATCGAAAATCTACCGTTATCACTAAGGCATAGAGCAATGGCGAAAGAGAAATTTGACCGCAGTAAACCGCACGTCAACGTTGGCACGATTGGTCACATTGACCATGGCAAGACGACACTGACGGCGGCGATCACGAAGGTTCTTTCGAAGCACAATCCGAACATCAAGTTCC
>DASPLH010000184.1:0-7330 GCA_035627675.1 Clostridia bacterium
CAGATTGCCCGCATCTCGTTGTTCTCGCCGAGCATGTTGGAGTGCACTTTCGCGACCTTTTCGTCTTTCGCGATCTGCAACAGCCGGCGGTACAGTTCCTTGCCGAGTCCCTTGCCCTGGTACTCGTCACGCACAAGCGCCGCGAGTTCCGCTTCGTTGCGCCCGTGCAGTTTGCTCATGCGGCCGACGCCGATGACTTCCGGAGAACCGTCGGCGTTCTTGCGCTCGACGACCAACGCCATCTCGCGGTCGTAATCGATGAAGCAGATCCGTGTGAGGCGTTCGTGGGCCGTACGCTGCGAGAGCTTTAACGGCTGGAAATAGCGGAGATAGACCGTGCGCTCGCTGAGCTTCTTGTGGAAGTCCACCATCAGCGGCTCGTCCTCCGGACGAATCGGGCGGATCGTAACTTCCTCCCCATTCTTCATCTTCCAGCGGTCCACGTACTTCGCCGGATAGGGCTGGATGGCCGACTTGGGCAGCTCATCGTCGGGGACTCCGGCCTCGTGCACCACCACGCGGGCGTCGAGCGCAAGCAGGCGCTCCGGCGAAGCCAGCAGCGGGTTGATGTCGATCTCCTTGATCCATGGATTCTCGATCACCAGCTCGCTGAAGCGCACCATGAGCTGTTCAAGCGCCCCGAGGTCCACGGGCTTGCGTCCGCGAACGCCCTTGAGCGCCTTGTAAATCTTGGTCTGCTCCATCATGCGGCGCGCCAGCGTCGTGTTCAGCGGCGGCAGCGCGAGCGCCTTGTCCTTGAACACCTCGACCAACTGGCCGCCCATGCCGAACAGCAGCACCGGGCCAAACTGCGAATCCAGCGACGAGCCGAGGATGATCTCGTATCCCTCGAGCTTCGCCATCGGCTGGACGGTGACTCCGTTGAAGTGCTCCGCACCGGCTTTCTCTGTCACCGAGACCTTGATGCGCTCGAACGCGCTGCGCACGGCCTCGCCATCCCGCAGGTTCAGCTGCACGCCGCCGACGTCCGTCTTGTGCGTGATGGTCAGCGAGTGCAGTTTCAGCACCACCGGGAAGCCGATCTTCCCGGCCCACTTCACGGCTTCGTCGGCGGTGTTGGCGATCTCCGTCTGCGTGGTCGGGATGCCGTACGCCTCAAGCAGTTTCTTCGACTCGTACTCGGTCAGGATCGTGCGGCCCGACTGCCTCACGCTTTGGATGATCTGCCTGGCGCGCTCGCGATTGAGATTCTCCTCGGTCGAGGCCAGCGCCGGAGTCTCGTACAGGCCGCGCAGATTGTAGGCGTATTGCCACATATAGTTGAAGGCGCGCACTGCCGTATCCGGGAAGGCGAAGCTCGGAATGCCGATGTTGTTCAGGATGTCTTCACCGGCGGCTACCGAAGTCCCTCCCATCCAGCTCGCGAGCACGGGCTTGCCCAGCGTGTTCGCATAGGGCTTGAGGTGCTCGGCGATCTGTGTCGGATTTGTCATGCCCTGGGGGGTCATCACCACCAGCATGCCGTCGATACTCGGGTCCTGCGCCGCGATCTCGAGCGACTTCGCGTAGCGCTCCGGCTCGGCGTCGCCGAGGATGTCCACCGGGTTGTTGTGGCTCCAGGCCGATGGCAGGATCGCATCGAACTTCTGCATCGTCTCCGGCGAGAGCTCGGCGAGTTCGCCGCCGCCGGCGATCAGCGCATCGGTGGCCAGCACTCCGGGGCCGCCTGCGTTGGTCACGATGCAAAGCCGGTTGCCCTTCGGCCTCGGCTGCTTGGCGAGCACCTCGCTCATGTAGAAGATGTCGGCGATGGAGTTCACGCGCAGCACGCCCACCCTGCGAAAGGCGGCGTCGAGCACGTCATCGCTGCCCGTCAGCGATCCGGTATGCGACGCGGCCGCCTTGGCCGCGGCCGCCGTGCGTCCGGCCTTGATGACGATGATGGGCTTGGTCAGAGAGACCTCGCGGGCCGCGCTGAGGAAGGCTTTCGCGTCGCCGATCGATTCCATGTAGATCACGATGGAATGCGTGCGCGGGTCATTGCCGAAGTAGTCGATGAGGTCGCCCCAGCTCACATCCAGCATCGAGCCGGTGGAGACAAAGGAGCTGAAGCCGACGTTCTCTTTCAAACTCCAGTCGAGCACCGCCGTGCAGAGCGCTCCACTCTGGCTGATGAACGCCACGTTGCCTGGCCGCGCCGAGGTGGCCGCGAAGGTAGCATTCATGCCCTGCAGCGGATTCATCACGCCGAGGCAGTTCGGACCGATGATCCGCATCTTGCCGCGGATGACGTCCATGACTTCGGACTCAAGCTGCCGCCCGCGCGGACCGGCCTCTTTGAAACCCGCGGAGATCACGATGCCGCCGCGCACGCCCGTGTCCACGCACTCGCGCATGATTCCCGGCACGGTCTCGGCCGGAGTGGTCACGACCACGAGGTCCGGAGCTTCGGGCAGCTCGCGCACGGATGGATAGGACTTGATGCCGAGGATGTTCGGGCGCTTCGGGTTGACCGGATAGATGGTTCCGCCGAAGGGGCTGCTGAGCAGGTTCCACAACACCGTGCGGCCCACGCTGCCCACGCGCTCGCTTGCGCCTACCAAAGCTACGCTGGCCGGTTTGAAGATGGGATCGAGTGGATGCCGGTCCGAACGCAGCACGTCATGCGCCGGATCGCGTTGGGTGGTCTGGTTGCTTGATTTGGAGACTCTGGAAGTAGAAGGAGGATTCGTAACACCCATGAGTGCGTACCCCTCTCGCGGTACGCAACAGTGTATATGGACACCCTCGATTCAGAGCCCCTGCCGCGGGCGGCAAGCTGAGGCGCAGGGCCGAAAACGGAACCATGCGAAACCGAACGTGCGCGGCGCAGTCCACAGCCATCGATCTTCCATCAGGACCGGCGCGGAACGCCCGGAAACCCGTATTCCTGCTACAATCGAGTTTCGCGGACTCCCTGACAATCTACCCCGCACGGAACCTTGGCCTCGACCCATGGAACAGAACACAATCACCTACGCCGACGCCGGTGTCAGCATCGATAGCGCAAACAAGACCAAGCAGCGCATCAAGTACCTCGCTCACCGCACCTTCAACAAGAGTGTTCTCAGCGAGATTGGCGGCTTCGGCGGCCTCTTCCAGGTCGACAAGAAGAAGTTTCGCGACCCCGTGCTCGTCTCCAGCGTTGACGGGGTGGGAACGAAGCTCAAGATCGCATTTGAAATGGGTCTGCACTCCTCCATCGGCGGCGACCTCGTCAACCACTGCGTCAACGACATCGCCGTGCAGGGCGCCACGCCGCTTTTCTTCATGGATTACCTCGCGGTAGGCAAGCTCGAACCGGAGATCGCCGAGAAGGTCGTGCAGGGTGTCGCCGACGCCTGCAAGCACAACGGCTGCGCGCTCATCGGCGGTGAGACGGCCGAGATGCCGGGCTTCTATCCGGAGGGCGAATACGATCTCGCCGGCTTTATTGTCGGGGCCGTGGATCGCGACCGCATCGTGACCGGCAAGACCGTCCAACCGGGCGATGTGCTCATCGGACTGCCCTCGACCGGCTTGCATACGAACGGATACTCGCTTGCCCGCAAGCTGCTCTTCACCGTCGCCGGATATTCTCCGGAAACGTACGTGAACGAACTGAAGGGCAAGGTCGGCAACGAGCTGATGAAGCAGCACAAGAGCTATTGGCCGGTGGTTCGCCGCGTGGTGGAGGGCGAAGCCGTCAGCGCGATGGCTCACATCACCGGCGGCGGCATCACCGAGAACCTGCCCCGCGTGCTGCCCAAGGGCTGCGGAGCCGTCGTCGAACTCGGATCCTGGCCCGTGCTGCCGATCTTCGAGCACATGCAAAAGCTCGGAAACATCGAGCAGGCGGAAATGATGCGCACTTTCAACATGGGAATCGGCATGATCCTTGTCGTCCCGGCGAAGAAATTCAAGAAGGTCCAGAGCATCCTGGAACGTGCCGGCGAAAAGGGCTACACCATCGGCCGCATCGTCAAGGGCGACCGCAAGGTGCAATACAGCTAAGCTGTACCGGGAAAGAACAAAGGGCAGGCTCAACGGGCCTGCCTTTTTCATTTACGCCTGTTTACCCGGCCTCACTTCGCCCGCTCCGGGTTCGCGGCATCCCAAGCTTTAGCTACAAAGGGCAGGCGGTTCGCCTGCACCTGCCGTTGCACCGTTTTCTCGGCCTTGCCGGTCCGCTACGCAGCTTCGCGACCCGACTCAGGACATCTAGGGGTGTGCGCAGCCTCCAGCACCTCGACGTGCTGCTCGTCCCACGCCCAACCCAGCCGTTTGCGGCACACAATGCACGTCACCTCGCTCAAAGGCCTGCCTGCATTGATTCTTCGAACGGCGTATTGATCGTTGGACGGCACGCATACCCCACTTGAAAGTTCGGCCATGCTAACGCCGCCTTCCGTGCGATGGACGCGAACGAAGCCACTAGGAAGCTGCAAGAATTCACTTACTTCAACTCACAGAAGGCGTAACTCGTCCAACTTGTTTCCTGGGCTGAAAACGAAGTTGCGAAACCCCGGCCCCGGAAGGCTTCCCAGCCGGTTTTCAGCATAGAATGAGACACATGAGTAGGGGTGTCAGCGATGTCATTCAGCTCTGAGGATTCGAAGTTTCTGGTTCGGGGATTCGAGTACGTGGCCAAGAGCGCGAACCTGCAAGCCACGCTTGAGAATCTCGTGAAGGTCGCCAGCGAGTGCGTGGGCAGCAACGGTGGGTCGCTGTATCTGCTGGACGCGAAGCGTGGCGTTCTGACACCTTGCGTTCTCTACAATCTGCCCGAGGAGTACCTGGCCGGGTGCGCCGAAGTGCCGCTCGGAACGCAGTGTTGCGGCCGCGCGGCGCTCCACAAGGTGCCGTGGACCGTGTGCGACATGCTGACCGACCCGCTGTTCGCCGATTGTCGCGAGGCCGCACGCGCCAGCGGCATCCGCGCGGCGTTCTCTGTCCCCGTGCTGGATGCGAATGGCGACTGCCTCGGTTCGCTGGCCTGCCACTTCCGGGAGCCGTACGAGCCCACCACCTACGCGCTGGAGCGCAATCGCCTGTTCGCCCAACTGATCGCGTTTGCCATCGCCCGGCGCCAGGCGATGACGGGCATCGGAGTGCAGCGCGCCATAGCCCCCGATCTCACCAAGGCAGTCTCGTCCACCGAGGCTATCTAGCTACACCCCTGCAACCGTACGTGCGAGTGGTCGCAGACCTGACAGACCGGCCGATCCTGGCCGGAGCCCTGTCGCGCAAGTCACCCCAAAACGTTCCCCCAAAAAGCAAAAGCCCACGCACTGGCGTGAGCTTTTGAAGATCAGTCCCGGGCATGAACGGGCGGGGGTTAGTTGAGGGAGGGCACGAATGCCGTTCACGCCCATATGAAACACCGAACCTTCCCAGGTCCGGTGAGGGTTTTGAATGTACACATTGTGCGTGCGACCCCTGCGCCTTGCAGTGATTGCAATCACACGCTGAACAGACGTTCGTTTGTGATGTAGCTCACACATCGTAACTAAGAGTAACCAAATAAAGGGTTACCGAGGTACATCGGGCCGTAGGCAGCCGCTGTCCCGGAACACTCATCTCATCTTTTTTCGGAACTGCGTTATGGATTTACAACGCATCGATCTGATCGGCGGCGGGGAACACCCCAACACGCGGCTCATGGTCGGCGATTACATCGCCGACATCCTCGCCGACCGGCGTGGGCCGAACCCCATATTTCACTGGATCGTGCAGCAGATCGGTTCCGCCGACGTGCTCTACTGGGGCCAAGAGCACTCGTTTCCAGAGGCCGAGGCAGCCGCTTCCGACTGCCTGAGGCGGCTCGCGGCGTGCGAGCCCAGCCGGCGCGTCGAAGAACCGGCCTGAACTCCCAACAGGCTGCGCGACCTTCTGCTGCTCATTTCAGAATCTGCCGAACCAGCTCCTCGAACCGGTGTTTCACTTCTTCGTACTTGCCGGTGGCCGGACCGGCGAACCCTGAATGAATCGCGTGCACCTTTCCCTCGCGGTCGATGAAGACCGTCGTGGGATACGCGGAGAAGTTCACCAGTTGTGGCAGCGTCTTCTCGATCTGTCCCTCATCCGTCGTTCCCGCCAGCAGCAGGGGGAAGCCGATGTTGTACTTCTTGCGGTAGAGGTCGATCAGGCGAGCGCTGCGCGCGCGGTCCGGCGTGTACTCATAGGCGAGGCCGACGATCTCGAGGCCTTGTTCCCGGTAGCGGTTGTGCAGGTCCGAGAGCAGCGGCGCCTCGTCATGGCAGTTCGGACACCACGTCCCGAAGATGTCGACGATCAGCGCCTTGCCTCGGAACCGCGGGTCTGACTGTGTGACCGGCTTGCCGGTCCTGAGATCGAGGGCGCGGAACTGGAAGGGCTGCGCGGGGTCCTTGACCCGAGTGACGGTCTCGGGATTCGGTTCCTCTGGAGTGCCTGTCTTGGCCGGGGCCGCCCTCTTTACCCCGGTGATATCGAAGGAAGACTTCGGCCCGGTCGTCAGTTTCCCCACAAGGGTCCCATCGCGCTGGATCTGTCCCTGGACGAGCACCAGGTGGACGCCGTCGAAGCGGGAGAGTTCGAAGCTGGCGGCCGTGTCCTCCTTCTTCTCAACCCAAACGCGGCCGTGCAGCAGGCCGTAGTCGCCGGAGACGGGAGCGATGGTTCCGTTCACTTCGGCAGCAGCGCCTCCACCGTGTTGAGCCATGGCGGCCTTCTGCTCGAAGCGGGCGGGCGCGACTCGATCCGGATTCTCTGGCCCCCGGACCTGGGTGATCGTCCACTGGCCTTCCAGCGACGGCCAGGTCCACGGCAGGGTTTCGCCCGTGACCTCGACGGGATGGCGTCGCGCTACGACCTTGAAGCGCCGCAATCCGGCGCTGGTCATCCGCCGGTACTCGCCTTCCAGGTGCTCGCAGCGCTTGCTGTCGCACTGCGCGGAGATTTCGCCGTCGTACTGCTCCAGCCGCAACGTGATCCGATCATTGTTCCAGATGGTCTGCGAGAACGGGATGCGGTCCGTGCCGTTGACGAGGAAGCCGCGCAATCCACGGCCCTGGACCTCCACCACCATCTGGAACGGAACCTCGTACTTCGTTCCGCCAGCGGCGGGATCGGGCGTGATCGTGGCGTCCCAGCGTCCGATGACCGGGGGAAGCACCGGCGGATCTTCAGGCGCTGGTTCTGTCCGGGATTGCGGGAGAGACTGCGCTGAGGCAGCAGCCGAGAGCAGGACCACGATCAGGAAACGGCGCAAGGCGTACATGAGGACTGAAAGGATACCGCAAATGAAAGCCCCGGCCGCGGCCGGGGCTCACCGAGTGCGCTTCAGGCTGTGCCGGCGTCGGCAAGAGCG
>DASPLH010000185.1:0-3208 GCA_035627675.1 Clostridia bacterium
TCGGCCTCGGGAGTGTCCAGCGACTTTCCATCCCGCTTGTACTTCTCTTCCAGCGCCATCATCGCCAGCCGGATGCCGCCGTTGTCGGCCGTGTCTTCGCCCTGCGTCAGGCGTCCGTTCCGCTGCGCGCCGGTGATAGCATCCTCGCCCGTGTACTGCTTGGCGATGCAGTTGCCGCGCTCTTCGTAGTTCTTCGTGTCTTCCGGAGTCCACCAGTCGCGCAGGTCGCCTTTCGCGTCGAACTTGCGGCCCTCGTCGTCGAAGCCATGGATGATCTCGTGTCCGATCACCATGCCGATCGCACCGTAGTTCAATGGCGCGTCCTGTTCGCCGTTGAAGAACGGCAACTGGAGAATGCCGGCCGGGAAGTTGATGGAGTTCTTCTGGGGGTCGTTGTAGGCGTTGATGGTCGGCGGGGTCATCAGCCATTCGGTGCGGTCCACCGGCTTGCCGATCTTCTTGAGTTGGCGCTGCATTTCGAACGCCGTGGCCGCCGCAACGTTCGCCAGGTGGTTGTTGGGCGTGATCTTCACCGAGCTGTAGTCGCGCCACTGGTCCGGATAGCCGATCTTCTGCTCCATGGCCTCCAGTTTCACGGCCGCCTGTTTCTTGGTTGCCGGTGTCATCCACTCGAGTTCCTGGATGTCGCGATTCAGGGCCGTGCGGATGTCCCGCACGAGTTCAACGGCCTTGGCCTTGCTCTCGGGCGGGAAGGCCCTGTTCACGTATGCCTGCCCAAGCGCTTCGCCCAGCGACCGGTCGGCCGACTGCACGCAGCGACGCCACAGCGGAAGGATCCGCGGGACGCCCGACAGTGTCTTGCCGTAAAAGTCGAAGTTTGCCTGGACGAAATCTTCGCCCAGGAGACCGGCCGCGCTATGCACCGCCCACCAGCGCAGATACGCCTTCCAGCTCTCGATGGGACGCGACTTGATCTGCTGTTCCAGGGCGTCCATAAACTGCGGAGTCGAAACGATGTAGAACTCGGGCGCCGGCGCGTTCAGCGCCTTGAAGTACGCGTCCCAGTCGAAGCTTGGCACCGCCGACTTGATATGCGCGAGCGTCCGCTTGTTGTAGGTGTTCTCCGGGCTGCGACGCTTCACGTTGTCCATGGCGGCGTTCGCAAAGGCCGTCTCCATGATCATGACGATCTGCGCGTCTTTTGCGGCCTGGGCCGGCGACTCGCCCGCAAGCTCCATCATCTGCTGCACGTGCTTCAGGTAGGCCTGGCGGATCTGCTTCATGCGCTCGCTGTTGTCGAGGTAGTGATCGCGCGAGGGCAAGCCCACGCCGGCCTGGTCAACGCCGGAGACGACCTTGCTCGCATCGGCGTAATCCTGCGCGGGACCGAACCCGAACACCGGCGCATTGGTGAAGTTGTCCTGCCCCTGCCACGCGGCCGGGAACGTCTGGTGCATGTGCGCCAGCACGCGCGCAAGATCCTTCTTGCTCTTGAGCCCGTCGATGACCTTCAGCTCGGCTGCCAGCCAGTTCTTGCCATTGGCATCGCGGCCGGCCTGGTCCATGCAGGCCTGCCAGTAGTCGCCGATCTGGCGTTCGCTGCCCGTGGCGGACTTGTCTGCCGCCGCCTTTTCCAGCGTCTCGCGCAGGATCGTCTGGTTCCACAGCAGCAGCGGAGTCGCCGTCGTGTGCGCCGGGAGGTCAGGCGAGATCGGGTGCGTAGCGTTCCACTTCGAGCAGGTGTACTGGAAGTAGTCTGTGCAGGGATCGATATCCTTGTCGATGAGTGCCGGGTCGAACTTCTCGAGCTTCGGAGCGGAAGCCGTTGGTTGCTGCGCTGCGGCTGACAATGTAAAGGTCAGCAGTCCGCACGCGAGTACTGCAAGCAAACGTCGCATTCTTCACCTCTTGGGAGTGGTCCCGCGGAACAGGGCGGGGTACTACAGCAGAGACGCGCGAGCACATCGGAAGTCACCCGCCAGCTCGCCGGCGGGAGAAGCCTTCCCGGAATAGTACGGATGTGGGCCCCGCAGGGTTCCGGGCCGACCGGCACAAGATGCAAGAGGTGCGGAAGGGGGCGTGCACGAGATTGGTGCCCCACATCTGCTCTCGCAGCGAGCAAATGTGGGATTGTCCCGACCTCCCGCGTTCGCCAAAAGAGGGCGGACGTGGGGCACCGAGCGGATGTCGAATCAAAGGGTGGAGCAGGCCTTCAGGCCTGCATAAAAGCGCAGCCGCACGCGGCTTTAGCCGCTGAGGTAATTGCCCCCAATGAGCGGCAATCCCGTATGGCTGCTAAAATCTTTGCAGTTCCGAATGACTCCGCAATCCCCATTTTGTGACGTTCCCACCGCGCTGCAAGAGATCCGCGCCGGGCGGATGATCGTCGTTGTTGACGACGAGGACCGCGAAAACGAAGGCGACCTTACCATGGCCGCCGAGAAGATCACGCCCGAGGCCATCAACTTCATGGCCAAATACGGACGCGGACTCATCTGCCTCGCCATGACCGAGGAGCGCCTCGACTACCTCCGGCTCGGACCCATGTCGCCGGAGAACACGTCGAACTTCGGCACCGCGTTCACCGAGTCGATTGACGCCCGCGATGGTGTCACCACCGGAATCTCAGCACAGGACCGCGCGCACACCATCAAGGTCGCGATCTCGCCCAACACGACGTACCGCGATCTCGCGCGCCCCGGACACATGTTTCCGCTGCGCGCCCGTCGCGGCGGAGTGCTCGTGCGCGCCGGTCAGACCGAGGCCAGTGTCGATCTCGCGCGCCTGGCCGGCATGGTGCCCGCCGGTGTCATCTGCGAAATCATGAACGACGACGGCACGATGTCCCGCGTGCCGGAGCTGAAGGAATTCTGCCGTGAGCACGACCTGAAGATGCTTACGGTGGCCGAACTCATCCGCTACCGCATGGCCAACGAGCGCTACGTCGTTCGCCAGGGCGAAGCGATGGTTCCGACGCGCTTCGGAGAGTTCCGCCTCGTCGCTTATCAATCAGAACTCGACGGCGAGACGCACATGGCGCTCGTCAAGGGAGACGTCGAGAAGACGCCTGAGCGTCCAACGCTGGTCCGCATGCACACCCATTGCCTCGTCGGCGACGTTTTTGCCGCCACTTGGTGCGAGTGTCGCAACGTGCTCGAACAATCGATGCGCATGATCGCCCGCGAGGGACGCGGCGCCGTCATCTATCTGCACTCGAACTCGAAGGGTTTCAGCGTGGAGAAGTTCG
>DASPLH010000186.1:0-3558 GCA_035627675.1 Clostridia bacterium
GCAATACGAAGAGTTCCTGTCGTCCAGCGAACTCGGCCAGCGCCGCCGCATCGAGAATTGGCGCACCGAATCCTCGAGATGCTGCGCGATGAGGTGCTGCACAGAGTCGTGCGCGAGTACATGAGTCCAGAAGACGCTACCCGCTTCGCGACCGAGGTCGCCGAGCACCAGCGCGACCCCTACACGCTGGTTGAGGAGATCGTCTCGCGAGTTAACGGCAACGGGTAGTCCCTCGGGAACGGCCTCCCGGCAAAGCTTAACTTCCCTGAGTCGCGCTGTAGGCCGCGGTGTTTTGATTCGTGCCAGCCAGGAATGACACCACCTCGGCGGTACGCTTGGTGAGGTGAGGATGGCTGGCGCACTTCTCCGCGTACCAGACCCACAGACCTGTCTCGGTGGCGCTTTGCTGGGCGAAGGCGTGCGCGTTCACATGCGGATAAAGGTGCTTGCCGGCGGCCAGTACCAGCATCGCACCCACGGCGCCCGCCGGGACGTAGTGCGTTCCGTAGCGGTCACAAGTGTACTCGCAAGCCCGCGAGTAGGCGGCTCCGAGCAGAGGGATGATGTTTGCCGGAAGCAGGACTGTACGCCACATGAGGTGCTTGCGGTGCAGGTGCGCCAGTTCGTGGCAGATGATGAAGTCCAGTTCGGCCTGCCCCTTCGAGATGGCGAGTTCGACGACATCCGAGTAGAGGATCACGAAGCTGCGTCCGAGGAAGCGGGTTGCGAACGCGTTGATCATGCCTCCCGACTGAAGAACGAAGACCGCGGGCGTTGCGTGCAGTCCCATTTTCTCGCTCATGCGCTGCGCCGACTCGAAGACCATCGGCAACTGAATAGGCGAGACACGAATGCCGTTTCCGCGAACATGGCCGATAAAGAATGCCTTCGCGATGAACACGAGCATGAGGCCAAGGCCGCCGTAAACCAGCAACACCGCGACGCTTTCGATCGATGTCATTGCCAGCGCGATGACACCGATATACGCAGAGATGCTGACCAGCAGGCTGATAACGAAATAGGCCTGCTCCTTCGGGTGCACGAGAGATGGCATGGTTGTTTCCGTTCCGTGGAGATGAGTTTTGGACGAAACCGCGCGGAGTGTACTCAGGCCAGAGATCAGGGTCAAGGAGGAAAGTACGCCGCGCTCCGGATGCCTGGCAGAAGCACGCTCAGGCACACGCAACAATCAGACGGCCGCCGGCGTCTGATGTTCCATGTTCACCCTCGATCATCTGGGTATCGCCGTCCGCTCCCTCGAACACGCCCGCAAGTTCTACGAACAGCTTGGAATGCATATTCTTCCCGCAGAGACCATTGAGGCCGAGAGCGTTCGTGTGGCGGGCGTCGTGGTCGGCGACAGTCGTCTGCAACTGATCGAGGCCCGCGGGGAAGACTCGCCTATAGGGCGGTTTGTCCAGCGCAGGGGCGAAGGGTTGCATCACGTGGCGCTTCGCGTCACCGATCTGCCGAGGACCATCGAGAAACTCAAGGCTGCCGGTACGCGTTTCGTCAGCGACGAGATTAGAATCGGAGCTGGGAACCGTTCCTATATCTTTGTCCACCCTTCCAGCACGGGCGGCGTTTTGCTCGAACTCTGCGAGGAGATGCCGTTGGGCGTGGGCTGACACGACGCGCGAATGATCATCTGCTCCATCGATACCTCCGGACGCGACGGCTCGCTGGCCCTTGCGCACTGGGAACCAGGCACTACTCCTGCATCGTTCGAATCCCTCCAGGTGCTGCGTTTCGTTCCAGTCGCCGGCGGAACCTACTCCGCACAACTCATCCCGTTGCTGAACCGCGCGCTCGACGAGACGAAGATCAGGAAGACCGGCATCGGCCTGTTCGCGGTTGCCTCCGGCCCCGGTTCGTTTACCGGACTGCGCGTGGGACTCTCGACGGTGAAGGCCCTCGGGGAGGCGTTCGGCAAGCCGGTCGTCGCCATCTCGGTGCTGGAAGCGATCGCCGCCGGGACGGGGCGAACCGGGGCCGTCATCGCGGCGCTCGACGCCCAGCGCGCAGAGGTCTATGTCGGCGAGTACAGCCTGAACCCGCAATCGGTCTGGCCGGTGACGCCTGTCCATGAGGCCCTGGCCGCTGTGGACGACTTCACCGCCTCGTTGCGTGGGCGACTTCCGGTGGCCACGTTCACGCCCGACGCTGCTATCCAGGCGAAGGTTCAGGATGCGGGTGCGCCCGTCGAGCTGGTCGTGCGCCCCGGAGCGGACCAGTTCGCGCGCTTGGGCGCGATGAAGTTCGCGGCCGGACTGATCACACCCGTAGAGGAACTCGACGCCAACTACATCCGCCGCTCCGATGCGGAGATCTTTTCCGCTCCGAAGCCCGGCAGCCGATGATCCGTTGCTGATCCGCGAAGCCAGTCCCGGCGATGTCCCGCGCATGATGGCCATCGAGCGCGCGTCCGCGAGCGCAGCGCACTGGACCGAAGCGAGCTATGCGTCGATCTTCAGGACGGCATCGCCGCGGCGCGTCGCGCTGGTGATCGAGACCGGCGCGTTGGACGGCATCGCGCCCGGCGTTCACGGCTTCCTGATTTTGTTCGTGGGTGACAGCGAATGGGAGATCGAGAACGTGGTCATCGATGCGGCCGCGCGGAGGCGCGGAATGGCAGACCGCCTGCTCGGCGAAGCTTTGAGACTTGCGCGCCAGGAAGGCGCTGAGCGCATATTCCTCGAAGTGCGCGAGTCGAACGAGCCGGCCCGGCGGCTATACGAAAAGTGGGGATTTGTCGAGGCGGGAAGGCGACGGAATTACTATCGGAATCCCGACGAGGACGCCCTGGTGCTCGAAGTTTTTTCGACCTTCCAGCTCTCGAAATCAGTTGAACGCCCCTGACCCCGGTGCTAGCCTCGACCTCACCTAATTTCAGGTCAGGAGGTGTGAATGGCCTCTCCGATACGCGATCTTCTCCTGTCCAGCAACGACGATTTTCGTCGCCTGGTTCAGGAACACCAAACTTACGCCCAGCGCTTAGACTCCCTCGTCTCGAAGCCCTACCTCAGCGAAGAAGATAAACTCGAAGAAATCCGACTCAAGAAGATGAAGCTGCGTCTGAAAGACCAGATGGAGCAACTGGAGCAGCAGTACCGACGATCTCACTCTGGCGCCGCATAAGGTAGCCGTTGAGGACTCGACGGTTCATCGGAACCTGCCGCTCGGTTCCTCGCAGCACCGCGTTTGCGCGGACAGAGAAGCTATCCCCTACACATTCGCATCGGGCTGTCTCGCTCCTGCCCACGCTGGCGCAGTCCGAAGCTACACTCGGTGAGCCCCGGCCGCGGCCGGGGCTTTCATTTGCGGTATTCTTTCAGTCCTCATGTACGCCTTGCGCCGTTTCCTGATCGTGGTCCTGCTCTCGGCTGCCGCTTCCGCGCAGTCTCAACCGCAATCTCGAACAGAACCAGCGCCGGAAAATCCGCCGGTGCTTCCCCCGGTCATCGGCCGCTGGGACGCCACAATCACGCCCGATCCCGCCGCTGGCGGAACGAAGTACGAGGTTCCGTTCCAGATGGTGGTGGAGGTCCAGGGCCGTGG
>DASPLH010000187.1:0-3096 GCA_035627675.1 Clostridia bacterium
GCCGGTCACTTCGGATGCTTGTTTTTGATCTGCTGCATCTTGAGCGCCGTCAGTTCCACGTTGTCGTTGTAGAGCTGCTTGATGAGGGTTCGCTGGTTCTCAACCACGCGTGTCTGCTCGGCGAACATGATCGCCATCACGACGTAGGCGAAGAGCGCGACTGCTGAGACCAGGTTCTTGTGAAGCCAATTGGACATGGGGTCCGCCGTTGCGTACTGGGACATGGGAATCCTGCCCTCACGATCAAGTTGCCACGCTGCTCACAACGTCACCGGAAGCGATCCGCGAAGTGCAAGGGGCGCGTGAGTTGCGCCCCGTCTCCGCCGGCGAAAGCGAGGAAACACCTCGTCTCGCTTGCTACGCGGCCTTCGCGGCCTTATGCGCGTGCCACTTGACGTTCTCGGAGGCCGCGCCCTCGGAAACGACCTTCATGTTCTGCCAGTCGTACGCGAATTCCTTTCCGCAGTCCAGGCAGACCACGTAGGTTCCCGTGACACTGGCCGCGGGGGACTGTCTCTTGCTCCCCTTCGCCGTGATGGGAAAACTGTAGTTCTTATGCCAACAACCGAACACCATGTCGAACAGGTTCGCGATCATCACCACACCCCTTTGGGACGGAACCCTTTCACCGCACCCCGTGTTTCTCCAGCAGCTACTTTCAATCCTTTAGATTCGTTTCCGCCGCAAAAAGGTTCGTTGCTGCCGGGAACTAGATTTGGTGCAGGATGTGCAACTTAGCGGGATCGCGTAAGACTTGCACACGAAACGTGGGGCCGGAAGCCAGAGGTGGTGTCAAGAGAACGGGAGGGCGACGGCGGCGGTAACCACATCAAGGAAGGGAGAGGGGAAAGAAGAAGGCCCGGCTAGCCGCCGGGCTTCTCGTTCTTGTGGTGTTCGCACTTGGAAACGATTGCGGCCCGCAGTCGCGAGCGAAGGTCTTCAGGAAGCTCGTACAGTTGCTGGTCGCGGTAGATCTCGATCGTGCGCTGAGTTGTGTTGCAGACCACAAAGCAGTTGTGACACCACTGAAGGTGCTCTTCCAACTCGGCTTTTGTGCGGGTGTCGATGACCCCGTCGAGATAATCGGTTAGCTCTTTCAAGAACTCAGCGCATTTCACTGTCGGCCATCTCCATCACGCTTCTTGAAGTACTTTGTGAGGCGCTCGCGCAGCTGCAACCGGGCCCTCAAAAGTCTGGACTTCACGGCCGGAACACTGAGGTCCAGCGCGTTTGCCGTTTCCTCTGTCGAGAGTCCTTCCACGTCGCGCAGCACAAAAACGGTGCGGAAGCTTGGAGGCAATCCCTGGATCGTCTTCGACAGGATGTCCTTCAACTCCGCCTGCGTGTAAAGCTGTTCCGGGTTCGGAGCCCAGTCCGCGACTTCGCGCGGCATGGAATCCTCTTCCGTCTTGACGTCCTCGTCCAGCGAAACCATGCGCTCCGGCCGCCGGCGGCGCAAGCGCATCAGGGCTTCATTGACGGCGATCCGAACCAGCCACGTATAGAACTTCGACTGCCCCTGGAACTGGCCGAGATTCTGGTACGCCTTCAGGAATGCGTCCTGCACAACGTCTTCCGCGTCCTCGCGGTTCTGCGTGATGTGCTGCGCGATCCGGAAGACGTTCCGGTCATATCGGCGGACAAGGTCCTCGAATGCCGTAACGTCGCCGTTCTTGGCCGCTTGGACGAGTAACGTCTCGTCGCTTGCAGGCTCTCCTACTTTGGATTCGATGGCTTCCATGCTGTTCTTGATTCAGGATTTTCGGCGCACGGCCTTCCCGAAACTGCATTGTAAATGGTCGCCGTTGGAGCCGTCTCGTTAAAACCCGGTGAAGCGGTAACCGGGGCAGGCGAGGTACATACTCGTTGGTACCGTTGACAGTGGCGGGTCACTCCCTATAATCCGGGCTGGAACAGTGTTCCCCGACATGATGGACGCACAGAAACTCAAAGATGCGGTCGAACGCGCCGCGGAAGACGCGATTTCGCGCCAGTTGTCATCCCTGCGCGGGGCAGTCGTCGAGGCCGTCGTGCAGGAGCTCACCTCGAGCGCACACGCGGAGCAGGGCGCCTCGACGGCCGGCGTGCTCAACGCGGCGGTCGCGTCCATTCACGACGTCAGCGCGCAAAGCGACATCCTCAACGCGCTCCTGAACGGGGCCGAGAAGTTCAGCGGACGCACCGGCCTGTTCGTCGTTCGTGGAGCCACGGCCTCCGGATGGCAAGCGCGCGGATTCGACCCGGATGCGTTCCGCCGCGCGCAGATCAATGCCGGCGCCGGCCTGGCCGAGAGAGCCATTCGCACGCAGACTCCCGCGGCGGGCTCGGCATATGAGTTCGAGTCGAGCTTCGTCCATCAGTTCGGCGCGCCGGCCGAGGGAAACTGTGTTGTATTCCCGCTAATCGTGCGCGAGCGCGTCGCCGCGCTGCTCTACGCCGACGGCGGCGACGGCGACGCGGCCTCCGTGAACGTCTCCGCGCTCGAACTGCTCGTTCGCAGCGCCTCCCTGTGGCTGGAAGTGCTTGCCCTTCGCAAGAGCCTGGAACAGCCCGCGCCCCACCCGGTCCAGCAGCCCGCACCGCCGCCGGCCCCGCAGGAATCCGCATCGGCCGCCGTGGCGAGTGCCAGCCCGGGTGCAACTGCACCCGCTCCGGCGAGCTATGCACAGCCGCAGCCTCCGGCTCCCGCGCCAGAGCCGCCGCCCGCGCCTGCGCCTCCGGTCGGAGAGAGCGAGATTCACTCCAAGGCACGCCGCTTTGCCAAGCTCCTGGTGGAGGAGATCAAGCTTTACAACCAGGGCAAGGTGAACGACGGCCGGCAGAATCGCGACCTGTACGACCGGCTCCGCGACGACATCGAGAAGAGCCGGGCGGCGTACCAGAAGCGCTTCGGGAACGCCGTTGCCGACGTGGATTACTTCGGCAGCGAGCTGATAAGGGTCCTCGCCGAGAACAATAAGGAACTTCTCGGAGCCAATTACCCCGGTTAATACCTCAGTTTCACGGCTGCGACTGCGCGCGAGACACACTTCGCGTTACCATCGGATCGTGGGAAAGTTGAGGTATCTCTTCACGGTCGTGGTTGCGTTCTCGCTG
>DASPLH010000188.1:0-9037 GCA_035627675.1 Clostridia bacterium
CGAGCAGGCGCTGGACGCGCTGGAAGCGGACCACCAGTTCCTGCTGAAGGGCGATGTGTTCACCGAGGACCTGCTCGCCACCTATATCGATTACAAGCGCGACAAGGAAGTGAACGCGATGCGCCTGCGCCCGCACCCCTACGAGTTCGCTCTGTATTACGACATATAGGGAATCGGAAAATCGGAGAAAGTTGAATCGGAAAAACTGAACCGGTGCCGTTGGTGCCCCACATCTGCTCGCGAAGCGAGCAAGTGTGGGAGCCGTACATCCTCTGCGGACACCACAACGCGCGCGCAGCGCGCCTCCTTTTCCGTTAGCGCAAATCCGAGAACCGTCCACACTCCCCGTGCTACGTTACTCAAGTGAGCCAGCGCGGAGCACAGCCGGGCACCCTCGACACCGAGGCGATCTTCGCGTCCGCGCCGTTTGCCGACCCGGCACGCGCGCGCGCTTCGATCGCCCGCATGGCCCCAACCATCCCGGCCACTCTCCTGCGTTCTCTCGGGCAGCTTCTCCGCGAGGCATCCGACCCTGACCTCGCGCTTCGGTACATCGAGCGGCTGCTTGAGCGCGAGCCGCCCCTCGAGATCATCGGCCTGTTCCAGCGCCACCCGGCAGTCCTGCATTATGCCGTTGCCGTCTTCAGCCACTCGCAGTGGCTCGGCGACACGCTGCTCCAAAACGCGGACCTGCTTCAGGCTCTTTCTCGCGACCGTCATCTCGAGCATGCGCGCTCCGTCGAGGAGTTCCGCGAGAGCTTCGCCCGCTTCCGTTCGCGGTCCTTCGAGGCTGATCTGTCGTTGCTGCTGGCGCGCTTCCGCCGTCGTGAATACGTGCGGATCATGTTGCGCGACGTCCTTGGCATTGCCACCCTGGCGGAAACGACTGCCGAGATTTCAGCTCTCTCCGATGTTTTGATCCAGGAGGCCCTGCGCGCCTGCGAGTCCGAACTGCACAACCGCTACGGCTCTCCGCAGCACCTCGACCGTGAAGGACGCCTCGTCGATACGCCCTTCGCCATCGTGTCGCTCGGAAAGCTCGGCGGCAACGAGCTGAACTACAACTCCGACATCGACTTGTTGTATCTCTACGCCGACGGCCCCGACGCGGGGAAGATGTCCATCTCGCTGCACGAGTACTTCATACGCCTCGCGCAGGACGTGACGACCACGCTGTCGCGTGTCTCAGCGGAGGGGCCGGTGTTCCGCATCGACCTCCGTCTGCGTCCGCAGGGCAGGGAGGGCGAGCCTGCGATCCCGGTCGGAGAAGCGCTCTTCTACTACTCCGGGCGCGCCCGCGATTGGGAGCTCCAGGCGCTTATCAAGGCGCGCCACTCGGCCGGAGATCAGGGGCTTGCGCGCGAGTTTCTGCGGGCCGTGCAGCCGCGTGTGTACCGGAGCGAATTGAATTTCGCCGCCATCGAGACCGCCCTCGGGTCGCTCCACGAGATGAAGCGCCGCAGCCGCCGCGGAATCGAGCGGGGCCGTGCAGTCCTCGATGTGAAGATCGATCGTGGCGGGATCCGCGATATCGAGTTCCTGGTGCAATGCATGCAGCGCGTCTACGGAGGACGGGAGCCGTGGCTGCGTTCCGGCGGAACCCTGTTCTCTCTCCAGAAGCTGCACGACAAGGGACACATCAGCGGCAGCGACTTCAACGCGCTGAACGAGGCATATACGCTGCTTCGCCGCGTTGAGCATCGGCTCCAGTTCCGCGCGGGCCAGCAGACGCATCGTCTCCCGGCTTCGCCGGCGGAACTGCAAGCGCTGTATCGCTCCGTCACCGGCGCGGTCGGAGACGTGCCCGCCGACGCTCTCGAGCAGGAGTTGCGTCAGCGCATGAACTCCACATCGCGCATCTACGGCCGCATCATTCACCAGCAGGAGTTCACGCGTGAGCACCAGGACGCAGCCGGCAGCGTGACGGAGAGTTCATCGACATCCGGCGTCCAGCTTACCTACAACCAGATCCTCGCCCGGCTTGCGTCCGACTCTCCTCAGCTCCACAGGCTCACGGCCGCTGCCCAACTGGGCACGAGTCTGCGCAAGAACCTGTACCGCTTTCTCGGTGCAGCCGTGACCAGTCCGCAGCGATACAGGGCGCTGCTGGACCACGCCGCCGACGTCGAGCGTGCGCTGCCTGTTTTTGCCCACAGCAGCTTTCTTACCGACGTTCTGGTTCGCCATCCGGAGGACATCGCGCTCCTGACCGCCGCGCCGGAACGCAGCACGCCTGTGCCGCACGACCCCGGAGCCTTGCGCACGTATTTCCGCCACAACCTCCTGCGGACCACCGCCAGGCCGGTCCTCGACCACGAAAGCATCTGGGACACCCTTGCCGGGCACACCGCAACCGCCGACGCTGCCATCGGCGCGGCGCTCCAAATCGCCGGAGCGCCCGAAGGGTTTGCCGTGCTGGCGCTAGGCCGTCTGGGGACCCACGAATTCGACATCCTCTCCGACGCCGACCTCGTCTTCGTCCGCTCCGGCGACCTGGACTCCCACGAAGCCGCCCGGCTCACCGGGCGCGTCGTCGAAGTGCTCTCGGCCTACACTCGCGAAGGCACCATCATGGCCGTGGATACTCGTCTCAGGCCGCACGGCAAGGATGGAGAGCTCGTCGTCACTCCGGAGCAGTTGCGCTCCTACTTCCAGTCCGAAGCCCAGGCGTGGGAGCGCCTGACGTACGCGAAAGCAAGATTCATCGCCGGCGACAGCCGGCTCGGGGAGGCGGCTCTCGTCGCCGTGGTCGCTCCCCAGGCGCCGGACACGCTGCGCTCCGAGCTGCGCGCCATGCGCGCACGCCTGGAACGCTCAACGTCCTCTCCGGACCTCAAACTCTCGCCCGGCGGAATCTACGACCTCGACTTCACGGTCGGCTATCTCGCCCTGGCCGGGCAGAAGCGACTGCCAGCCGCCAACAGTGCCGCACGGGTGGAGTTTCTGCACTCGTCGGGGCTGCTTGCGCCGCAAGACGCCGCCACTCTCGCCTCCGCAGCCGAGTTCCTGCGGTGTTGCGAACACGCTATCCGCCTCGTCGAAGGCCGCCCTCGCCGCTGGCTACCCACCGGGGCTTCTGCCGCGGCGAGTGTCCGTGAGTTGGTAGGGAAAGGCGTGGCGCGTGATTTCGCCGGTGACCTCGATGCGCATCTCCGCGCAGTCATGGCGGAAGTCCGCCGCGTGTACGATTCCGTGCTCGGACGCTAGAAATGCGATCGGAGCAGTTCGCGGCCTGCGGAGGCTCCCGGTGCGCGTGCGCTTCTCAATCGTTGAACACCTTCAGCGGCGGTGATAAGGTATTTCGTTTGCAATCGGGGTGCTGTTGCGTTGGGACATCCTGTCCTGCGCGCAACAGGACGGTCGCGGAATGTGGGCCCGCGCATGCGCGGGATTTGTCTTCATCCTTCAGTTCACAGACGCAGGCGCTCGCAGCCTTCGACCTACCCATACGTTTCCCTGGAGGATGCATGGCTTCTTACAATGGCCTTGCGTTGCCGTCTGACGGCAGCGTGATCGGCTTTTCCAACGGCAGGTTCGAGATCCCCGACAATCCGATCATCCCGTACATCGAAGGCGACGGCACCGGACGCGACATCTGGAAGGCCTCGGAACGCGTGTTCAACGCTGCCGTCGAGAAGGCTTACGGCGGCAAGCGGCGCATCGCGTGGTACGAGGTATTCGCCGGCGAGAAATCGAAAGAGAGATTCGACACCTGGCTGCCGGACGACACGGTCAATGCCTTCCGCGACCTGCGCATCGGCATCAAGGGGCCTCTCACCACGCCCATCGGCGGCGGCATCCGCTCCCTGAACGTCGCGCTCCGCCAGATCCTCGACCTCTACGCCTGCGTCCGTCCGGTGAAGTATTACCAGGGGATTCCGTCGCCGGTGAAGCGTCCCGATCGCATGGACATCGTCATCTTCCGCGAGAACACCGAAGACGTTTACGCCGGCATCGAGTGGAAGCAGGGAACGGCAGACGCCAACAGGATCATCGAATTCATCAACACGCAGATGCTCGCCGGGGGCAAGAAACAGCTTCGGCTCGACTCCGGCATCGGCATCAAGCCCATCTCCATCACCGGCACCAAGCGCCTCGTTCGCATGGCGATCAAGTACGCGCTCGAGAACGGACGCAAGGCGGTCACGCTGGTTCACAAGGGAAACATCCAGAAGTTCACGGAAGGCGCATTCCGCGAGTGGGGCTACGAGGTTGCCACACAGGAGTTCCGCGCCCAAACCGTCACCGAGCGCGAGAGCTGGATACTCGGCAACAAGGACAAGGATGCGAACCTCACCGTTGAGCAGAACGCGCAGATGATCGAGCCCGGCATGGAGTTCGCTCCGCCGGAGTTCCGCGAGGGCGTCTACAAGGAAGTCAAAGAAGTGCTCGACTCGCTGTACGCGTCCCACGGCAAGGGACAGTGGAAGAGCAAGTTGCTCGTCAACGACCGCATTGCTGACTCCATTTTCCAGCAGATTGTCACACGTCCCGAGGAGTACGGCGTGCTCGCCACGCCCAACCTCAACGGCGACTACATCAGCGATGCAGCGGCCGCGCAGGTCGGCGGGCTCGGAATCGCCCCCGGCGCGAACATCGGCGACCAGCACGCGATCTTCGAGGCCACGCACGGCACGGCTCCCAAGTATGCCGACCAGGATGTCATCAATCCCGGCTCGGTCATTCTCTCGGGCGTGATGATGTTCGACTTCATGGGATGGAGCGAGGTCGCCCGCCTGATCGAGCGCGGGATGGAGCGCACCATCATGCAGAAGAAGGTGACCTACGACTTCGAGCGCCTGATGGACGGCGCCACCAAGGTCGGCACGAGCCAGTTTGCGAGCCACATCATCGAGAACATGGATCTGCGCGCCTCCGCGTCGCAGTAGCCAGTTTCTTTTTGGACCTGCGAGGGCCATCCGCCGGCAGCTTCTTGCGTCGAATGGGCCCTCGCAGCCATCGGTTTAGTATCGAGAGAGCAGGTCGCAGCGCGTTGGGGTGGCTGCGTAGAATAATCGAAAGGACTTACATGCGTAAGAAGGTTTCTATCGTCGGCGCCGGAAACGTGGGAGCGACCGCTGCACACTGGATCGCCTCCAAGGAACTCGCAGATGTCGTACTGATCGACATCATGGAAGGCATCCCGCAGGGCAAGAGTCTTGACCTGCTCGAAGCGATGCCGGTCGAGAAGCGAGATTGCCGTGTCATCGGCACCAACGATTATGCGGAGACGGCAAACTCCGACATTGTGGTCATTACGGCCGGCATTCCGCGCAAGCCCGGCATGAGCCGCGACGACCTCCTCAACACCAACCACAAGATCATGCAGGACGTCGTCGGCAAGGTCGTGAAGTTCTCGCCCAACTGCATCATCATCGTCGTCAGCAATCCCCTGGACGCGATGGCACAGGCGGCGTTCAAGATGAGCGGCTTCTCGCGCAACCGCGTGATTGGTATGGCCGGCGTGCTCGATTCGGCCCGCTTCCGCACCTTCATCGCCGAAGAACTCAACGTCAGCGTCGAGAACGTGACAGCCTTCGTGCTCGGCGGGCACGGCGACACGATGGTTCCGCTGCCGCGCTACTCAACCGTCGCGGGCATCCCGATCACCGACCTGATGGACAAGGAAACCATCGACCGCCTCGTGGACCGCACCCGCAACGGCGGCGCCGAGATCGTAAAGCACCTCAAGACCGGCAGCGCCTACTATGCACCGTCGGCCTCCACGGTCGAGATGGTCGAAGCCATCCTGAAGGACAAGAAGAAAATCCTGCCCTGCGCCGTGTTCCTCCAGGGCGAATACGGCATCAGCGGCCTGTTCGTCGGAGTCCCTGTCAAACTGGGAGCCAACGGAATGGAGCAGATCATCGAGATCAAGCTGACCAACGACGAGCAGGAAGAACTGAAGCGCTCCGCCGGAGCCGTCCAGGAACTAGTGAAAGTCATCGGCGTGTAGTGTGGCGCGGGCGTCCTAGTGTGGCGCGGGCGTCCTCGCCCGCGATCCGCAACGATGTAGCAGCGCGGGCCTGCGGGCCCGCGCTTCTGTGTCTTCGGACGTGTGGCGCGGGCGTCCTCGGCCGCGCTTCCTGTTCACCTCGTTGTCATATTGAGGGCCCGTCCGCGCCAGAATCTTCGCGCGGACTCTTGGGCCCCGAAATATCCGGATCGCACAGGATCGTTGTCATATTGAGGGCCTGTCCGCGCCAAAAGTTTTCGCGCGGACTCTTGGGCCCGAAATATCCAAATTGCACGCGTAGCGCGCCTCCCTATCTGACAAGCGCGAAACCAGTGTGGCGCGGGCGTCCTCGCCCGCGCTTGCTTCCCTCACGAGCGCGCCATCGCCTCGCGGATGCGCTTCTGCCAATCCCTCATCTTCTCCGCGTACGCCTCTTCCGTAAACTGCCGCACAAACTCCTTGCCGGGCTCGCTCAGAGCCGTAATCGTGTACGACACGGCGACCGCACTACGCTGTGCGCCGGCCTCCGCCACCTCGACCCGAACGCGTGCCACGCGGGAATCCGCCACGACATACACATACTCCGCCACACGTGAGCTACGATCCACGTTGAGAACGACCCACACCGATCGCTCTCCGCCCATCTCCAACCGGAACACCGCGTTCGTAGCGAACGCCACGTCCCTGGCGGCAGGGAATACCGGTTGCGGATCCCAGCCGTCCACCCAGCGCCGCTCGGCCTCCGGGCTAAAGAACGGAAACGCTGTCTCCGCGCTACACGGCAACTCGAAGCCCCCGCTCCTCGTTACCTGCTCAGCGACGAAACCCGCGTTCACAGCCTCTCGCGTTACCGCGTCCGCAGCACTCATATCTCCTCCAAAAGCAAAATGCCCGGCCGAATGGCCGAGCATTGTCGCGCAAAAGAAATAGCCGGACGGGGTCTCCGTCCGGCGAATCACAACCTTATCGCTACCCGCAAGCCGAAGTCAAGCCTCGAGCGAGGCGCAACTCGGCCTACACGCGTTCGATCGCAACCGACTCGATCACCACGTCCTTGTACGGCTTATCCTGCGCGTTGCGCGAAACCGTGCTGATCTTATCCACGACATCCATGCCTTCGATGACCTCGCCGAAGATCGTATGATTTCCCGTCAGCCACGGGGTCGGAGCCACGGTCAGGAAGAACTGACTCCCGTTGGTGTTTGGACCGGCGTTCGCCATCGCGAGTTTGCCCGCCTTGTCGAACTTATACGGAGAGCCCTTCGTCTCGTCCTCGAACTGGTATCCCGGACCGCCGAACCCGGTCCCCGTCGGGTCGCCTGCCTGGATCATGAACTGCGGAATCACGCGATGGAAGATCGTCCCGTTGTAGAGAGGCTCCTTGGACTTCTTCTTCGTCTGGGGATGCGTCCATTCACGCTTACCCTCTGCGAGTTCGGTGAAGTTCGCGACCGTCTTCGGCGCTTCTTTCTCGAACAACCGGCAGACGATCGTTCCTTCACTGGTGTTGAATGTGGCATACAGACCTGGATTGCGAGCCATAACTCTCCTTTGTTTCGATCTTTCACCGGGCCGCAGCAGCGCGGCGTTCGGTCGGACTACTTGTTCGGTGTCTTCGCCGTGCTGTCCGCGGCCGGCGCGGTGCCCGGTTCGATGATCTCGATCTTATTGATTGTGACCGGCAGCCGCGGCTTGTCGTTGGAGTCGCGCGGCACGCGGGCGATTCGCTGGACGAGCGACCGGTCCTCGCACTGCCCGAAGATCGTGTAGCCGCCGTTCAAACTCGGGTATGGAACTTCGGTAATGAAGAACTGGCTTCCGTTCGTGTCCGGCCCTGCATTCGCATACGCCAGACGGCCCGGACGATCGAATTTCAGATCCTTGCTGGTCTCGTTCTGAAAGCGATAGCCGGGATTGCCCGTTCCGGTTCCCATCGGGTCTCCGCCCTGGATCATGAACTCCGGGATGACGCGATGGAAGATTGTCCCGTCGTACAGCGGAACGCCCTGCTTCTTGGCCTTGCTCGCCGGGTGCGTCCAGTCCTTCGTTCCCTTGGCGAGGCCAATGAAGTTCTGCACTCCGATCGGAGCCTTGTCGGGGAACAGCGTGCAATGGATGTCACCCATGCTCGTGCGGATGATGGCCTTGGGCTGATTGGTGGTCTTTTCGGCGGCAAAGGCGGTTGCCGCGAGGCAGAGAAGTGCGACTACGATCGTCTTACGCATTGCTCCTCCTGGTTCCTACTGTTTTTGTGCCGGTGGAAGTGTGACTTCCTTGCGCCGGTCTGCGTTCGTCTCGCGCTCGATCTGCCGGGCAACGCGCTCGACTTCGCCGAAGACGCGCAGAAGATTGCCGCCGAGAATTTTACTCACGTCCCGCTCCGAGTACCCCAGTTTCACCAAAGCCTGGGTAATCTTCGGCAGGTCGGCGGCAGAGTCCATTCCTTCCGGCATGCAGTCCACTCCGTCGAAGTCCGATCCGATGCCGACATGGTTCACGCCGGCGACCTTCACCATGTGGTCGATGTGGTCGATCAGCGCCTGGAACGGGGGCCGCGGGACCGCCTGTCTGAATTGCGCTTCCATCCGGTCCAGTTCTTTCCTGGCGTCTTCCGAGTGCGTCGCCATGTACTGGCGGTTCAACTCACGGTAGCGCGCGAACTCCGCCGGATGCTCGTCGCGGAACTTGCGGGCACGCTGGATAAACTCGTTGCTCACA
Source organism: Clostridia bacterium (assembly GCA_035627675.1). Lineage (GTDB taxonomy): Bacteria > Acidobacteriota > Terriglobia > Terriglobales > Acidobacteriaceae > DASPLH01. The sequence goes on from DASPLH010000188.1 coordinate 8,675, forward strand.
AACCCGCAGTTGAAGTTCACCTGCGCCACGCCGCCGTTGCGCGCAAGCGCCACCAGCATGTCGTCCGTCAGGTTGCGGTTGTGATCCGTGATGGCCCGCGATGACGAGTGTGAGGCGATCACCGGTGCGCGGCTGACCGTAAGCGCGTGGTAGAACGTGCGGTCGCTGACGTGTGACACGTCAACCATCACGCCCAGACGGTTCATCTCGCGCACGATGGCGCGGCCCGCGTCGGTCAAGCCGGGATCGTTTAGCTTCCCGGTCTGCGGGTCCTTATTGACGTCTCCCGACGACTGCGCCCACTCTGTCGAATTCATCCAGGTCAGCGTCATGTAGCGCACGCCGAGCCGGTAGAAGTCGCGA
>DASPLH010000189.1:0-5527 GCA_035627675.1 Clostridia bacterium
CGGGCCTGTTCCATGGCCACGCCGAACTTGTGTTCCCGCAAGCCGGTGGTGATGTAGGGATGCGTTTCAGCCTTGACGTCGGGATTGACCCGCAGCGCAATGCGCGCGGTCTTTTTCAGCCGGGCGGCGCGAGCGGCGAGCAGCAGCAGTTCCGCCTCGCTCTCGACGTTGAACATCAGGATGCCGGCCTTGAGCGCGAGGTCCATCTCGGCGGCCGTCTTGCCCACGCCGGAGAAGACCACGCGGCGCGCGGCCCTGCGTGAAACGCGCAGCACGCGTTCCAGCTCTCCGCCGGAAACGACATCAAACCCGCAGCCGAGGCGGTCGAGGAAGCGGAGGATCGAAAGGTTGGAGTTCGCCTTCACGGAGTAGCAAAGCGTGTGCGGGTGCCGGGCAAAGGCGCTTCCGAAGGCTTCGACGCGCTCGCGAATCGCGCTCGCCGAGTACACGTAGAGCGGGGTGCCGAAGCGCTCGGCCAAATGCGGCAACGGCACGGAGTCGCAGTGGAGGACCCGAGTGCTTCGGTTCGCTTTGTAGGAGAATCCAGGGGGCCGGGCGGCAGGGTTGAGACGCTTCTTCAACGAGGTGATCAGTCCTTTACGCGAATGGCGACGACCGTCTGGTCGTCGAATGCTTCAACGGTTCCGACGAAACGGTTCACCGCTTCAAAAATCTCGGTCACGATCTCGTCGGCCGTGCGGGAGCAGTTACGCTCGATGACCTGCTTCAGGCGGTCGCGTCCGAAGAGTTCGCCTTCGCTGTCGCGCGCGTCGAGGATCCCGTCGCTGAAGAACACGAACACGTCGCCGGGATGCGCATGGAAGGTGAACTCGTCATACTCGGCGCCAGGGAAGAGCCCGAGAGGAAGTCCGGTGGCCTCGATGCGTTCCACGGCTCCGTTGTGGCAGTAGAGCGGCCGGGGCAGGCCACTGTTGGCAATCCGAAGCGTGTAATCGGTGTCGTCCCAGATGGCGTAGATCATCGAAACGAACTGCGCTTCGATGGGCCGCTCGAGCAGCGATGCGTTGATCGCCTGTAACATCTCAAAGCTGCCGGGAGACTTCGGCGCGTGAGAGCGGACGATGCCGCTCACCAGAGCCGCGTAGATCGCCGCCGGAGCGCCCTTGCCGCTGACATCTCCGATTGCAATGGCCGTCTTGGATGTGCCGGAGTAGGGAATGAAGTCGTAGAGATCGCCGCCGATCGCGCGCGCGGGGGTGAACTTCGCCGCGAGTTCCGCGTTCGGCAGCACGGGACAACAGTGCGGCAGCAGGCGGTATTGCAACTCGTGGGCAAGTGCCAGGTCCTGTTCGAGGCGCTTTTCCTGCTGCGCGATCTTCTCGTAGAGACGCGCGTTCTCGACGGCGATAGCCACTTGGGCGGCCAGCGTGCTCAGGGTCCGCATGTGCTCTTCCGTGAAGTAGTTCCGCTTGGTGTGCTCGACGTCGAGGATGCCGATCACCTTGTCTTTGTAAACCAGCGGCACTACGAGTTCGGACCTCGTCTCGGGATTCAACTCGAGGTAGCGCCTATCCTTGGTGACGTCGCGGGCGAGCACGGGCTGGTTGTGCTCCGCAGCGTAGCCGACAAGTCCTTTGCCCATGGGGATATCGTGTTTCAGCTGAATGCTCTCGTTGAACCGCAGGGAGAAGCGATGCACGAGTTTGCTGCCGGTATCGTCCAGCAGCAGGACCGAGAACATCTGGTAGTCGATGATCCTGAGCAGGGAATCGCCGATGCGTTGCAGCAGCTGGTCGAGATCGAGGATCGACGTGAGGTCGCGGCTGATCTCGTTGAGCAGTGCGAGCTGTTTTGCCTGGCGCGCAACCCGCGTGTACAGGCGCGCGTTTTCGATGGCGACGGCGACGCGCGACGCGATGAGCGACAGGACGTTCTTGTGCTCTTCGGTGAAGTAGTTCTTCTGCGGGGCCTCAACATCGATGACGCCGATCAGGCGGTTCTTGGTGATGAGGGGCACCGCCAGCTCCGAGCGGGCCTCGGCGCCCGAGGAGATGTAGTCGGACGAGGTCGATACGTCGTTGACGAGGATGGCTTCGCGCCGGAGCGCCGCCTGTCCCGTGATGCCCTCGCCCACCTTGACCAGTATCCGCTCCGCCACCTCGGGTGGGTGGCCGATCTGGAAGCGGATGCGCATCTCCTGCTTCTTCTCATTGAGCAGGAGGATGGCAAAGATTTCATACTCAATGATCCGGTGGACGACCTCGGCGACGCGGCGGAGCAGCGTCTCGAGATCGAGCGTGGCGTTGAGTATGTCTGCGACTTCGAGCAGGAAGGCGTCAATCCTGGATTGCGCGGCCGGATGACCCGCAGGGTTCATCTCTGGGCGATCCATCATAGCGGCGGCTGAGGTCCTGTTCTTTCGCATTGCGATCTTCCGCAGGCGTGATTCTAACAGCTACAAGGCACGAAAAATCGCAGGGCGAACGCCTGCCGGGCCGCAGTTGCGAGGCGGCGGGGCGGAAACTAGAATTGCGGGCGTTGTCAGTCGAAAGAGGAGAGTGACGATAACGTGGCGCTTCCGCAATTCAAGCAGCTCGTTGATGAGGTAAAGAAAGAAGTTCGGGAGATCGACTGTGCAGAGCTGGGTCGCATGCGCGCTTCCGGAGAAGATTTCGCGCTGATCGACGTCCGGGAGCCCGAGGACTGGGCTCGCGGAACGATTCCGGGGGCGGCAACGATCTCCCGGGGGATGCTGGAACTCAACATTGACCAGGTCACCAGCGATCTCAACAAGAAAATCGTTCTGTATTGCGGAGGCGGAAGCCGCTCCGCCCTGGCCGCATACTTCTTGCAGCGCATGGGGTTCCGTCACGTGGTGTCGTTGGCGGGCGGCTATGGCGGCTGGAAACAACAACAAGGAAGCTAGAACGGACTAGTGGAAGGCGCATCGGACGACCAGCCGGGCTGCCCGGACTCACGGGTACAACGGCTCCCAGACGTTCCAGCATCGAAGGCAGGCGATTATGTCCATCCAGGTTACGTGGCTTGGCCACTCAACGTTCCGTATCGAGAGTCCCGAGGGTAAGGTATTCCTGGTCGATCCCTGGACGAGGAATAACCCGATGTGTCCCGAGGGCGAGAAGCAGCAGAAGAAGGTGGACGTGATGCTCTGTAGCCACGGACACTTCGACCACATCGGTGACGCCGTCGGGATCATCCAGCAGCATCAGCCGCAGGTTGTCGGCATCTTCGAGCTGGCGTCATGGCTGGGCAACAAGGGCGCGAAGAATGTCAGCCCGATGAACAAGGGCGGCACACAGGTGGTCGAGAACGTGGCGATCACCATGACGCACGCTGTGCACTCCTGCGGAATCCAGGAGGACGACGGCTCGATCGTTTACGGCGGGGAAGCCTGCGGATACGTCATGCACTTCTCGGACGGCCTGCGCGTGTACCACGCGGGCGACACCGCCGTGTTCAGCGATATGAAGCTGATCCGGGAGCTGTACTCGCCGGATGTTGCGATCCTGCCGATCGGCGATCACTTCACCATGGGGCCGAAAGAAGCCTCCATGGCCTGCCAGTTGCTCAAGCCGAAGGCGGTCATCCCGATGCACTATGGGACGTTCCCGCTGCTCAAGGGGAGACCCGACGCGTTGCGGCAGACGACCGAAGACCTCGGGATCGAGATCATCACGCTCAAGCCCGGCGAGCGCAGGGAACTGGCGGCCGAGAAGCTGTCGCCGGTTCTCAAGTAGGCGATCAAAAGTCTCGTCGCGAGGCGTGCCGTCAGGCACGCCCGTTCCTTTTGTGTCGACCCTTTCCGCCAAACGTCCGCTCAGGTCAAAACCATCGCTGTTGCATTCGGCCCAAGAACTCAGGACTAATCGGATATCCCGAAGCTGACCCGATGACGCTATCGATCCCGCAGTTTGGGCATAGAGCTGTCTGACCGTCGTCGACCCACTCGGAAATATGGTTTGGGGTGAATGTTGCGACGCAGTAGAAACAGCCGCATCGCTGGCTGCCCAAGATCGATTCCCGATGGTGCATCGAAAACGCATGCGCCGCGACATGCGCCTCCACCGATAGGACGCTCGACAATGCCGTAGCGGCTGGAGAAGGCTGCGTCCGTGTGTGATCGCGAAACCAGAGGTATATGACGGCTGCTATGCCGGGCACGACTAATAGAACGTTCCACATGGAAACGCTGTCAACCTCCGGAGCAGCCAATCCTAGGCGAATTGCACAATTGCGACAAGGCGACTCCCGTCTCTTTGACCGAGCAGCACGTACGACGTAATTACTTCCGTTTCTCCCGAATCGAACAAATCACCTTGACAGGTGACAACTCTCGCCTAAGATGTTTCAAACATTTCCATCGTGAAATGTTTTTAGCCCGCTCCGCGGCGGGTGAGAGGCGGCGAGGTGGAGGCCACTTACACGTCCAACCAGGTTTTGGAGATGACGGGCATCACGGCCCGCCAGCTTCAGTGGTGGGATGAGCGTGGGATCGTGGTCCCGTCGCGTTCCGGGCATCGCCGGCTGTACTCCGCGGAAGACCTGGCTGAGATTGCCGTTATCTGTGAGCTGCGCCGCCGCGGCTTCAGCCTGCAACGCGTGCGCAAGGTGATGCGTTTCCTGCAGAAGGAAATGGGGCGGCGGCTGGTCGAGACCACTGCCGCGAACTCCGAGATTCACCTGCTGACGGACGGCAAGCACATCTTTCTGGAGGATTCCGAGCGTGGCGTCATTGACGTCCTGAAGAACTCGCGACAGCCGCTGCTGGCCGTGTGCCTCAGCGACGCAGTCCAGCGAGTGCAGGGCGGTGGCGTCCGCAAACGTCAGCAGCCGAAGAAGCGCGTGGTGCGCGCATCTGCGAAGCGTGCCAGCCATGCGGGAGTCGATCTTCGTTCGGCGCTGCGCAACAGGAAAGTTTCCCGGCTCCGTTCCGCCGATTCGAGCAAGGAGAGCGGCGCGGGAGAGGGCAGACCCTGCAACTCGGAGGCTTTATGATCGCTGAGATCAACTTCCTGAACGAGTGGATCCCGGAACAGATGAACCCCGGCACGATCTTCGTCCTCGAGAACGCCGGCGAGACAGGGGACGAACACGACCCGTACTGGGCTGTGCTGTCGTGTCCGCAGTGCGGAACGCTGGGATTGATCACGCGCAGGCAGATGGCGGGACTGGTACCGATCATCTGCGGATCCGACTGCTGCTCGGCGCAGTTCTATATCAATGACGGGAACATTGTCCCCAGGAAGGCGAGCTAAACCGGGTCTGTCGCCGCCGATGTCCGACGAAAACCAACCTGGGCCAGGTACGCCTTCGCGGTTGCCTCCACTGGAAGGCTGCGGAATCCTGCCTCGCGGCGAACCGGCACGAACGCTGGTAGCCGAGCCGATTCACTACGGAACTCCGAACGATTTCGTCGCCGATGACGGGCGCGAACGGCGCTTTTTCGTGCGCGTGTACCTGCTGATGTTCGCGGGGTTGCTGGTATCGGCGGCGGTTGCGTACTGGATGGTCACGCGCGTCCGGGTGCAGGAGGACGTGGTCGAGA
>DASPLH010000190.1:0-11369 GCA_035627675.1 Clostridia bacterium
GTCTTCCTTCGTGCGCCTTAGTGTCCTTTGTGGTGAATCTCGCACTTCCGAAACTCCCGAAACCGCTGTTCCGAAACCCCCCGCTGTCAAACCCTCTATAATTGAGTTGTGAGCTCTTCCCAGGTCACAAAGATCGCCGAAGCCGATTTCCCCACGCGCTGGGGACACTTCCGCATTCTCGGCTTCGAAGGCTATTTCCCCGAGGCGACGACCGATCCCGCTCCCGCCGGCATTGACCGCCGCAAGGAGTCGGCTGTCGTCCTCGTCATGGGCGACATCCATTCCACGCCGCCGCTCGTGCGCATCCATTCGCAGTGCCTTACCGGAGACGTCTTCGGCTCGCTGCGCTGCGACTGCCGCCAGCAGCTCGAACTCGCGTTGCACTCCATCGCCAAGAGCGGCACCGGAGTCCTCATCTACGAACAGCAGGAAGGACGCGGCATCGGCCTCATGCCGAAGCTCCAGGCCTACGAACTACAGGACCAGGGACTCGACACCATCGAGGCTAACGAGAAGTTGGGATTCAAGTCTGACTGCCGCGAATACAACCTGCCCGTCGAGGTGCTCAAGGCGCTCGACCTGAAGCAGATTCGCCTGCTGTCGAACAATCCTGAGAAAGTAGCGGCCGTAGAGCGAGCCGGCATCAAGGTCGTAGAGCGCGTTTCCGCCGAAGTCGAACCCTCCGAACACGCACAGCGCTACCTCGACACCAAGCGCGCCAAGATGGGCCACCTCTTCACCGTGAAGTAAGAAAAGGTTCAGAGACCGCCCGAGCGAAGCGAGGCCGGGCCTGCTTCTAGCCCAGGGCGTCGGGCGAAGCCCGAAAGCCCTGGGGTACCGACCGCGCCAAGAACCACCAGCCCGAGCACGGCGCTTTCTCCAGCCGCGCGAGGCCTCAGCACCTCAGCACCTCAACGCAACAACTTCTCCAACTCCCGCTTCCTGCCCACCTTCAGCTTCTTCACCGCGTATCGTGCCAGTGTGCGATAGACCTCGGCTTCGTCGCCACGTAACGAACGCAGGTGCTTCTCGATGGTCTTCACGTCTCCGCGCAACATCGGACCCGAGAACGCCGCCTGCGCCCCGGCGGCGAAGTAGTTGGCGATCGTCCGCTCAACGATCGGATGCATGATCTGTTGCGCGTCCCGCGCGCGGATCCCCGCCTCGGCCGCAACTCCCTCGGCCGCGCGCAACTGGCTCACGATCAGCGGAGAGACCATCGCGCCGAACGCGTGATACAGAGCCTTCTTGTCTTTTGCGATCTTCAGCGTGCGCCCGCCTACGGCCTTCACGAAGGACAACGCCACCCGCACGGCCGCCGCGTCGCCCTCGACGGCGAACCACACATCCCGCAGGTCCGTCTGACGACCGGCTACGAAACTCATCATCGGGTGCAAGCTCGCCACCGCTGCTCCGCGCCGCTTCAGCGGCCGTAGGACGTCGCTCGCCAGCGCTCCCGCCGAGTGCAGCACGGTCACGCCCTTCCATGATCTCGCCTTAGCCAACTCCGCCGCGCAGCCGGCAATGGCGTCGTCGCTGACGGCGATCCACACGACATCGGAATCCCAACGCGCCGTTTCCGGAGTAGCTGCCTGTGAGCCCACCTTTCGGGCCAGCGCCTCGGCCCGCCGCCGATGGCGTCCTGCGACCTCCGTGATCGTGTAACCCGCCGCATGCAGCGCCTGGGCCATGCCGGTAGCGAGCGCTCCGGCTCCGAGGAATGAGATTGTCGGCTTGCGAGTCACGGGCGAAGCATAGCAGCTCAGCCCTCAGCTTTCGAGCCACTGCCGGTGCTCCCGCCCACCGTGGTCCCCATCATTACCGACGTACTGATTTGTCACCCCGCCCACTAGCCGACTTGCACCCGCGGTGGTATAACCGAAAGCCCCAGAGCCGTTCCCGTAACGGGTCTTGGGGACGGCGTCGCTCCGTCCTCGGCTTCGAGCCGCTGAACGGACGCCGCAGTAAACTTGCCAAATAACGTTTATTACGGGTGTTGCCGATAACCTCCAAAGCGGGGACGGCGCGGCCCGGAACGCAGGATTCTGCCGATTGTGCATCCGCAAGGCAGGGCCCCAACGAGTACCCCCCGAAAGGAGGGGAGCGAATGAACGTCGAGTACACCGGCAGGCAATTTGAGATCACTCCCGCTATCCGGAAACATTGCGAATCCGGTCTTACCAAGCTGAGCAAAATCCTCGGAGAAACCTTTAAGAGCAAAGTCATTCTGACTGCGGAAAAGCAGCGCCGCATCGCTGAAATCACGATCACGCGCCGCCGCAAGGCCATCGTCGGCCTCGCCGAATCCACCGATATGACGGTTGCCATCGGCGAGGCGCTCGATCACATCGAGAAGCAGGCGCTCAAGCACAACGGACGCAAGCGCGACACCAAGCGCGAAGAGAAGGCGCAATGGAAACGCGAGGCTCCGGAAGTCGAACTCCAGATGGCCGTCGGCGCCACGGCCTCGACCGCAGTGCCCGTCGTGGTACACAAGTTCCCGCAGCAGACACGGACGACCGAGGCGCACCTCATCCGCACACAGGACGCCGTCGCGCTCCGTCCCATGACGATCGAGGAAGCCGTCAAGGAATGCGAATTCCGCGATCGCGACGTGTTCGTCTTTCGCGATAAGCAGGGCACAACTCGCGTGCTGCACCGCACCCGCGACGGCAAGTTGGAGCTGATCGAGGTCCCATAGCCTGCCCAGGCAGTTGCCTAAGAACAGTTCATCAAGGGGCGCTTTCGAGCGTCCCTTTCCATTTGCTGGTGCCCCACATCTGCTCGCGTAGCGAGCAAATGTGGGAGTAGCGCCCGCTATGTCCCACGTTCGCCAAAAGAGAGCGGACGTGGGGCACCGAAGGCCCGCGATGTGCGGTTTGATGTGGGCGTGAATCCGAGTTGTATCGCGCACCGGCACTTCTGAGTTACAGTACGCACATGTCCCCCACGCCGCGCCGGAAGAAACCTAATCGCGTCGATCTTCGGAGCAAGCGCCTGCGCGTGCGTGGCGCCAAGGGCGCCCAGCGCCGGTCGAAGCTGGTCATCATCACCGGCCTGAGCGGATCAGGAAAGATCTCGGCGCTGAAAGTGTTCGAGGATCTTGGCTACTACTCGGTCGACAACCTGCCGGTTGAGCTGATTCCGGCCTTTGCCGGGCTGCTCGGCGAGTCGCGAGAGCCGCTCAATGGCGCGATGGTCGTGGACATCCGCGAGGGACGCGGGCGTATCGACCGCCTCCCCGCGATCGTCAAGGATCTCAAGAAGAAGCTCGACGTAACTCTCCTGTTTCTCGACACCAGCAACAGCGTGCTGCTGCGGCGCTTCAGCGAAACGCGCCGTCCGCATCCGCTGAAGAGCGCCGGCTCGGTCGAGCGCTCCATCGATGACGAGCGGCGCCGGTTGGAGCCCATCCGCAACGTCGCGGACATCATTCTCGACACCTCGAAGTTCAACGTCCACGAACTCCGGGCGCACATCAACGAGGCATTCACCGAAGGCGGCGGCAACGGCAGGTCCATCCTGGTCTCGACCGTCAGCTTCGGTTTCAAGAACGGCGTGCCCGAGGGCGCGGACCTGGTGTTCGACGTGCGGTTCCTGCCGAACCCGCACTTCATTCCCGAGTACCGCCCGATGACGGGCAAGGACCCGAAGGTCGCAAAGTACATCCGCTCGTTCCCGCAGACGCAGGAGTTCATCACCCGCATCTCGGACCTGCTCGTGTACCTTCTGCCGCACTACATCGAAGAAGGAAAGAGCTACCTGACGATCGGCGTTGGTTGCACGGGGGGACAGCACCGGTCCGTCATGATCGCGGAGGAACTCAAGAAGCGGCTCGACAAGGCGGGCTACCGCGTAAAGGTCGAACACCGCGACTGCCCGCACTAGTCAGTAGTGAGCGCGGCCCGGTGCCCCACGTCCGCCCGCATTTGGCGAACGTGGGATTGAGCCAGTGCCCCACACCCGGCGAGATCGGGAACGATCCCGCATCAGCTCCTTCGTCGGGCTCCGGGAATGCCACGCTGTAAAGACCCTACCCCGTCCAGTTGTGGCCTAAGCCGCGATTTCGGGGCACAACGTGCGCCAGAGCTGCTCGAACTCGGCTAGAATTAAGGTTTGCCGGACAAATATTCCATCCCCGTCTCCCGGGGTTCACGCGTGTCTGAGCGCAGCCGAGGTCACCGATGCGAAGGCTGATCCGCCTGCTCTGGTACGTCAGGCCCTACTGGCTCCAGCTCTTCGCCTCCGTGGTGCTGATGGCCATCGTCGGCCTGCTCGACGCCTTCCGCGTCCTGCTCATCGGCCCCATCTTCGACCGCGTACTGAACCCGGGCGCGCGCACCGAGTCCATCCCGCTGTTCACCATCCCGAAGATCGGGCACACCGTTCAACTGGAGCAGTTCGTCCCGGGCTTCATGCACAACGCGTGGACGATGGTGGCCTTCGCGTTGGTCACGGCCACGGTTCTCAAGGGCATCTTCGATTATCTCGGCACGTACCTGGTCAACTACGCCGGCTTTGGACTCATCACGGACCTGCGCAACGACCTCTACAGCTCCGTGCTGCGCCGTTCGGTCTCGTTCTTCCAGAAGCACCCGACCGGGAAGCTGGTCTCCACGATCATCAACGACATCGACAAGGTGCAGTTTGCGATGTCGAGCGTGCTGTCGGAATTCCTCCAGCAGTTCTTCACCCTGATCTTCACCGCCGCGGTGGTGGTCGTGCTCGGCGGCAAGCTCGCCTGGGTGCTGGTGTTCTTCATCCCGGTGATCCTGGTTTCGGTTCGCCGCATCGGGCGCAGCGTTCGCACCACCACGCGCAAGGGGCAGGACAAGCTGGCCGAGATCCAGAACATCCTGCACGAAACCATAACCGGCAACCGCATCGTCAAGGCTTTCGGCATGGAGCCGTGGGAGACGATGCGCTTCCGCGGAGCCGCCACGCGCCTGTTCCGCGCGAACCTGCGCTCCGTCCGCGCCCAGGCCGTCAGCTCGCCGTTGATGGACATCTTCGGGGCCGTCGCTATCGGACTGCTGCTGCTGCTCGGCCGCGACCGCATCAATCACGGCATCTTCACCGCCGGAAGCTTCCTGGCCTTCATCGTCGCCGTTTTCAAGCTCTACGATCCGGTCCGCAAGTTCGCCATCTTCAACAACAGCTTCCAGCAGGCGCTGGGCGCGTCGGCGTCGATCTTCGAGTTCATGGACGTCGAGGACAACGTGCTCGAAAAGCCGCGCGCCGTGGCCATGAAGCCGTTCCACGACAGCATCCGTTTCGAGAACGCCAGCTTCACCTACGGAGATTGCGGCGCGTCGCCCGACGTCCTGCGCAACATCGATCTCCACGTCAGGCGCGGCGAGGTGATCGCCATCGTGGGCAGCAGCGGCTCCGGCAAGAGCACGCTGGTGCACCTCATCCCGCGCTTCTTCGACGTGACCGGGGGTCGCCTGCTCGTGGACGGACACGACGTCCGGGACCTTACGCTGCAATCGCTGCGCGAGCAGATCGGCATGGTCACGCAGGAAACCATCCTGTTCAACGACACCGTCCGCAACAACATCGCCTACGGACAGCCCCACGTTTCCAACGAACAGGTGGAAGCCGCCGCGAAGGCCGCGCTTGCGCACGACTTCATCATGGCCATGCCCGAGGGCTACAACACGGTGATCGGCGAGCGCGGGTTCCGCCTCTCCGGAGGCGAGCGCCAGCGACTCAGCATCGCGCGCGCCCTGCTGAAAAACGCCCCGGTCCTGATCCTCGACGAGGCCACCTCGGCGCTCGACACGGAAAGCGAATCGCTGGTGCAGGCCGCGCTTCAAAACCTGATGACGAACCGCACGTCGTTCGTCATCGCGCATCGGCTCAGCACGATCCGCCGCGCCGACCGCATCGTCGTTCTCGAGAACGGAACCATCGCCGATATCGGCAGTCACGACGAACTAATGGCTCGCCTCGGCACCTACAGCCGTCTCTACGAACTTCAGTTCAGCGGCATGGACCCGAGACAAGATACGAACGTGCACACAGCCGTAGCCACTATGAAGTTGCAATCGGAGTAAGAAGGGAACGCAAGCGATGTCCATACGATCGATGACGGGTTTCGCGCAGGTGAAGGGACAGCACGGCGAAACGGCCTTCACCATCTCGCTGAAGTCCGTCAACCATCGCTTCCTCGATCTCCACCTTCGGCTTCCGGCCGGGGCCGACGGACTGGAACAGGCCGTCCGGCGCATGTTCAAGGAGAAGCTGCACCGGGGACACATCGAGGTCAGCCTGTCGCTCGAACACGCCGGGAACTCCGCCGTCAGCATCAACCGGGAACTCGTCGCCGGCTATGTCCACGCCTTCCGCCGCGCCGCCCAGGAGCTCGGGGTCCAGGGCGAACCCGACCTCAATGCGATTTTCCGGCTCAACGGAGTGCTCAGCTCCACGGGTGAGGCGCCGCAGGACGAAGCCTTTCAGCAGGCAGTCGCTGCCAGATTGGAAGAAGGCATCGAACGGCTCAACGCCATGCGCGATGCGGAAGGCTCTCACATCGCCGCCGAGCTGCGCAGCCGCCTGCAGCACATGACGCAGGTCAACGAAGAGATAGAGCAACTGCGTGGAACCGTGCTGCAAGCGTATCTCGTAAAGATACAGTCGAGGCTCAGCGAGCTGATGGGAGCGCAGGCCGATCCCGACCGCATCCTCCAGGAAGCCGCGATGCTGGCCGAGCGCAGCGATATCCACGAAGAGATCGTGCGCATGAAGACGCACATCCAGCACTTCGACGGGCTGCTCGGCGAGGGGCGCGACGTGGGCAAGAAGCTCGATTTCCTGCTTCAGGAAATGAACCGCGAAGCCAACACCATGCTTTCGAAGACGTCCGGAGTTTCCGGAGATGCGTTGCGCATCACCGAACTCGGTCTCGCTCTGAAAGCAGATATCGAAAAAGTCCGTGAACAGGTGCAAAACATAGAATGAGCCTGGTCTTCATCATCTCCGCGCCGTCCGGGTCCGGCAAATCGACCCTCGTGAACGAGATTCGGAACTCGGTTGACCGGCTCGACTTCTCCGTTTCCTACACCACGCGCAAGCCGCGCGGCAGCGAGACCAATGGCCGCGAGTATTACTACATCGATCGCGACGAATTCGAGCGGATGATCGAGCAGGGCGCGTTCCTCGAGTATGCCGACGTCTTTGGCAATTACTACGGCACGGCGCGCCACTTCCTGCGCGAAGCCGAGTTGCGCGGTTACGACCTGCTGCTCGATATCGACGTGCAGGGAGCCTCGCAGCTGCAGCGCAGCCTGCCGCAGGCCATCAGCATCTTCATCCTGCCGCCGTCGAAACAGGAACTCGAGAAGCGCCTGCGCAACCGCAGTGCGGCCGAGAATGTGCCGAACGAAATCATCCAGCGCCGCCTCCGTACCGCGTCTCACGAGATTGAGAAGTATGAGAAATACGACTATATTCTGGTGAACGCGAACCTTGAGGATTCCGCCAGGCAGCTCAGGGCCATCATCGTGTCGGAGCGGTTGCGGGCCTCGGGGGAGAGGACATACACGCCGGAGGAGCAGCAGGTGTTCCATCTGGCGGATCAGTGCCGTCTCGCCGCAATGCGCGACAGCATTCAGTCGATTATCGCGACCTTCACGCCCGAATCTTCGTCGGTCGCACAGTAGGGGGATTTATGGAGCTGTTCCACGGCTTCGACAGCAACTACCGCTACATCCTCGTGGCCGCTCGCCGCGCTCGCCAGCTTCAATCCGGCGCCAAGCCACTGGTCGACACCCAGTCGCGTAAACCCTGCCGCATCGCCGAGCAGGAGATCCAGGCCGACAAGGTCAAGTGGTTCGTCCCCGAGCGGCAAACGGCCGCCGCGCCCGAAACCCCGGCCGAAGCGGACGATTAGCCCGGTCCTCCGTCAGCACGGCGCAATGGTGCCACGGCAGCCTGTCAGGTCAGCCGTGCGTCTCTGCGCATCGCAGAGCATCTGTATCATCTAGAGGTGACCGCCGTAAGCCAGGCGGCAACTACCATGAAGATCGCACTCGGCGTTACCGGTGGCATCGCCGCATATAAAGCCGCCGAAATCGTTCGTCTCCTCCAGGATCGCGGAGTCCACGTTCAGGTCGTTATGACCCGCGCCGCGCAGGAGTTCGTGCGCCCGCTTACCTTCGCCGCGCTCACGGGCGAGAAGGTCATCACCGGCATGTTCGGCGGCGGGTCCGAGCCGAACCTCGAGTCCTCGGTCGAACATATTGGCGTATCGCAATCCATAGACGCGCTGCTCGTGGCTCCGGCAACGGCCGACACCCTGGCGAAGTTTGCCAACGGCATCGCCGGCGACTTTCTTTCGACGCTGTACCTTGCGACCACCGCGCCCGTAATCGTTGCTCCGGCGATGAACGTCAACATGTGGAACCACGCCGCCACCCAGCGCAACCTCGATGTCCTGCGCAGCCGCGGCGTCCGCATCGTGGAGCCCGGCAACGGATACCTCGCCTGCGGCATGGTCGGCGCAGGACGGCTCGCCGAGCCGGAACAGATCGTCGAAGCCACGCTCGAGACCCTCGGAGTCGCGCAGGACCTGAAGGGTGAAACCGTCCTCATCACCGCCGGGCCGACGCACGAACCCATCGATCCCGTGCGCTTCATCGGCAACCGTTCCAGCGGCAAGATGGGTTACGCCCTGGCCGAAGCCGCCATTCGCCGCGGCGCGCGCGTCATCCTCGTCAGCGGGCCTGTGGCGGTAAAGCCGCCGGCTGTCGCCGAGTTCGTGCCGGTCGAGACCGCGCAGCAGATGCGCGACGCCGTGACCTTGCGCTTCCCCGAGGCCACGGCCGTCATCATGACCGCCGCCGTCGCCGACTACCGTCCGCGCGAGGCGGCTCCGCAGAAGATCAAGCGCGAGAAGAGCCTCTCGCTCGAACTCGAGGCCACCACCGACATCCTCGCCGAACTCGGCGCGCGCCGCTTGCCGAACCAGGTCCTCATCGGCTTCGCCGCCGAAACCAACGACGCCGTCGAGAACGCGCGCAAGAAGCTGGCGAGGAAGGGAATCGACGCAATCGTCGTGAACGACGTCTCCGCGCCCGGACTGGGCTTCGGCTCCGACCGGAACGCCGGCACGATCATCACCGCCGAGAGCGCCGTCGAGATTCCCGCGACCACCAAGCTGGAAATGGCCCAGCGGGTCGCCGACGCCCTCGTGCGAGTACGCGCGGCCAAAACCGTGCACAGAGCAGCGCCCACGGCGCACGCAGTGCCCCAGCCCTGATGCCCAGCCCGCCGCCATCCAAGACGCTGGACGCGCAGACCCGCGCCGCGCTGGCCGCTCGCCTGCGCTTCTACCGCGAGCTCGGCGTCTATGACTTCTATCGGCGCGAGCCCTCCGCGGAACTGCTGGCGCAGTTGGAAGCAGCGGAGTCCCCGGCACCCACCATCGAGAGCGAGACCGAATTGCCCAAAGCCAAACCCGCGAAGTCCCCGGCCACCACCGACCGCTGTGCCGCGCTGGCCCTGATCCGCGAAGACATCGGCGAGTGCACGCGCTGCAAGCTGCACGAGCAGGGACGCAAGCAGATCGTCTTCGGCGTCGGCAACGTCAATGCCGACATCATGTTCGTCGGCGAAGGCCCCGGAGCGGATGAAGACGAGCAGGGCGAGCCCTTCGTCGGACGAGCCGGCCAGTTGCTCAACAACATGATCTCGGCCATGGGGATCAAGCGTGAAGACGTTTACATCGCGAACGTCGTCAAGTGCCGCCCGCCGCAGAACCGCACGCCGGAACGCGATGAGTGCGAAACCTGTTCGCCGTTCCTCATGCGGCAGATCGCCACGGTGCGCCCGAAAGTCATCGTCGCGCTCGGAGCCGTGGCGGCCAAGAACCTGCTCGGCATCAACGACGCCATGGCTAACCTGCGCGGACACCTTTACGACTTCCACCCCATCGTCCCGAAGTCCGCGCCCGAGTACGACCCGGACTTCACGACGAAACTGGCCGTCACCTACCACCCAGCCTACCTGCTGCGCGACCCCCGCCAGAAGAAGGAAGCCTGGAAAGATCTCCAAATGGTGATGAAGTACCTCGGCATGCCGACGCCAGCAAAGAGCGCAAGCGAATAATAAGCTCAAGGTGCCCCACATCCGCCCTCCGTTGGCGAATGTGGGGGTGTTTACGCCCAACCCCGCCCAGAGCCAATGTGGTGCGGTCCAAGCACAAGCGCTCCGTTGCCGCTTCGTATGAGGGCACGCCTTCAGGCGTGCGGTAAAGACCAACGCGACGACAGCGGCCTGATCTATTTGGGCAAGAATATAGGCTGTTCTCAGGAACCCGGCCGAACCACATCAGCGAAGCCCTGAAAACCGACCCGCGGCGGGCAACGGCCGCGCCCGCCGGAGAATCGACTTCTGCCATGGGCGAGCACATTCGCGAGAGCAATGGTTGCTGGACACGCAGATCTTTTCTCAAAGGGTCAGCCGCTCTCAGCGCAGGCTCCATGTTTTCGGGAGCGCTCTTCATGTCGGAATCCGCACACGCATCCGGCTCGAATATCAACATCCTCGGTCCGCAACCCGGGTACGCACCGCAGTTGGGGAGCCTCGCTTCCATGCTCACCTGGTTGCGCGAAGCCAATGGCGTGATCGTCGCAACCGAAGGACTGACCACCACCGGCCTCGACCACCTCCTGGATCGCAACGCGAACACCATCGGCGCCCTGATGCTCCACCTCGCAGCCACCGAAACCTACTACCAGCTCAATACCTTCGAAGGGAAGAAGTGGGGCACTTGGCCGGACGCAGTCAAACAGCGGTGGGACACAGCCATGAACCTCGGCGATGCGGCCCGCAAGACTATCAAGGCCCACCCGCGCGACTACTACCTCGGCATCCTTCGGGAGACCCGCGCGAAAACCTTCGCCGAGTTCAAGAAGCGTGATGACCGCTGGCTCATGGCGGTTGACAAGGACTGGCCATGGGGTCCGACCAACAATCTCTGCAAGTGGTTCCACGTCTGCGAACACGAGGCACACCACGTCGGCCAGATCGCATTCCAAAGAAAACGGCTACCCGGAGCAAAACCGACGGACGACGAAGGGTGACGCGATTCGAAGAACCGGTGTGCAACCAGCTCGCACTTGGAACGGAGGTGCCCCACCTTCCGCGGAGCCGAGGCGGAGCTAAGGTGGGGTAGTTCCTTCCCCTGCGCCGAACAAGAACCTACAGTTTGCCTTCCTCGTCCTGCTCTTTGAGAATAGCTTCACGATGCCCGCATTCTGCGATGTAGCTTTGCCGGTGCCGCTCGACGCGGTCTTCACCTACGAGATCAAGGACTCGGTTCCTGTCGTAGGCGGACGCGTGCTCGTCCCGTTCGGCCGTGGCGC
>DASPLH010000191.1:0-10337 GCA_035627675.1 Clostridia bacterium
TGGTCGTCAACCGAGTGCGGGTTCGAGGTCTCGCGTTCGGCGAGTTCGAGCGCAGCCCTTTCGGCCGGGGTGAAATCGTCGCGCGTGCGGAAATCGGCGAGGTTGTCGATCTGGTCCTCGGTCCAGCCGTGTCGCTTTGCCAAAGCGACGTGGGAGTTCAGTCAATATTCACAGCGGTTGATCTGCGACGTGCGGACGATCACGAGTTCCTTGAGCTTCTTGGAAATCGTTCCGGTCTCCATGATGGCGCGGAAGTGCGCGATCAGGGTGCGGAGGATCTCCGGGCGATGCGCGACGGTGCGGAACATGTTGGGGATGTTTCCGCGCTCGTGAAGGAAGTGATCGAAAATGTGCTGGGTCGGTTCGTCGACCTGGGTCCTGTCAAGCTTGGGAATCCGGGGCATGGCGGCATTGTAGGTAACGCTCAGGGCCGAAACAAGGTTCGGGATCGTGCCAGACGTACGCCAGGTTAGATTTTGTGACAAAAACAGGAATGCGGCCCGGGTGGGCCGCATTGTTCTGCCTGGAAGCTCTGGCTACTTTGCGAAGGAGCCTACTGCGGCGGCTTCGTCGTCCTTGATGTCGAAGACGGTGTAAAGCTTGGTGATCTGGAGAAGGTCGTGGACCTTCTTGGTCAGGTTCAGCAGCTTCAGTTCGCCGCCCTGGTTACGGACGCTGGTGAAGGCGCTGACCAGTTCGCCGATGCCGGAGCTGTCGATGTAGGTTACGTCGCCGAGGTTGAGCAGGATCTTCTTCTGTCCGCGCGCAACCGATTCGCGGATGGTGTCGCGGAGCACGACGCTGCCCTCGCCGAGAGTGATGCGCCCGCTCAGGTCAATGATGGTGACGCCATCCACCTGCCGTGTACTCGCCTTCATCGTCACTTGGAAGCCTCCTTGGTATCGCGGGCGTTGCCGCGTACATGCTTGATCAGTGTGATTTCGGTTCCGGGCTCCATGTTCCTGAACCGCACCTCGTCCATGAACGCCCGAATGATGAAAATTCCCCGGCCGGACTGCAACAGCAGATTCTCCGGCGCCACCGGGTCAGGGATGCCGGACGGGTCGAGCCCTTTGCCCTCATCCCGAACGGAAACCGTCATTGTTTCCGGCGTGGTTTCGAATGCGATGGTCATGCGCTTGTTCGGGTCGTACTGATTGCCGTGAAGAACGGCGTTGACCGCTGCTTCGCGCACAGCCATGGAAATGCGGTCGACTTCTTCTTCATCGAAGCCCGCCTTTCCGGCAAGATCGTGGGCCGCCTGCTCCGCCTTGTTCACGCTCTCCAAGGTGGATTCAAGCGTGTAGGAGACCCTTGTCGCATTCATGTTCAACTGTTCACCGGGACCGAACCAGCAAGATGTGGGGAAAACAACCCGCTTGCAGGGAAACCGCTAGTTTGCCGTGCAGGTGCAACTTGTGTCAATCCAGAGGCGATGTACGCGGGCGGGACGCCCGCGCTACACCGGGCCGAACGCCCGCTCACACCAAGCGGGAAGCTCGCGCTACACCGGGCGGGACGCCCGCGCCACACCGGGCGGGACGCCCGCCACACCGGGCGGGACGCCCGCGCTACACCGGGCTACCACTCCAGATGGATGACTCCGTTTTGCGCCTTCACCCTGAGTTGCGCCAGCGACCGCAGCAGAACTGTGGCCTCGCGTAGTTCATCAGGCGGGTAGGTTGTGGGGACTCCAAATGACTGCATTCCCGCGGCCACGGCGGCTTTCAGGCCCGATGGCGCGTCCTCTACGACCACGCAATCCTGCGGAGAGAGACCGAGCAACTCGGCGCCCTTGAGGTAGGGAGCTGGATTCGGCTTGCCGAGCGTTACATCGTCGGCCGAGACAAGCTTTGCCGGCACGGCGAGCCCGCCCACCTGGAGCCTCTTTGTCGCCAAGGCCCGCGTGCCGGACGTGACGACGGTCCAGCGGTCCGGTGGCAGAGCGGCCAGCAACTCTGCGGCGCCGTCGATGACCGTCAGGCCGTCGGTGTCCGCGAGTTCGCGGCGCTCGAGTTCTTTCAACTCGGCAGCGGAATCCAGATGCGGTGCTACGAGCTGGACGGTTTCAATCGCGCGCCGTCCATGTGCGATTTTGACGACCTCGCCGGGGTCGTAGCCATGCTCCACGGCCCACGCGTGCCAGACGCGCGTGACACACGGAGTGGAGTCAACGAGTACGCCGTCGAGGTCGAAGAGGACCCCGCGGCAGGTGATGTGTCCCATGTTGGTAGTTTCTCAAAGTTCGGCAACTCACGGGTGGAACGAATTGTCGTATGGCGTTATTCTCGAACCGATGACTACCTCGGTTGCGCTCTCCGATCTGCTGGGGCTGCCGGTCTACGATCCGGGCGGCAAGGTCGGACGCGTGCGTGAAGTGGCGATTGTGCCGCAGGAGCACACGGCGCACGTCTCGGCGCTCGTGGTAAGGACGAAATCGGGCGACCGGCTGTTGGCCAGCAACGCCATACAGTACCTGAACGGCGGTGTTCGCAGCGGAGTCCGGGCGGACGAGTGGTCGAAGTACTCCAGTTCCGAGGGAATGCTGCTGCTTGGCCGCGATCTGCTGGACCAGCAGATCATCGATGTCCACGGGCGCAAGGTCGTGCGCGTGAACGACGTCGAAATGCATGCGGATGTAGCCGACGGCGACCTTTTCCTTCGCGTGGCTTCGGTCGATACCGGTGCGCGAGGGGCGATACGGCGTCTGTTCAAGAACGTCGTCCCGCGTTCCACCCTTTCGTCGTTCGTGCAGAGGATTCCGTCGCGGAACATCCCGTGGGAGTTCGTGAACCTGATCGAAACCGATCCGGCGCGCCGCGTCCGGCTGAAGATCTCGTCGGACAAGATCGCGAAGCTCCACCCGGCCGACATCGCGGACATCATCGAAGACCTGGCTCCGGCCGAACGCGACGCGGTGTTCCAGACATTGGACGAGGAAGTCGCAGCACAGGCGCTGGAGGAGATCGACCCCAAGCTCCAGGTGTCGATCGTCAACTCGCTCGACAACGACCGCGCCGCCGACATCGTCGAGGAGATGGACCCGGACGCCGCGGCCGACCTGCTGGCCGACCTCTCGCCGGAACGGTCGGAAGAAATCCTCGAGGAGATGGAGCCCGAGGAGCGCCAGGACGTCGAGGAACTGCTGGAGTTCGCCGAGAACACGGCTGCCGGCCGCATGACGACCGACTACATGGCGCTGCCTCCGACGGCGAAGGTCAGCGACGCCGTGGAAATGCTCAAGCAGTTCGAAGGCGGACTGGAGAGCATGAGCACCATCTACCTGGTCGGCGAAAACGACAAGCTCGTGGGTGCCGTGCCGCTGGTGAAGCTGGTGCTGGCTTCGGCGGATACGCCGCTGGCGGAACTGACGGCCGAACCGCTGCTTTCGTGCTCGCCCGAGGCCGACGAGGCCGAAGTCGCCGAGATTTTCGACAAGTACAACCTGCTGACCCTGCCGGTGGTGGACGAACAGGGAACACTTACGGGCGTAATCACGGCTGACGACGTCATCTCCATCCTTCGCGCAAAAATCTAGCCGCGGTTTCGCGACCGTTTTGTTTTGTGAATAGGTGGCCAGAAGTGTGCTTGAGCATTTATTCTGGCCTTGCGTATGGAACAGCATCGCCGAGGCGCGATGCTCTTCTGGCCGTGCGCAATCAGCAACCAATCAGGGGCCGATGCGAAGGACGCTGAAGCTGTGGCGAATCCGGCTGTTGATGATCCTGGCCGTGATTGGGCCGGGGTTTATCACCGCCAACGTCGATAACGACGCGGGCGGCATCTACACCTATTCCTTCGCGGGCGCGCGCTTCGGATATTCGCTGCTGTGGACGGTGATTCCCATGACGATCGCCCTGATCGTCATCCAGGAAATCGCGGCGCGCATGGGCGCCGTCACCGGTAAGGGACTGAGCGACCTCATCCGCGAAGAGTTTGGGTTCCGCATCACGTTCTTCCTGATGTTCGGGCTGATCATCACGAACTTCTTCAACGTGATGGCCGAGTTCGCCGGTGTGGCGACCAGCCTCGAGTTGTTCGGGATCTCGAAGTACATCAGCGTGCCGCTGGCTGCGGCTGTCGTCTGGCTGATTATCGTCAAGGGCAACTACAAGCTGGTGGAGAAGGTCTTCCTCGGCGCTTCGTTCTTCTACATCGCCTACATCATTGCCGGTGTGCTTTCGCGTCCGACGTGGAACCAGGCGGCGATGGGATTCCTGAGGCCTCCGACGGCCGGGATGATGCAGAACCCCGAGTACCTCTATCTCGTGGTGGGCATCATCGGTGCGACGATTGCGCCGTGGATGCAGTTCTACCTTCAGGCCTCGGTAGTCGAGAAGGGCGTCAGCGAGAAGCAGTACAAGGCTACGCGGGTGGACGTGATCATCGGGTCGGTGTTCGCCCCGATCGTCGCGGGCTTCATCATCATCGCCTGCGCCGCAACGCTGTACCAGCACGGCATGTACCGCATCACGGATGCCGCGCAGGCCGCCCAGGCACTGGGTCCGCTGGCCGGCCAATATGCGTACATCCTCTTCGCCGCCGGGTTGTTCAATGCCTCGCTGTTCGCGGCCTCGATCCTGCCGCTATCGACGTCTTACACCGTATGCGAAGGGCTGGGCTTTGAGTCGGGGCTCGACAAGCGCTTCCACGAGGCCCCGGTCTTCTACTGGCTCTATACGCTGCTGATCCTTGCGGGAGCGGGAGTGATCCTCATCCCCAGCTTCCCGCTGCTGAAGGTCACCGTGCTGTCGCAGGTGCTGAACGGCGTCCTGCTGCCGGTCATTCTGGTATTCATGTTGCGGCTGGTGAACAATCGCGACCTGATGGGGCGGCACGTGAACGGGCGGGCCTACAACGTCATCGCGTGGGCCACGGCAGGCATCATGATCGCGCTGACGGCAGCCATGCTGATCTCGATGTAGTCAGAGAACCTTGCCGACCGCCAGGTCGCGAATCAGCTCAAGGTCGGCTTCGAGGAAGTCGTAGCCGCCCAGATTCTCCAGCCGCTCCCAGCGAACATCGGCGAACACGAGGTTGCGCAACTCTCCTTCGTATCGATCCACCCGGAAGAACAGCAGTTCGACATAGAAGCCGTCCTTGTACTCGTAGAGCACACGCGCGACCTGCTCGCCGACCTCTGCGCCGATTGCGAGTTCTTCCTGGAGTTCGCGGGCGAGGGCTGCCGCCGGGCTTTCGTTGGGCTCGACCTTCCCGCCGGGGAATTCCCATTTCAACGGCATCGGACCGTCAGCGCTGCGCCGGCAGATAAGGATTTCGTCTCCGCGAACGATCAGGGCGGCAACGACGAGCTTGGCGACCATCAGGAGTTGCGCTCGAGATAGCGGCTGACGAGTTGGGCCACGCGCTCGCAGAGTTCGCGGTCTTCGGGACCGAATGCGGCGGGCGAGTGACTGTCAATATCGAGTTCGCCGACAACGGCTCCACGCAGATAAATGGGCACGACAATCTCGGACTTGGTATCAATCGAGCATGCGAGGTAGCGCGGGTCGGAGTTCACGTCGTCCACGACGATGGTCTCGCCCGTAGAGGCGGCGGCGCCACAGATCCCGCTGTTCAGGGGGATGCGCTTGTGCGGCGTGTCGGCTCCGATGAAGGGCCCGACGACGAGCATCGGATCGGCCCCCGGCGCGCCTTTCTCGATCATGTAGAAGCCTACCCAGTCGTATAGCGGACGGTCCCGATGCAGGCGTTCGACGATGGTTGACATGAGGTCTTCCACGCTCGGAACGCTGCCCGAGAGGACTTCGAACTCGCTTAGGATCTCCTGCGCCGTGGGCATACGCGGTATTAAAACATAGCTACTGAGGTGTCGAGGTTCTAAGGTGCTGAGCTTCTGAGGTGCTGAGGTGCCAAAACCGGGAACTGAGAACCGGGAATCGAGAACCGTCCCGTAGGGACGGCCTGTTCCCTAGCCCAGCGCTTCAGCGCTGGGTCAGGCGCAGAAATCTGTTCGAGTCCCGCAGGGACGGCACGCGACAAACAGTCGTCCCTCCGGGACTCTCATTCTTATGCGAATGGTTCCCCAGCGCTGAAGCGCTGGGCTAGCGAACGGATCGCGCCTCCGGCGCTCGTACAACAATCGCAAAGGTCAGGGGACGGATTGCGCCTACGGCGCTCGTACGAAAATCGCGCAGCGATATGCGAGGGTCAGTCGCTTCGCAGCTTAGTGGCTTAGTGGCTCAGTGGCTCAGCAGCTTAGTAGCTTAGTAGCTAGCGATGGCGCGTATTCCTCTTGGCCGTGGGAAGAGCTCGGGGCGCAGGGCCCAGGCGATGGCGTCGAGGCCCCCGAGCAGAGTGTGCGCAGGTGTGTTCAGCAACTCGTCGGCGACGCAGAATACCCGGCCCGCGCGTGCTGCCTTCGTTTCCATCCATCCGCGGTCGCGGATGATCTTCTCCAGCGGGACGCGATCTCCGGCGCCGCACCATGCCGCCAGGATCACGTCAGGATCTGCCTGGAGCACTTCTTCAGCAGTGGTGTGCTTGCCCGGTGCGCCCAGGAAGCGGCCTCCGGCGGCCTCGACCAGTTCGGCCACCCATAGCTGTGAGTGGATGATCGGCTTGCCCCACTCTTCGCAAAAGACCAGCGGTCGCGCACCGGATTCGGCGCGAGTCCTCGCGGCATCGATGTGCTGCTCCATCTGCGAGACGATGCGCTCGCCCTCGGGGGCGAGTCCCACGGCTCCGCAGATCATCGCGATGTCGCGGTAGATGTCGGAGAGTGTTCGCGGCGCGAGTCCGAGGAAGCGAACGCCTGCCTTCAATATCTGCGCGACGGCCTCGATCTGGTAAGGAACCGATGCGACAACGAGATCGGGCGCGGCAGCGACGATTTGTTCTGCTTGCGCCGTCCATGAATCCTGCACGAGCGCGATGCCGCGCGTGCGGACTTCCGGGCAGACATCGGCGCAGTACCTGGTGCAGGCTACGACGCGGTTGAGCGCTCCGGCTTCGGCCAGCGTCACGGTGGCGCTCGGCTGGAGAGAAACGATGCGGCTGGGATAAACGTCAGGCATTCACGGCTGTCGCTTCCGATGCACTTCGGAGATCACGGATCAGTGCGCGTACGGCATCGACCGCCATCTGCGCTGCGTGGAGCGAACCAGGCGGCACTCCACCAACAGCGGCGGCGACATCTTCACTGCCGAGGCGGGCGGCATCCCGGACATCGCGGCCTTTGAGCAGTTCAGTAAGCGCCGAGGCACACGCCATGGCGGGCACGCAGCCCTTCGCTCGGAAACCAGCGGCAAGAATCACGCCGTGCTCAACATGCGCGCTCAATTCCAACACGTCTCCGCAAACCGGATTCTCAACCCGGGCGCAGGCCGTGGCGTGCTCACAGGCGCCGCCATTGCGCGGATTCTCGAAATGGTCGAGCAGCGTTGGCGAGTACATCGCTATTTTGGTCCGGTGCCGTCAGGCCAGTACACAGTCCAGCCACGCTCTGCGGCCGCGCGGGCGAGATCGGCATTGGGATTGATGGCGAACGGACGCCGCGCGATCTCCAGCATAGCGAGATCGTGAACGGAATTGCCGAACACCGCGTCAACGGGCCGCCCCACCACTTCGCGGATCGCATCCGCCTTCAGCGGGCCGGTTGGCACACGGGTGAGACGATCGGTGGCGACTCCGTCTTCGATTGCAACACAGGCGGCGAGCACACGCTCGGCCGGGATGCCGAACCGCTTCGCACCCTCTTCCACAACCCAGTTGTTGGTGGACGAGACGGCCCAGAGTTCCACGCCGCGAGCTTCGAGTTGGCGCGCGAGTTCCAGCATCTCAGGGAAGATGCGTGGGGCGACGACCTCGACGAAGAATGCACGCGCGGCCTCGCGGATCGCCCGTTCAGGGATGCCGTTGTGAATGGTGACCATCTCGCCGCAGATGGTGAGTTCGTCAACCGTGCCCGCGTGGTAAGCGTCGTAGCGACGGCGGGCCCAGTCGGCGACGACGGGCGGGATGAGTCCTTGGGCAATCTCCCAGTAGAAAAAGTCTGCGCCGGAATCTCCGGACCACAACGTGCCGTCGCAATCGAAGGCGGCGATGCGCGGGTTCGATTCCAGAACCTGGTTGAGGAAGGTCGTAGCTTTGTCGCTGAGCAGCGCCGAGGTCAAGACTTGATCTCTCCGGACGAACACATGGCAGGGCCGAGACGCGCGTAGTCGTCCGGCGTATTCACGTTCGAGGCGACGTTCGAGTCGTCCACATCGACATATCGCACGCGTGTCGCGTGCTGGTGCAGAACTTCGCGAGCCGTCGATTGCTCAGGGGCGCGCAGCAGCGCCTCGATCATCTCCCGCCCGATCACAATCGGATGACCGTGCGTTCCGGCGCAGGAGGGAACCACTGCCCAGACGTCGCGGTCACTTTCCACGAAAGCCGCACGAAGCGCCGCGACGGTTGCGGCCTGCACCGGCGGGCGGTCCACAAGCGTCACGATAGCGGCGTCGCGTCCGTAATCGAGCACGGAGCGAAGTCCGGCCCGAAGGGAGCTGAATTGTCCGCGCTCGGGCTGCGGGTTCTCGACCAGAAACGCTGCCCTCGCGAAGACCGTGGGACGCAGGGCGGCGGCATTCACGCCGGCTACCACGATTACCATGTCTGTCGCGGCTTGCAGCGAGGCGATAGCGCCCCCAAGGAACGTGCCTTGCGGGTCGCCCGGAGGCCACGGGAGCAGCGCCTTGTCGCTTCCCATGCGCGAGGAGGCCCCGGCAGCCAGTATCAGCCCGCAGAACGCCGGTGCGCGTGAACTCACAGGTTGTCCTTCGCTGCGGGTTCGGAGAGCGCTTTTTCCCACTTCTTGCTGATGGCGGAGACGTCCGCTTGACGCTTGACGGCGATCATCTCGGCCACCACGGCAACGGCGATTTCCTCGGGAGTGACGGCCCCGATCTCGAGTCCCACCGGCGCGTTCACTCGCTGGAACTTTTCCCTCGCAACGCCTTGGCGTTCGAGTTCGTCGTAAATCGAAATCACCTTGCGGCGTGAGCCAATCATGCCGATATAGCGGGCCGGCGTATCGACGGCCCAGCGCAACACGCGCATGTCGTCGCGGTGACCGCGCGTCACTATGACGATGAAGGCCGACTCGGACGGGACGACGCGCTCCATTGCGCGGTCGAAATCGTCGGCGATGACTTCCTTGGCCTCCGGGAAGCGCTCGCGGCTGGCAAAGCTTTCGCGGTCGTCGATGACCGTCACTTCGAAGCCGGCGATCGTAGCGATGCGGTAAAGACCCAGGGCTACGTGTCCGCCGCCGAAGATGTAGAGGTCGGATACGGGAAGTACGGGTTCGATGAATACCTCGAGGGTGCCGCCGCAGACGAGTCCCGTGTCGTACGAAGGTTTGTTGTTCAGATCGAAGGTCATGCTTCGCGGCCTCTCGGTCTCGATGACCTCGCGGGCGGCCTGCCACACGTCGGCTTCGACGCAGCCGCCGCCGATGGTTCCGGCGATTGAGCCGTCGTCGCGCACCAGCATCTTGGCCGTGGCGAAGGCAGGGATGGAGCCGCGGACATTGGTGATCGTCGCCAGCGCTCCCTTGCGGCCTGAACGGCGCAGTTCCACGACCTGCTCGTAGATATCCACACAGGCATTATCGGGCAGCGGGAGGCGGCAATCAACGTGTTACAGTGACGGGTTTCTCGAGGAGAACGCATGAAAGCCATCCGTTTTCATCAGTTCGGCGGCCCTGAAGTCCTGAAATACGAAGACGTGCCCGACCCTGTGCTGCGAAAGGACCAGGTGCTCGTCAGGGTGAAGGCATGCGCGCTGAACCACCTGGACCTGTTCGTTCGCGAAGGCGTGCCGGGCGTCCCGCTGCCGCAAATCCCCGGAAGCGACATTTCGGGCGATGTGGTGCAGACGGGCGAGTACGTGGACGACCTCGCGGTGGGTACGCGCGTGCTGCTGGCTCCCATGTCGTTCTGCAACCGCTGCGAGGCCTGCATGCGCGGAGACCAGAACTTCTGTCCGCACTTCTCCGTGGTGGGCTACCGCGTGCCGGGCGGCGACTGCGAACTGATCGCGGTTCCGCGCGAAAGGGTGTTTCCGATCCCTCAGGAACTGACGTACGACGAGGCGGCCGCAGTGCCATTGGTATTCCTGACGGCGTGGCACATGCTGACCAGCAGGGCCAGGATTCGACCGGAGCACACCGTCCTGGTGCTCGGAGCCGGGTCGGGTGTCGGCTCGGCGGCAATCCAGATCGCGAAGCTATGGGGATGCACGGTGATCACGACCGCGGGCGACGAGGCGAAACTCGAGAAGGGCCGGGAACTCGGCGCAGATCACACCATTCACCACTACAAGCAGAA
>DASPLH010000192.1:0-34802 GCA_035627675.1 Clostridia bacterium
ATGTTCGAAGTCGTCCGCGATCAGATCGCCATGGCCAAGAGAACACTGCCGTTTCCCACGAAAGCTCAGGACGACTTCGAAGCCGAGTTTCTAGCAGCACTCAACCCTGACGATCTGGCAAACCTTATCGTTCCTGTGTACGAGTCGAATTTCGAAACCGAGGACATAGACTCGCTGCTCGCGTTCTACAGGACGCCGCTGGGACGGAAACTGATAGAGAACACTCCGCAGATTTCAAAGCAGGCGGGAGAAGCTGGCCGGTTGCTCGGCATGAAAATCGGCCGCAACGTGGGCGAGAAGATCGGAAAGAGACTCGCGGCCGGGGAGTACGGGCCGTGGCAGCCTCCTGCCGAAGTGTCGGCTCCCACTCAGAAGTAGTCGGCACCAAGTGAACAGGACCTCGAAAGAAGATTCATGGCCAAGTCAAAACCTCTGGTTCTGATTATCCTCGACGGCTGGGGTTGTGCGCCTCCGTCCAACACTAACGCCATCTCGCTCGCGCGCAAGCCCACCTACGACAAACTTCTGCGGGAGTTCCCGAGCACGCAGGTGCACACCTCCGGACGCTTCGTCGGACTGCCCACCGGGCAGATGGGCAACAGCGAAGTGGGGCATCTGAACATCGGCGCCGGCCGCGTCGTTTACATGGACATCACCAAGATCGACATGATGATCGAGAACGGTTCGCTGTTCTCGAACCAGGTGTTGCTCTCTGCCATGGAGCACGCCAAGGCCGGAGGACGAAAGCTGCACTTCATCGGGCTGCTGAGCGATGGCGGTGTCCACTCGCACCTGAACCATCTGTATGCGCTGCTGAAGATGGCGAAGATGAATGGCGCGGAGCGCACCTTCGTTCACGCGTTCATGGATGGACGCGATACGGGGCCGACCTCCGGCGCCGGATATGTCGAGCAGCTTCAGCAGAAGGTGCGGGAGTTGAACGGCGTCGGCACGATTGCCACCGTCAACGGACGTTACTACGCAATGGATCGCGACAAGAAGTGGGAGCGCGAGAAGCTTGCGTTGGACGCGATGCTACACGGCAAGTCTCCGGCGACGTTTACCGACCCGGTGCAGGGAATCAAGCAGTCGTACAACGCGGGCGTGACCGACGAGTTCATCATCCCGTTCGTGTGCGTGGGACCGGACGGCAAGCCGGTCGCGACCATTGACGACGGCGACGTGGTGATCAACTTCAACTTCCGCGCCGACCGCGCAAGGCAGATCACGCGTTGCCTCACGCGCGAGAGTGGCATCACCGCCGAGGGTGGACGCGACCTGCCGGACGCCGAGGCGCTCGACCAGTCGATTCCTCGAAGCGAGATTCCGAAGAACCTTCATTACGTTTGCCTGACGGAGTACGACCAGCGCTTCAAGCTGCCGGTGGTTGTGCCTCCGGAACGGTTGACGAACATCCTGGCCAACGTGATGGCGAACACAAACATGCGCAACCTGCGCGTGGCCGAGACAGAGAAGTACGCGCACGTGACGTTCTTCTTCAACGGCGGCGTGGAGAAGCCATTCGCGGGCGAGGACCGCGCGCTCGTGCAGTCTCCGAAGGTCGCAACCTACGATCTCAAGCCGGAGATGAGCGCCGCCGGGGTCGCCCAGATCGTGGTGAAGGCCGTCGAAGATGGGACGTTCGACGTGCTGGTGGTCAACTTCGCCAACGCCGACATGGTGGGACACTCGGGCAGAATCGAACCCACGGTCAAGGCCGTGGAAACCGTCGATGCCTGCCTCGGCGAAATCTATGCGGCGGTGAAGCGTTCCGGCGGATCGATGCTGATCACCGCCGACCACGGAAACGCCGAGCAGATGGTCGATCCGGAGACGGGCGGACCCCACACGGCACACACGACCAATCCGGTGCCGTTCATCTATGTCGCCGAGAACGCATCGCAGTTCACGATGCGCAACGACGGAGCCTTGCAGGATATTTCGCCGACCGTCCTGGGAATACTTGGGCTCGGCCAGCCAACGGAAATGACCGGGCACAACCTGCTGGTCAAGAAGTCGTAATTCGATGCAACGCACACGGCCGCCCGCGAGGGCGGCCGTTGCCGTTTCCAGCGGCTACTGCTGGATTGGGGACTGTTCCGGCCGGGCAGGCTCGAGGATCGGCTGTGCCGCCGCCGAAGCCGGGGCAGGCACGAAGAGCGGCGGCCCATAGCGTTCATACCATGCAACGCTGGCTGCGCGTTGCCACAGGCGCAGCGCGATGTGCACCAGGATGACCGCCTGCAACACGAGGAACGAAACCGTGGTTGCCGCGTGCGGCACGAGCGACCAGAGCCACAACCCGGCGAGCACCAGCGCGATCCGGATCGCCGTGATGCCGACATAAGTGCCGTAGAGTTTCGCCGAGACCAGCCTGACCGCTTCCAGCGCGTTGCGGATCATGCCGCGTTCGTTGCGCGCGACTGCGCGTGCCTGTGCCAGGTCGAACCACGTGCGAACCCACAGGGCGATCAGTCCTACAACCAACGCGCCGCCCCAGAGCACGAACCAGGACAGCCGCTCGCTGGGCGATTCGACCAGCCGGTCGGAGACGCGCCGCACGATTGAGAACAGGATCGCTACCATTCCGAACGGGATGAGAGAGATCAGCATGGTGCGAACCATGCGCCAGAACCAGGCGCCGGAGTTCTCGAAGAACTCGGCCTTGCTCAGCTTGCGGTCCTCGCGGTAAACGCTGAGTATCCCACCCATGACAAAGAGCAGGAACACGGCATAAACGACGGTTGGCGCCACCGCCGCCGAGACGAGCGCCGGGAGCGGAACTTCCGGCATGGCGAGGAGTTCGGTAAATGCTGGCGCGTCGAAGCCCTCCACCAGATGGCCGGCCGCCATGCTGTGGTTGAGGACCGAACCCACGGCAACGCGCGTGGGAATCGAACCCAGCCCTGCCAGCACGAGTCCGACGAAGAACAGCCACCATACGATTCGCTGGTGGCGCAGAAGCAGTCGTGCGCTTTCGGAGAAGATTCCTCTGGATGTCATCGTTCCTCCTACACCAGCCAGGCCAGCACCTGGGCCAGCCATTGGATTGCGATCGTCATGTACATGCCGAGCTTGTTTGTTGCCCGCCTGTCTTCTTCGACGACGTAGCTGTTGTTGAACAGGTTGAGGTCCAGCAGGATGCGGTGATCGGGATCGATCTCGGCCGAGACGAGCTTCGCCTTCTTCTCCCATTGCCAGCGATGCCAGCGGTCGCGCCCGTCCCACTGCTCGCGGATGGTCTCGCCGTTGTCGAACCTGGCGACCATCGTGACCGGGAACACGAAGTCACCCTTACGGTGCACGACGACCTCGGAGAGGTACGGAGTCTGTTCGTTCGGCTCCCTGGGAGCGTTCTTATCCCACCAGTCGGCGCGGCGCGCCCGGGCGGTCATGATGCGGTAGTCGAGGCGGTTGGTGCCTTTCACCGCCTGGTCCCAGAACCACGTCAGGTCCTGCCCGGTGACTTCATTCACCGTTTTCATGAAGTCTTCTTCGGTCGGATGCCGGAAGCGGTAGCGCATGAAGTAGGTGTGCAGCGCCTCGCGGAGTTTGTCCTCTCCGACGATCTGCTCGAGCGAGAGCAGCACGGTAGCTGTCTTGCCGTAAGTCGTGCCTGCGTAGGAGTTGTTGTCCAGGTAGTCCCAGCCGTTTCGCGTCAGAGGATCGAACTCCGCGATGCCGAGATAGGCGAGGCGCTGCACGTGGCGGTCCCCAGCGGTTCGAAACCGTGAGTTGATGACGCTGGTGTTCTGGCCGTAGAGCGCGTCCATTACCTTGACTTCGGTGTAGCTGTTGATGCCCTCGTCCAGCCACGCATCCTCGAACTCGTTGCTCCCGACCATGCCATACCAATACTGGTGTCCATACTCATGCTCGGTCACCAGTTCAGGCGCAAGCAGGCTCTTGGGCAGCAGCCAACTGGTGCCGGCGGTGATCAGCATCGGGTACTCCATGCCAGCGGCCGCCATGCCGCCATGCGGAGGATCGACGACCGTGATTTGCGGGTACGGGTAAGGGCCGTACCATTCGTCGAACTTCTGCATCGTGCCCTTGAGTGCGTTGATGTAGCGCGGGATCTCGCTGTCGCGGCCGGGCTGCATCAGGACGCGGATCTTCACGTTGCCGGTCGAGAGCTGCACCGAGTCTTCGATGACCTTATAGCGCGGGTCCACGGTCCACGCGAAGTCGTGTACATCCTCGGCGCGCACGGTGAGTGTCCTGGTGCCGTCGCCGTTCTTCTTCTCGGAGGTAACCACACCGGTCGAGCCGAAGGGGAAGTTTTCCGGCACGGTGAGGGTCACGTCATAGGTGCCGTAGTCGGCGAAGAACTCGGTCTGGGAGTGGAACTGGTGACAGTTCCATGCGCCCTTCCACCAGACGCCGACTTTCGGGAACCACTGTGCGGCCAGCAGGAAATCGCGCTTGTAGCCCGTGCGCGCCACCACCTCCGGGAACCTGGCTTTGAACGCCATCTTGAACGTGACGGAGCCGTTGGGCGGGACGGGCCGCGGTAGCTGAACCTCGAAGACCGTGCGATCGTCGAGATTGCCGTCATCGGGCGCGATGAACTTGATCTGCGATGTCAGGTCGCCCATGCCTTCAACTTCGACCTTCGTGACCTCGTGCGATCCGGTCTTCTTGTCTTCTACCCCGGTTCCGGCCTTAACGTCGCGCTGTCCATTGGCATTGGCTTCGCGCATCCACGTCGCCCTGGGTTGGAACCCGTTCAGGTAGAGGTGGAACGGGAAGCGGTCGAGCGACTGCCCGGTCTTGTTCGTGTACGTGAGCGTTTGGGTGGCATCCACTGTGTGAGTCTTTGCGTCGTACTTGGCGTCAATCTTGTAGGCGACGATGCGGTCCGAAAGAGGAGCTTGCGCAGCGAGCGCCGAACATGCCGCGAACAGCAAGGCAGCGGCGACCAGGAACAGCCGGCGTCCAGACATCGGTGATCTCCATGTGGAACGGGGGCAGGATAGTGCATCGACTTGTGTGCACGTGAGGACGGCAGCGTATCGTTTCGGACGGTGTGAGTCAACGCTCCCATGCAGGCCGAGAGAAGGCTTGCACGGGCCACCTGTGAGCCGGCGGCAGGGTGGAGCGGTCCGACTGGCGCTGCGCGGCGTACCATTCTGAACTCGCCGCTTGCTCTCCGGAGAACATGCGTGCAGCAAGGAGACGGGCCGGAATGGTACCTTGATCGTTGGGTTGCAGTCAGCGATCACGGAGACCAAAGATGGCGAAAAACGGCAAGAAGGGCTGCATCGGAATCCTAACCGGCGGTGGAGATGTACCCGGTCTTAATCCTGCAATTCGTTCCGTAACGTTCCGCGCGTTGCGCGAGGGATATGACGTCATAGGGCTGCGCCGCGGGTGGGCTGGCCTGGTGGATGTCGTTCGCGACAAGGACTACGACAACCGCGACAATTTCCTGCCGCTCACGGAAGAAATCGTGAACCGCGCGGGACGCACGGGCGGCACGTTCCTGCACACGTCGCGCACGAATCCGAGCAGGGTCAGCAAGGCAAGCGTCCCGGCGCACCTGAAGGACAAGTACACGGCCGACAAGAACGATCTCACAGACGAGGTGCTGAAGAACCTGGAGTGGCTCGGCATCGAACACCTGATCCCGATCGGCGGCGATGACACGCTCAGCTACGGCGTGCGCCTCTACCAGGAGGGCGTGAAGGTTGTAGCCATCCCGAAGACGATGGATAACGACGTGCCCGGCACGGATTACTGCATCGGCTTCAGCACGTGCGTGACGCGCACCATCCAGATAGCGAACAGCCTGCGCACGTCCGCCGGATCGCATGAACGCTTCCTTGTCATGGAGGTGTTCGGGCGCTACGCCGGTTACACGGCGATGCTGCCGACGATGGCCGGAGCTGCGAATCGCTGCGTCATCCCCGAGCACAAGTTCAACATCGAGCAGTTGACGGAGCTGCTGGTTTCGGACCGCCGCAAGAATCCGAGCCGGTACTCGGTGGTGCTGGTCTCAGAGGGCGCGATGTTCGAGGGCGGCGAGATGGTGTTCCAGGAGCAAACCACGGACGCTTTCGGACACAAGAAACTCGGCGGTATCGGTGACCTGGTTGCGGCCAAGCTGAAGGAACTCTCGCCGAAGTACAACGGCGGCAAGACCATCGAGTGCATCAACCAGAAGCTCGGATATATCGTGCGCGGCGGAGACCCGGACGCGATCGATTCCATCGTGCCGATGGCGTACGGGAATCTCGCGCTGGATCTGTTGCTGTCGCGGGTGCATGGGCGGCTGGTCGTGCTGAAGAACGGCCGATACGACAACATCCCGATTGACGCCGTGACGGCAACGAAGAAGGTCGTCAACGTGAAGGAGCACTACAGCACGGAGCGCCTGCGTCCCCACTACAAGAGCTTCGAGATGAAGCCGTTGTTCATCATGACCAGCGAGGCGTAATCCAACCGGATGCGAGAGAGGCCGTCCAGGCGATGGACGGCCTTATTGTTTTCACCAACGATTGCGATATCATCCTGCGGCATTGGGCGGGGGTGGACGATGACCGGCCGCAGCTTCATGTCGTACGAAGAGTTTTTCCTGTTCTATCTGACGCAGCACTCCGACTGGCGCAACCGTGCGTTGCACGCGGCGGGGACAACGCTGGGATTCGTGTTTGTGGTCATCGCCCTGGCGACAGGCAACGGCTGGTATGCGTTGCTGTGGCCGGTCGTCGGGTACGGGTTCGCCTGGACGGGCCACTTCCTGCTGGAAGGGAACAAGCCCGCTACGTTCGGCCATCCCTTCTGGTCGTTCATCAGCGACTTCCGAATGCTTTGGCTGATGGTGACAGGGCAGCTCGGCCGGTGGATGGAGCGGGCGCGAGCGCAGGCGTAGTCTTTGCCTCGCGCGGGCGGGGACGCCCGCGCCACACCAGCCCGCGCCACGCCTACACACCAAACTCGCGCCACACCAGTTCGCGCAACACCAGTTTGCGCCACACCGGCCAATCGCGTCCGGCACTCACCGCTGTGCGGAATGCCCCTGCTTGTCGAGGATCGGGCCCTCTGGTCGCGTCTGGAATTGCTGAAGGCCGCTGCGGACGGACGTTCCCGAGCCCTGCGCCTGGCCGGAATCCACAACAAAGTAATACGTCTTCCCAGGCTGGAGGTTCTTCAGCGTGACGCGATGCGTCAGGCTGCCCCACGGAGTTTGTGCGCGCTCGGTCAGGCTTTTCGCGTCTGTCCCGTAGTTCACGACGGTGCTGGCGCTGACATTGGTGGACCAGGCAATCACCGCCTGCGTGGATGTGACATGCTCCACGCGCGGCCCCTGCGTGATCTTGACCGCATTCGCGTCAGGATGGGACTGCTTGGGCGCTCCTTTGGCAACCGGTGCGGACTGTGATGCAGCCATCATGGTTAAGCAGAGCAGCAGTCCTGCCGTAAGGAAGCCTCTCCTCATTCGCTCTCCACAGACCTTCACCATTGCACGCTTCAACTCCCAGGTCGTCCGGATGTTTCGTTGCAGATGTTTGGATGCTGAGTCTTTGCCGGAGGTCAAACGTATTGCCGAATGCCGCGCGAACGAGGAAAATGGCGAGCCGGTTCCTGCCGGCTCCCAATGAAGACCACACGGATCCTTGTCTGGAGTGCCATCGCCGTCCTCGGAGCGCTGTCACTGGCCACGATCGCCCTGCGCAGGGGTGAGTCGATCAACGCGATGTGGCTGGTCACCGCCGCGCTTTGCAGTTACGCCCTCGGATATCGCTTCTATAGCAAGTTCGTGGCTGCGCGGGTATTAGCCCTCGACGCTCTTCGGGCCACTCCGGCCGAGCGGCTGGACAACGGGCGCGACTTCGTCCCGACCAACAAGTGGGTCGTCTTCGGACACCACTTTGCCGCCATTGCCGGTCCCGGACCTCTCGTCGGCCCCGTGCTGGCCGCGCAGTTCGGCTACCTGCCCGGAACCATCTGGATCATCGCGGGCGCGGTGCTGGGCGGATGCGTGCAGGACTTCGTCATCCTGCTGTTCTCGGTGCGACGGGACGGCAAGTCCCTGACGGAGATGGCGCGCGACGAGATAGGACGTGTAGGCGGAGCGGTGGCGTTCCTGGCCGTGATGTCGATCATCGTGATCCTGCTCGGGGCGGTTTCACTGATCGTCGTCAACGCCCTGAAGGGAAGTCCCTGGGGCACGTTCACGATTGCCGCGACCATGCCGATTGCCGTGCTGATGGGCGTGTATCTCCGCCACCTCCGTCCAGGCAAGGTGCTGGAGGCCTCCGCCCTGGGATTCGTGCTGGTGCTGGCGGCCATCTGGGGCGGACAGTGGGTGGCGCATTCGCCCTACGCCGCATGGTTCACGTTCAGCGCACCGGTGCTGGCAATTGCCGTCATCGTGTATGGATTCGCGGCTTCGGCGCTCCCTGTGTGGCTGCTGCTGGCTCCTCGCGACTACCTCAGCACGTTCGTGAAATTGGGGACGATCGCGATACTCGCGATCGGAATCGTGGCCTTGCGTCCCACGCTGCACATGCCTCCGCTCACGCGGTTCATCGACGGCACGGGACCTGTGTTCGCCGGCACGATCTTCCCGTTCGCGTTCATCACCATCGCGTGCGGAGCCATCAGCGGCTTCCATTCGCTGATCGCGAGCGGCACCACGCCGAAACTTGTGCAACGCGAGAGCGAGACTCGGATGGTCGGCTACGGCGCAATGATGGCCGAGTCGTTCGTTGGCGTGATGGCCGTCATCGCCGCCTGCGTGCTCGATCCGGGCGTGTATTTCGCCGTGAACAGTCCTGCGGGCATTGTTGGCGCTACGCCGGCGCAGGCCGTCGGCACGATCACCGCGTGGGGATTCCCCGTGACGGCGGATCACATGGCAGGACTGGCGCGGGCGGTCGGAGAAGATACGCTCTTCAATCGGACGGGAGGCGCTCCGGCATTTGCCGTCGGAATGGCGCAGATCTTCTCGCACTCGCTCGGCGGACAGGCCATGATGGGCATCTGGTACCACTTCGCCATCATGTTCGAGGCGCTGTTCATCCTGACGGTTCTCGACGCAGGCACGCGGGTGGGCCGCTTCATGTTGCAGGACGGACTCGGGCACGTTTGGGCACCCCTGGGCCGAACCAGTTGGTATCCAAGCATCGTTGCCACCAGCGCGCTGATCGTGGCGCTGTGGGGGTACTTCCTCTGGAACGGCGTGAAAGACCCCCTGGGCGGGATCAACACAGTGTGGCCGCTGTTCGGCATTGCCAATCAACTGCTGGCCACGGTGGCGCTTTGCGTGGCCACCACTATCGTTATCAAGTGCGGACGAACGAAGTACGCGTGGGTCACCCTTGCTCCCCTGTGCTGGCTGGTGACTGTAACGTTCAGCGCCGCGTACCAGAAGATATTCAGTGCCAATCCTCGCGTCGGATTCCTTGCGCATGCGCAGTTGCTCGCGTCGCAAGTGGTGCCTCCGGCGAACGCGGCTGAGACTGCAAGGCTGATATTTAATGACCGCGTGAACGCCGCAGTCGCCGGAATACTGGTCGTGCTTGTGATCATGGTGCTGGCTGAGAGCCTGATCGAGTGGTTCAGGGTGCTCAGCGGACGGAAGCGGGCGCACATATCCGAGACGCCTTACGTTCGCAGCCGGTATGCGGAGGGCCAGTGATGACGAACATCACGAGTGCGGCCCGCCTTATGTGGGAGGCTCTGCGCGAGATCTTCGACGAGAACGCCTACGCGCGCTTCCTCCGCTCGCATCGGCTCGAGGACTCGCGCGAATCGTACCGGCACTACCTGCGCGAGAGCGACGCCACTCGCGAGCGGCGTCCACGCTGTTGCTGAGGCGGGTGGCGGGCGATATTCACAGCTGGGTTTCGCGCGCGAATTCCGCTACACTGCGCCCATGCGGGTCATGGGTGTCGATTGCGGCGGCGAGTACACCGGGTACGGAGTGGTTGAGGGAACCGGCGCCGACCTGCGCTGCCTTGTTTCGGGAGCCATCAAGCTCTCGACCCGCGAACCGCTGGAGCTCCGTCTGAACCGCATCTTCGACCGGCTCGGGGAACTGATTGCCGAGCACCAGCCGGAGGTGGTCGCAATCGAAGATGTCTTCTACGCCGCCAACGCCAAGTCAGCCTTGAAGCTCGGACACGTGCGTGGAGTCGCGATGCTGGCCGTTGCGCGAGCGGGGCTGCCGGTGGCGGCTTACGCGCCGCTGTCGATCAAGTCGGCCGTGGTTGGCTATGGGAAGGCCGAAAAGTCACAGGTGCAGGTCATGGTCACGCGGCTGCTGAAGTTGCCGTGCATTCCAGAACCGGCCGATGCTGCCGACGCCCTCGCAATCGCCATCTGCCACCTGCACACCGCAGCCAC
The DNA here is from genome assembly GCA_035627675.1 of Clostridia bacterium. GTDB lineage: Bacteria > Acidobacteriota > Terriglobia > Terriglobales > Acidobacteriaceae > DASPLH01. The sequence continues at coordinate 10,354 of DASPLH010000192.1, forward strand.
CTTGCGGCGGCAAGCCGCTGCGCGATAACTTCATTGCGCATGAAGCACGCCTCGCGGAACCTCGCGCTCGCCTTTTTCCTTATCGCATCCGCTTCCACTCTTCTCGCGCAGGATGCAACCCTACAGGATCTCCAGCGCGGCGTGGCCAGGATCACTCTCGAGGTGAACTGGCCCGAGTCCGATCCGCAGTCGTACGTGATCGCGGTGGACTCCGCCGGACGAGCCAGCTACCGTTCGCAACCGCACCCGAACGGCGGCGCGTCCGAGGCTGAGCCGTACGAACTCAGCTTCACCATGAGCGAGGCCAGCCGCAACCGCGTGTTCGAGCTGGCCAAGACCTTGAACTACTTCCGGGGAAGCCTCGACTACAAGGGCAAGCTCCGGGTTGCGAACACCGGCAAAAAGACGATCACCTACGAGCGGGACGGCACGCGCAGTTCCGCTGTCTACAACTGGTCGGAACGCAAGGAACTGATGGAACTGACCACGATGTTCCAGCGCATGTCCATGGCGTTCGAGTTCGGGCGCCGCATGGCGTACGCGAGACGTTTCGACCGGCTGGGCGTAAACGACGAGTTGAAACGTCTGGAGCAGATGTACGACCAGGGTGAGGTACTCGAGATCCAGGCGATTGCCCCGGTGCTCCAGAAGGTGGCTGAGGACCGCAGCAGCATGAACATGACCCGGCAACGTGCACTGCGCCTGCTGAAGGTGGCCGAAGCGAGTAGGTAGTTCGCTTACGTCAGCTGCTGAGCTAATAAGCTACTAAGCTACTAAGCTGGTAGCAGCTCGAGCCGCAACTACTCTCAGAACCTCAGAACCTCAGAACCTCAGAACCTCAGAACCTCAGAACCTCAGAACCTCAGAACCTTCCTCTCCCGTCCGCGTTGCGTTCCGTTGCAACTTCCCCCGATCAGGATGGGGACAACAGCGCAGGAACTGCGTATATTCCTGTCTTGAACCGAAACTTTACATTCCTGACCGGCTTCTAACCTTGGTAGAGGCATTCTTATGAAGCATCGCAATCTGTTCGCGCTGGTCCTGTTGCTGGCCGCTGTGCCCGCATTTGCGGCGCCGCGCATCGTCCGCCTCAGCCATGTAAACGGCAACGTTCAGCTGGACCGTTCCGGTCAGGGGATCGAGCGGGCGATTCTCAACATGCCTATCACCGAGGGCATGCGCCTGCTGAGTGACGGGAGCGACGCGCGCGCCGAGGTTGAGTTCGAGAACGGCACCACGGTGCGTATGGCCGGTCCCGCCGAGGTCGTCTTCCGTGAACTCGGACTGGCCTCGAACAACGAGGACAGGAGCAACGCCATCGAGGTCGTGCGCGGAACGGCGTATTTCGACGTCAAGCTCAAGGACAGCGAGTTCCGTGTCCTGTGGAACGGAGACACTCTCCGCGTGAAGGAGAACTCCCGGTTCAGGGTTGAAGCTTCGGATACGCGGGCCGATGCCGCGGTTTACAAGGGCGAGCTGGAACTGCAACGCGGAGGTGAGCGGGTCGAGATCGGAAAGAACGAGACCTTGCGGCTGGACCGCGACGAGCGCGACCGCCATTTTGTGGCCAGGAACATCACGCCGAGCGAATTCGACCAGTTCGACAAGGACCGGGAAAATTACCTGAGGGAGTACTCCAGGAGAGAGACCTATCGCTACTCGAATTCCCCGTACTCGTACGGCATGAGCGATCTCAGCTACTACGGGCAGTACGTGCACCTGCCGTCGTACGGCTATGTTTGGCGTCCCTACGACGTCGGGATTGGCTGGGATCCGTTCAGCAATGGCAACTGGGCCTACTATCCCGGCGCAGGCTGGACGTGGGTCTCCGGGTATCCGTGGGGCTGGACGCCATATCGGTACGGGAGCTGGAGATATTTCAACACCATAGGTTGGGCATGGGTTCCCGGTGGGTATTCGAGGTGGAACTCGTACCCGGTCGTCGTTGGTCCGCCGCAGCACTGGCGGGCACCGCGTCCTCCGGAGCGGCGTCCACCTGCCGTAGGCGGAATGGTACCGATCCCGCGGGGTGTGGGACGTCCGGGCGGAACGCTGCCGGGATCCACGGGTGGGCCGGTTCCTATCCCTTCGGCCGGTGCGGTTCCGCGTCCTGGGAGCACGAGCACAGCGCCTAACGTCGTGGAGCCGAGACCGTCGGGAGGAATGGTTCCCGTCCCGAGGACCCGGAGGATCGAGGACGCCCCGAGAAGCGCCCCGATGGCCGCTCCACCCAGGCCTGTGAGGCCGGCAGAGCCGCCACGCTCCACGGGCGGAATGGTCCCGCAACCCCGGATCGAGCGCGCTGCGCCTCCTCCGAGGATGGAGGCCCCGAGGTCCAGGATGGAAGCGCCGCGCTCGGCACCCAGGATGGAAGCACCGCGCTCCGCGCCGCGTATGGAGAGCCCGAGAGGCGATCGCGGCGGAGGAATGGTTCCGGTGCCGCGGCGTTCCAGATAGCAGAGGGCAAAAACAAGGGCGGCCAAGTCGGCCGCCCTTTTCGTTTCTGACGTGGTATCAGGTGATCGCCACGCCCGCGTATCCGACTACCTGGTGGCGGTCGCCAGAGACGTCTCCGGAGGTGGCGTATCTGATCAGCTCCGCGGACCTCGCCCCCAGGCGGCGTGCCGCCGTGAGCATGGCTACGGTTGGGCCGTATCCACACATGCTGATGTTGTAGTGCCGAACCGTGTCGTACAGCGCCTTGGGATCCAGCCGCAGAACCTCCTCGATCGCACGCCGGTCCTTGACCCTCGTGACGTCATCGCTCTCGTAGTGGTTCATGTCGCTGGAGGCGAGAATCGTCGCGTGTACGCCCGTCTCGCTGATCGCCCGCGCGATGGCTACTCCCAGGGCGGCGAGGACTTCGAAGAGCCCCACACCCACCGTTATCGGCACAAACCGGAAGTCGGGGACAAGCACCTGGAGGAACGGCAATTGCACCTCCAACGCGTGTTCGGAGCGGTGCGCAACCGTGTCCTCGACGATCAGCGGAAGAGACTTCTTGAGAGCCGCGGCCATGCGCTCGTCAATCTGCGCGTCCCCCAGGGGAGTGCGCCAGGTGCCCTGGGACATGATCGCCAGGGGTTCACCGCGGCCCGTGTGGTTGGGACATAGGATGATGAACCGCTTTGGCAGCTCGAGTGCGCCGTACACGGCACCTGCGACGTGTCCGGAGTACATATACCCGGCGTGGGGAACGACAGCCCCGAGGGCGCGCAACTTCTGTTTCGCTGGAACAACATACTGCTGTATGTCGGAGCGCAGCTCGTCGGGCTTGCCCGGGTAGAACTGTCCAGCAACTGCCGGAAGTCGAACCGTTGCGTTCATATTTGCGTTAGATGGCCGCGTCACTTCATGTGTGCGCCCGCAAGACTTCGATACAGCGCCGCCATTTGCGGCAGCTCGACGGCTTCCGCCCGGATGCCGCCTTCGAGCGATGCCTCGTCCAGTGCGCTCTCCACCAAAGGCTTATCGTAGTAGGCGCGCAGGTTATTGGCGAGCGTCTTGCGTTTCTGGCCGAAGAGCTTCTTCAGGAACTCGATGAAGCCGTTCTCCTCCACACCGAATTCCTCGAACCGGGGATGCACGTCGAGCCGCAACACGGCCGAGTGAACCTTCGGCGGCGGCGCGAACGCGCCCGGAGGCAATGTGAAAAGCTTCTCGACCCGCGCATACATCTGGGCAGTGGCCGAGAGCAGCCCGTAATCGCGAACACCCGGCGTGGCGGCAATTCGCTCCGCCACTTCCAACTGCACCATGATGACGATCGACTCGATACATGGGTGAAAGCGGAACAGGTGCAGAAGGATGTCGCTGGTGATGTAGTAGGGAAGATTGCCGACGATGCGGGCCGTGGGACGTTCGCTGGGGCGCAGGTCGCGAAGCGGACCGGGACGGTTGCCGACCATGGTGGAGATGTCCACCGAGAGGATGTCTGCCTCGAGGATCTCGACGTTGGGCTGGCGCGAGAACTTCATTCGGAGTTGTGCGGCGAGCACGCGGTCGAGTTCCACTGCAATCAGGCGTCCGGCGCGCGCCGCGAGCAGGTCCGTAAGCGCGGCCTTGCCCGGGCCGATTTCGACCACCGTGGTCTGCGAGATGTCTCCGAGCGCCTCGACGATCTTGTTCATCGCGCTGCGGTCGATGAGGAAGTTCTGTCCCAGTTTCGGTTTGGTCACCATCCGTCGTTGTATCTCATCCTATGTGTCATGCTACGAGACGTCGTAGTTTGACCGGCTTCGATTCTCAGCTTTAGACTCCAAGGTCGCCGTTCCATGCGGCGTTTCGGAGGAAGCTTCCGCAGATGCGAATCCACTTCGCTGCATCGGAGTGCGTACCGTTTTCCAAGACAGGCGGCCTGGCTGATGTTGTGGGCGCCCTGCCTCGCGCGCTCGTTGAATTAGGCCACCAGGTCTCCGTATTCGTCCCAAGGTACCGTCAGACGCGCCTTGAGAACATCGACCGTATCATCGATAGCGTCACCATCCCGTTCGACGATCAGTACCGCTTTTGCTCCGTGCTCGACGGCGGCACTCGCGACGGAGTGCAATTTTATTTCATCGACTACCCGCCGTTCTTCGATCGTGATGCGCTGTACGGCACTCCGCTCGGAGACTATCACGACAACGCGGAGCGTTTCGCCCTGTTCTCGCGCGCGGTCATAGAAGCTTCGAAGATCATTGGCGTTCCCGACATCTTCCATTGCCACGACTGGCAGTCGGCGCTCGTGCCGGTGCTGCTGCGAACTCTCTACAAGGAAGACTGGGCCTTCGGGAACACCTGCACGGTGTTCACCATCCATAACATCGGGTACCAGGGCGTCTTCTCGCCCGACACGCTCGCGCTCCTGCAACTTCCGTGGGAACTCTTCACCATCACGAAAATGGAGTTTTACGGGAAGATCAACTACCTGAAGGGCGCGCTGACCTACGCCGACTACATCACCACCGTCAGCCGAAGGTACGCGCAGGAGATACAGACGTCGGAGTACGGCTTCGGATTGGAGGGCGTGCTGCGCAGCCGTTCGCAGTCGCTCACCGGCATACTGAACGGCGTGGACTACCAGGAGTGGGACCCGCAGGCGGATCCGTTGATTCCGTGCAAATACTCGTCTGGGAATCTCGCGCCGAAGCAGCAGTGCAAGCGGGAGTTGCTTGCCGCCTTTGGGCTCGACCCGGCAACGGCCAGTCCGGTCATGGGCATCGTTAGCCGCTTTGCCGCGCAGAAAGGCTTCGACCTGTTCTCGCACGTAGCGGACCGTCTCGCTCGCGAAGAGGCCGTCTTCGTCGTGCTCGGTTCCGGGGACAAGGAGTATGAGGACCTCTTCCGCCGCCTGAACCGCCAGTACCCGTCGAAGTTCGCCGTCAAGATCGCTTATGACAACGCCCTCGCTCACATGGTCGAGGCCGGTTCGGACATGTTCCTGATGCCGTCGCGTTACGAACCATGCGGGCTGAACCAGATCTACAGCCTGCGCTACGGGACAGTTCCGGTGGTCCGCGCCACCGGCGGACTCGACGACACCATCGAGCAGTGGGACCCCAGGACTGGCAAGGGAACGGGCTTCAAGTTCTCCGATTACAACCCGGAATCGTTGCTCGACACCATCCGCGTGGCTCTTGCCGCCTACAAAGACCGGACCGCATGGGAGCGACTGATGCGCAACGGCATGAGTCGCGACTTCTCATGGGCGGCTTCGGCCAGAAAATATGTTGAGGTTTACGAACGGGTGAGGGCCACCAGGGGTTAGTCCCCGAACGATCGCTTTCTGCGCGCGAACCACAGGAAGACCGGTATGCCGGCGAGGATCACGAGCGTGCCGGCCAGGGAGTTCCGCAGGTTGCCGGTGAACGTGTAGTAGAGCAGCACGGCAGAAGCCACGATGAAGACGGCCGGCACAACCGGGTAGCCCCAGGTGCGATACGGCCGCTCGGCGTGAGGCTCGCGAAAGCGGAACACGAACACCGTGCTGGTTCCAATCATGTAGAACAACCACTCGGAGAAAATCGCGAGCGAAAACAGTTCGCGGAAGTTTCCCGCCACCAGCAACAGCAGTATGGCAAGCACCGCTTGCACGATGATCGCGACCGAGGGCGTGTGGAAGCGGGGATGCACGTCTGCGATTCGGGCGAAGAAGTAACGGTCGCGAGCCATCGCGTACGGCACTCGCGCGCCGCTCATGATCGTTCCGTTCAGGGTGACAACCATCGAGAAGGCCATGGCAGCGGCGACGGCCAGTGCGCCCCAGTGTCCCACGGCCACGGCCATCATCTCGGCAGCCGCCCGAGGAGACTGCGCAACCGAGGCGGCGGGCAAGACATACTGCACGGCTGCGTTCAGCGAGATGTAGAGCACAGCGACGATCCCAACCCCGAGAATCAGGGCGATAGGAATATTGCGCTGCGGACGGCTGACTTCGCCGGCAACCATGTTGAGGTCGTTCCACCCGTCGTACGCCCAGAGTGCGGCGACCAGCGCCGCGATGAATCCCGAAAGTCCACCGGCGGCCCCAGCGAACTCGGTGGCGAAGTTTGTCCAAGAACCGGCGGGCGCGGCGAAGCCGACGGCGACGATCAGGACGACCAGTGCGATCTTCAGGACGGTGAAGACCAGCTGGAACTGACCGGCCTTGCGGATGCCGATGTAGTTCAGCGCCGAGATCAGGATCGTGATCGCAATCGCCAGGAACTGGCCATAGGTGACCGGCCCGATCACGGCGCGTGACAGGAAGGCCAGCGCCGGGAACGTGCCGAGCACGCGAACGATGCCGGTGGTCACGCTGGCGATCGACGCCGGTTTCGCGATGACGAACCAGGTCCAGGCGTACAGGAAGCCCATCATCGGCCCATAGGCGTCGCGGATGTATACGTACTCGCCGCCGGCCTGCGGCTTCATCGCGCCCAACTCCGCATACGTCAGCGCTCCGAAGAACGACAGCAAGCCCCCGACGATCCATGCGGCGTAAACCAGCTTCGCCGAGCCGACGGCCTGCATCATCTCCGCCGGAACGAGGAAGATGCCGCTGCCGATGATCGTTCCGACCACCACGGCCGTCGCGTGCGAAGCCCCAAGCTCGCGGACCAGTTCGCGGCTAGCGTGCGGCTGTGACAACCGGCTCCTCCTTGCGAGCGAACAGAAGGCTCGAGGCGTATCCCACCGCAAACGTCACGCCGCTTCCGAGCAGCACGTACCATGTCCAGGCGAGTTTGGTTCCTGCCAGAGGGTGCCCCGCAACGGCTGCACCGAGTCGCAACGCCCATTCCGGCAGCGGAGCCAGCCAGACATAGGCGTTTACCAGGAAGCCGCAGAGCATGCCGGCCATGGTGCCGTTCTCGTTCGCCCTACGCGTGAGCGTGCCGAGCAGAAAGACGCCGAGCAGCGCTCCGTAGGCGACGGAAGCAATCGAGAGGCCGACCTCCACGACGCGTCCGCCTCCACGCGAGAGGATGGCGAGCGCGAACAGCACCACTCCCCACACGATGGTTGCCACCCGCGAAAGCCGCATGCGCGCCTGCTCCGTGGTGTGGGGACGCGCCTTCATGTAGAAGTCCACGACGAAGGTCGAGGACAGGGAATTCAGCGCGGCGCTCAGGTTGCTCATGGCGGCCGCAAGGATCGCGGCAATCAGCAGACCGCTGATCCCATGCGGCATGGACTCGACGATGAAGGTTGGGAAGATGCGGTCGGAGCGCGTGAAGGCCTGCGCAAGTCCGCCTTGACGGTAGAACACCCACAGCATGACTCCGACCATCAGGAAGAGCGAGAACTGGAGCAGGATTGCGCCGCCGCTGGCAAGGAGCGCGGTCTTCGATTCGCGTTCGTTCCGGGCTGCGAGCAGACGCTGCACCATCAACTGATCGGTGCCGTGGCTTGCGGTGGTGAGGAACGTCCCGCCAATCAGTCCTGCCCAGAAGGTATAGGTGCGCGTAATGTCCAGGCTGAAGTCGAAGACGCGGAACTTGCCGGCCTCACTCGCCGCAGCCGCGACCGTCGTCCATCCGCCGGGGATGAGGTGCAGCAGGGTGAAGAAGCCGACGAGGGTTCCGCCGATGTAGATCACCATCTGCACGACGTCGGTCCAGATCACGGCCGTGAGTCCGCCCTCGAAGGTGTAGATCAAGGTGAGGAATGTGACCACGGCGATGGCGATGATGTCTGCCTGCGCCTCGCTGAAGCCGCCGAGCAGCGGCCCGAGGGCGATGCGCACCACGATGCTGACGGCGAAGACCCTGACCCCTTCGGCCGCCGCGCGGGTGATCAGAAACAGACCGGCGGTGAGCGAGCGCAGGCGCGGACCGAAGCGGCGGTTCATCAGTTCGTAGGCCGTGTACATCTCGCCGCGAAAGTAGTGCGGGATGAACAACAGGCAGATGACGACGCGCGCAACGAGGTATCCAAAGACGACCTGAAGGAAGGCAAGGTCCGTGTCGTAGGCGAGTCCCGGGATGCTGATAATCGTCAGCGTGCTGGTCTCGGCCGCGACGATCGAAAGCGCTATCGCCCACCAGGGCACGTTGCGGTCGGCAAGGAAGTAGTCGCGAAGGCTGCGCTGCGCCTTGCGGAAGCGCAAGCCGAACAGGGTGATGCCAATGAGGTATGCGGCGATGATCGCCAGATCGAGAGGGCCAAGTCCCATAGGAATGGCAGCCATTATCGCCGCTCGCATCGCAGTTCGGCCACCAGAGTTGCGGGGAATCATCGTAGTACAGGAGGCGCCGCCGCCGGTTGCCGTCCCGTGCGGCGAGTGTGGGAGAATGGCCAGCAATGTCGCTGGTCCTCGGAATCGATGGTGGTGGTTCCAAGACTACGTGCGCCGTCGCGCGCGATGGGCAGATGCTGGCTTCGGCAACTACGCTCGGCAGCAACCTCGTCCGCTCGAGCGGGAGCGAGATCCGCGACGCGCTGCACTCGGCCATTCACCAGGCATGCGCCGCCTCTGGTGTGGACATCGGCGAAATCGATGCGGCGTGCGCAGGATTGGCCGGTGCGGGACGAGAACAGCTTCGCGCCGGAGCGGAGACGATCGTTCGAGAACTTCTGTCGTGTCCCGTTGAGGTCACCACGGATGTAGAGATTGCACACGCAGCAGCGTTTCGCGGCCAGCACGGCGTGATTGTCATCTCCGGGACAGGTTCTATCGCGTACGGCGTCGATGAGACAGGGGAGACTGCGCGCGCCGGTGGCTGGGGTCCAATGGTGTCCGATGAAGGCTCGGGAGAGTGGATCGGGCGCGAGGCCGTTGCGCGATGCCTTCGTGCAATCGACGTTGGCGACTCGCAGGAACTGCTGGAGCGGCTGCTTGGGACATTGCGCCTGGCGGACGTCGGCGAACTCATCGTCTGGGCCAACGCTGCGGCGCGCCCATCGTTCGCACAGTGCTTTCCGGCTGTGGCGCAGGCGGCTGCCGGGGGCGACGAACTCGCCGGTGGAATCCTCCGGGACGCCGGCCGGGAACTCGCAGGCCTTGCCGCACGGGTGATCTGCCGGTTGTGGCAGCCAGCACATCCCGTGGAGATCGCGGTCGCTGGCGGAGTTCTGCGCAGCAGCCGCCTGGTGCGCGACAGCTTTACGAGTGCCATACAGAACCTGCATTTGAAAGCGAGGGTGCGCGAGTTGGAGCAGGAGCCCGTCATGGGCGCGATTCACCGGGCTGAGCAGTTGTTGGAACGCAGGAAACTCGCCAGGGGGAACGAATAACGATGAAAAGGGCGTCAGGCACGAAGCACGCGACCGAAAAGCCGATCGAAGCGCTTGTCAGCTCCAAGTCCGCCTCCGACTGGATTGCGGCTGCCTCCGACGCGAGGCTCACGGAGGATTTCGCGGTGGCCCTGCTCGAGCACCGCGATCTGCCGGCCGCCGCAATCGAGGCGCTCGCGCGCAACTCGGCGGCAAAGAAGAACAGGAAGGCGCTGGTCTCCCTGGCGGCGCATCCGCGCTCCCCGCGCCATGTCGCGCTTCCGATGCTGCGCAACCTGTTTGCGTTCGAGCTGATGGAGGTTGCGTTGCGCCCGTCGGTCCCGGCCGATATCAAGCGAGCGGCAGACGAGAACATCGTCGCGCGCCTGGCCGCAATCTCTCCCGGTGAGCGTATGACCCTGGCGAAGCAGGGCTCCACGCGAGTCGCCGCCGCGTTGCTGCGCGACGTGGAGGAGCGCGTCTCCGGGACGGCGTTGAACAACCCGCGCATGACGGAGGCGGAGATCGTCAACTCTCTTCGCAACGACCGGCACCCGGCGCACCTCGTGGACGCGATCTGCCGTGACTCGAAGTGGAGCTTGAGAGTGGAGATCCAGGCGGTGCTGCTGCTAAGTCCGCATATCTCGCTGGTGAACGCGATGAAAATCGCCGACCGGCTTCCGTTCAGCAAAGTCGAGAGCCTGATGCAGAACTCGCGCATCCAGCCCAAGATCAAGGACTATCTCGCCGCGCGGCTGTTCACCAACAGGTTGTACGAGAGTGGACGCGCCCGCGAATAGCTCTGCGCTTGGAACTACTGCGGGGTTTGTTGCCGCCGGAAGAAGTCGAGGATGGATTCCGCCTGCTTCGGAGTCACTACCGAGGTCAGTGCCGCGTAGTTCGCCTGCCGTACCGCCTGCAACGATCCAAAGTGCTGTAGCAATCGCCTTGTCGTGAGATCGCCGACGCCGGGGATGTCGCGGAGTTCGCTGGTAAGGTCGCGCAGTTCGCGGCGCTTGCGGTGATAGGTCACGGCGAAGCGGTGCGCCTCGTCGCGGATCTGCTGGACGATGTGCAGCACCGGCGAGTGGCGGTCGAGGACGATAGGTTCGTCCTCCTGTCCGTAGAGGTAGATGATCTCCTCGCGCTTAGCGATCGACGCAAGCGGCTGAGCGGTCAAGCCTAGCTCCTGGAGCGCTTCGGCCGCCGAGTGCAGTTGTCCGATGCCGCCGTCGATCAGCACCAGCGAAGGCATGGGCTGTCCCTCGTCGCGCAGGCGCTTGTAGCGTCGTGTCACCACCTCGCGCATCGAAGCGAAGTCGTCGATCCCGAGTACGCCCTTGATCTTGAACTTGCGGTACTCGGAGTTCTTCATCTGGCCCTCTTCCCAGACGACCATCGAGGCGACGGTCTCCGCGCCCTGGATGTGGGAGATGTCGAAGCACTCGATGCGCTTCGGTTCCTCGGCGAGCATGAAGACGTCCTGGAGCACGCTCTTCAGCACGTCTGTGCGCGGCTTGAGGACGCGGAAGCGCTGGTCGTAGCTCTGGCGGGCGTTGTTGCCGGCGAGGTCGAGCATCGAGCGCTTGTCGCCACGCTGAGGGATGGCGATACTCACGCGCGTCCCGCGCTTCTCGCTCAGCAGGTCCTCCAGCGTCTCGCGGTCCTCGAACTCCACGGGGATGAAGATGCTGCGGGGGACGTATTGCGACTCGGCATAGAGCTGCGTCAGCAGGGTCCGGAAGAACTCTCCGACCTCAAAGCCGTTCGGACCCTCGAGGTCGCCAAGGTCCTCCCAGAAGTACTCGCGGCGATCGAGCACCTTGCCGCCGCGCAGGTGGAAGACGTTCACGGCGAGCATGTGGTTCTCGAAGTGGTAGTTCAGCACGTCGGCGTCGTCGCCCTCGACGGTTGCCATGCGCTGCTTTTCCATCACCTGGTCAACGGTCACGATGAGGTCGCGGTACTTGGCGGCCAGCTCGTACTGCTCGTTCTCGGCGACGGCTGCCATGCGCTGCCGCAGGGAGCCGATCAACTCGCCATGACGCCCTTCGAGGAAGAGCTTCACGTCGCGAATCGACTCGGCATAGGCTTCGGGAGTCGTGAGTCCGCTGACGCAGGGGCCGAGACAGCGTTTCATATAGTACTGGAGACAGGCACGTGGATGATGCCTCGAGAGATCCAGGTTGCAGCTCGGGATCAGGAACTGGCGGTGGATGAGGTCCACGATGCGATAGGCGAGGTTGGCAGGGAAGTACGGCCCGTAGTAAATCGCGCCGTCCCTCTTCAACCGGCGGGTAACGTACACGCGCGGGTATCGCTCCTGGACCGTGAGCTTTACGTACGGATAACTCTTGTCGTCGCGCAGCAGGATGTTGTATCGCGGCTGCTTCTGCTTGATGAGGTTGTTTTCGAGCGCGAGGGCTTCGCGCTCATTGGCCACCACGATGTACTCGACATCTACGGCTTCGCGCAGCAGGCTGCCGGTCTTCGCGTTCTCGGCTGCTCCTTCGTTGAAATACGAACGCACGCGGGCGCGCAGGTTCTTGGCTTTGCCCACGTAGATGACCTTGCCGTCGGCGTTCTTGTAGAGGTACACGCCGGGATCGGAAGGGAGAGTTCGTATTTTCCGGTAGAGATCCATGGTTGTGCAGCTGCCACTTGGGCCGGTACTGCCGCTGTAAAAATTCTACGCTGCCGGATGACATTCCCTACCCGGTCAACGCCATTGGCCCGTTGACGCATCGTAAGTGTTTGATTCCAGAGCCCCGGTGTTTCCACCTAGGTTGGCAGAGCGCTTGCACTTCAACAGGCTCGATGGCGGACTGTCAGAGCCCAGGCGTAGGAAGCCGAGGCGGACAAACAGCCGCGCCGCTCGTAAGGAGCCTCCCAATGAAGATCTCCGTGGTAGCAGTTATTCTGGCCGGCACCATGGCGTTTACCGCCGGTTGTGCGACGAAGAAGCACGTAGCGCGTGAAACAGGCCCGATTATCAACAAAGTCAATGAATTAGATGATCTGACCTCCAAGACGACTCGCGACATCCGCGAGGTCGATCAGCGTGCCACGCAGGGCATTCAGACTGCCCAGTCGAAGGCCCAGGAAGCCGATCAGCACGCTCAGCAGGCCGACCAGGCTGCCCAGCAGGCCCAGCAACTGGCGATGAATACGAACAACAATATCGGTTCGCTGACCGAGCGCGTCGCCAACATCGACAACTATCGCCCCGTGCTGGAGTCATCTGTACGCTTCGGGTTCGATCGAGCCGACCTTGACCGCAATGCCAGGCAGGCGCTCGACGAACTTGCGGCCCAGATCCCCAACATCAAGGGCTACATCGTTCAGATTGAGGGCAGCACGGACTCGACCGGCGATGCCAACTACAACTACCAGTTGAGCCAGCGTCGCGCCTCGGCCGTCATTCAGTACCTGGCCTCGCAGCACAACGTGCCGGCCAACAAGATCTACGTCATCGGTCTTGGCGAAGACAAGCCGGTGGCCAAGAATGCCAATGCCAGCGGGCGCGCGGAAAACCGCCGTGTTGACGTTCGCCTGATGTCCAACGTCAGCGGACAGCAGCCGCAACCGCAGCAGCCGCCAGCCACCGCGGTGCAGTAGATTTACTTTCCTCGAACTATGCGTTCGAGGCTCCCCCGAGAGCCCGCGCAAACGCGCGGGCGTTCTTTCTAGTACACTCGCCGCTACGGTTTCGGCATCCAATACCCGAAAGGTGGGTTACGTGTTTCCGATCAAGCCGATATTGCAAACCTGGGGTCGAGTGCTTCGTGGCGATGTTCCCACGCTTTCCATCGAAGTAACGCGCGAGTGCCCGTTGCGCTGTCCCGGCTGCTATGCGTATGAAGACGCTCACCTGGGCGAAGGCGCGCCGAACCTGCGCAGCGTCGCCGACTTCAAGGGCGAAGAACTCATCCGTCGCGTACTCGCACTGGTGGACGAGCATCGTCCGCTGCACCTGTCCATCGTCGGGGGCGATCCCCTCGTCCGCTTCCGCGAGATGGAGGTACTGGTTCCGCAACTGCTCGAGCGCGGCACGTATGTTCAACTGGTGACGAGCGCGTTCCGCCCGATCCCCGCGCAATGGGCGGACCTGAAGAACTTCCACGTAGTCGTTTCCATCGACGGCCTCCAGCCGGAACACGATGAACGCCGGAAGCCGGCGACCTATGAGCGAATCCTCAAGAACATCCAGGGACAGCACATCGTGGTGCACTGCACCCTGGTCGGTCAGGTCATCGACCGTCCTGGATACATCGAGGAATTCCTGAAGTTCTGGTCGGCCCAGCCTACGGTCCGCAAGATTTGGATGAGCATGTTCACCCCGCAGGTCGGGGCGGACAGTCCCGAGTGCATCACGGCCGAGCAACGCGAGCGCGCCATCGCCGAGCTGCTGCGATTGCGCGAAGTTTACCCGAAGCTCGACATGCCTGCCGGGATGCTGAAGGAGTTTCTACGTCCGCCGCAGTCTCCGGACGAGTGCATCTTCGCGCGCACCACGCGCACCATCTCGGCAGACCTGAAGACCGAGATCGGCCCGTGCCAGTTCGGCGGGAATCCCGACTGCTCGCGTTGCGGCTGCATCGCGTCGATGGGATTGGCCGCAATAGGGAATTTCAAGCTGGTAGGCCCGCTCACCGCCGGGCACATCATGCGCGGTTCGCAGGACGTGGGACGCCTGGTGCACGCCATGATCCCGCGCAAGAAGCCGCAGCGCGCGGATACAGAAGCCCTCTATCACATCGCCAGCGCAGACTAGCCCGAGGCCCCTCTGGTATCTTTCTCTTCGTGAACCTGATCATCAACGGTGAAGCAAAGCAGTACGAGGCTGCCGACCTCGCCACGCTCGTCGAGCAGCTCGGAATGAAGTCCGACCGGGTCGCCGTGGAACTCAACCGCGATATTGTTCCGCGGGCGCAGTGGGCACAGACGGCCCTCAAAGACGGCGACCGCCTCGAGATCGTGCATTTCGTCGGGGGCGGCCGGGACTAGACCACGGTCCTCTAGCGGCACGCTCAGTCGGCTGTGACCGGGTTAGGACGGACCTCGCCTTCACCCTCCGCCACTCGCCCACGTTGGTCATAGGAGTGCCCGGTGACCAGCCCGAGCACGAACCACCCCAGGACCAAGGCTCCGAAGGCGAACAGAGTGTCTCCGGGGACGCGGAGCCAACGGATCGTGTTCATGCCAGGACTGTGAAGGAACTCAGCCGAGCGCGCGTACCAGGTCCCGTGTTCTACGGACGCCCAGGCCTGTAACAGTCCCAGCGGCAGCAGGCTCAGCAGAACCATTCCCGAAAGCCCGATGTTGATGCTCCAGAAGGCGATTGCGATGGGCCGGTCCTTCCACGCGAGCCCCGGGCGCAGAGCGCGCAGGCAGAAGAGCATCAGGCCCAGCCCGAGCATCCCGTACACTCCGAATAACGCGGTGTGGCCGTGCACGGCGGTCGTGTTCAACCCCTGCATGTAGTACAGCGCGATGGGAGGGTTGATGAAGAAACCGAACAGGCCCGCGCCCACGAAGTTCCAGAATGCGACGGACACGAAGAAGTACACCGGCCACTTGTAGGCCGTCGTCCAGGGCGCCTCCACCTTTCCGCGGGCGAGCCGAATGTTCTCCCAGGCTTCGAATCCGACGAGCACCAGCGGGACGACCTCCAGGGCGCTGAAAACAGCACCGAGCGCGAGTACCGAGGTCGGCATGCCGGTGAAGTACAGGTGGTGGAAGGTTCCGAGGATGCCGCCGCTGAGGAATATGACGGTCGAGAACAATACGGCCCGCGTGGCAGAACGCACAGCCAGCAGCTTCAGCCGGGTGAACAGAAACGCGATCACCACGGTGGCAAACACCTCGAAAAATCCTTCGACCCAGAGGTGCACTACCCACCAGCGCCAGTACTCGGCGGTGACGAGGTGTGACCGCTGTCCGTACATGAGACCGGCGGCATAGAACGCGGGGATCGCAATCGCCGAGATGAGGAACATCGTCAGGAGGCTGAAGTTCTCATCCCTGCGCGCGAGCGCCGGCTTGAGGCCGCGGTACATGAGCCAGAGCCAGAAGGAAAGCCCGACGAACAGCAGGATCTGCCAGAAGCGTCCGAGATCGACATATTCGTATCCTTGCGATCCCAGCCAGAACCAAAGGTTGCCGAGCTTTTGCTGGATTCCCAACCACTCACCGGTCAAGGATCCGACCACGACCACGATGAGAGCCGCGAACAATATGTTCACGCCCAGGCGCTGCCCCTTGGGCTCGACTCCGCCGACCGCGGGAGCGATGTAAAGACCGGTAGCCAGCCACGAAGTTGCAATCCAGAAGATAGAAAGCTGGATGTGCCACGTACGGGCAATCGAGTAGGGAAGCCACTTGGCGAGAGGTATTCCGTAGAAGCCGCTGCCCTCCACGCCGTAGTGCGCAACCACGGCGCCGAGTCCGACCTGCACAACCCACATCGCGGCTACGACGAAGAAGTATTTCACCGTGGCCTGCTGCGAAGGCGTGGGCTGCAAGCCGAGTAACGGGTCGGTGCGCGGCATTTCCTCCAGGTGCTGGTCCCTCTCCTCGCGGCTGGCGAAGTACCACACCATGCCACCGATTCCGGCCAGAAGGAGCACGAAGCTGATGACACTCCACACGACGGAACTCGGGGGAGGGACGTTTCCAATCAGCACTTCGTGGGGCCAGTTCTGGGTGTAGGTAACGGTCTGACCGGGACGGTTCGTGGAAGCCGCCCAGGCTGTCCACCAGAAGAAGGCGGCCATTTCGCGTTGCTTCTTCTGGTCGGTCAAGGCTCCGCGCGGAATCGCATACGCGTCCACCCCATTGGCGAAGACATTCGCGTAATAGGCAGCAAGTTGCTCGAACGCTCGAGCACGCTCCTGTGGAATGGTGATGGTGCCACGCTCGGGATCGAAGGTATTCCGCCGCATCGTGGTTCGCAGCCGGTCCTGCAAAGCCGCCTTGCGCTCGGAAGGGAGAGAGTCGAAGTTGGCCGCGCCTTCCTGTTGGGCCCAGCCGTCCAGGATGATGACGCACTCGCGATGCAGATAATCGGCCGTCCAGTCGGGCGCGACGTAGGCGCCGTGACCCCAGATGGAACCAATCTCCTGTCCGCCGATCGACTGCCACACGTTCTGGCCGTCTTGAATCGTGACGCCCGTGAATACCACTTGTCCTTCGGTGGTTACGACCTCGGTGGGGATGGGCGGAGCCGTCTTGATTCCCTGGTATCCCACTCCGCCGAGCACCAGGAAAGACGCAACCAACACGATCCAGAAAGCTGTCCACAAACCGCGAAATGTCATTGCCTCTCCTGGTTACGAATGGATGCGGGCCCGGTCTGCCGTGTCGTTACGAAGTCTCAACAACGTGGAACTAGGATGCGCTACTCCCGCGCGAAGTACGGCACCGGCCGATCGGACAAAGTACGGAGGGGAGAACGCCGCCGGACTTTGGATGCTGCTACTGGCATGGGCATCCTCGCAGGGTTGAAAGCCGCTCTACATCGATTTTTGGACAAGATTTGCACACTCGCACCCGCACCACGGCCTAGTGGCAGTTCGGCGGGTGATGCGAGGCGGCGGAAACAGGGCCTCTTGATGATCCATCTCGTTCAAAGTGGCATGAATACTGGGGGAAAAGCTTCCGGAGATGGTCGTGGCCGCGTCCGCGCTGGCCGCCATCGAGGCCCGGCCGCCATGCGCGCTGGGACGGAATGCACAAGTTCCGGGCACCCCCGCTGTGGACGGGCTGCACTTGATTGAAAACAAAGTAGATATAGTCGCGAGCAAAGTCTTGACGTTCGTAACAGGAGGAGTAAAACCACAATCGTTCTTTGACAATTTCTGAAGTTTTCCCGGTTGATTGGTGAGTCCGGGGCTCAAGCCAGCTCACCGTCTTCCGTGCCTGGATGAAGTCGTCGGCACAGTCCAATGACGGCGGTCGTTGGACGACCACAGAGAGGGCACTCTCTGGCGACGCGAGAGCGAAAGTTCTCGCCCTCACTGGCCGCAACCAGTGAATCCCGGTGGGCGACCACTTGGGGTTCCCGCTGGCCGCGAACCAGCGGGCCTTGTCGGCGCAACCGGCAGGGGTTCCGAAGCAGGCATGCATCGGAACAAATGGCCGTCGGCCGCAACCGATGGCCGGCTCCGCCGCCGCAAGCGGCGAAGCAAACTCGATGGCGCAACCATCGAGACCCGTCAGGTGCAAACTGACGGGCGTCATGCAGCCGCAAACTGCAAGACGAAACGCCGGCGACGATACCCAGGCCGCGAGAAGCGGAGGGGCAGCAAGGGTCTATAGCGAACTGTTGGCCGAGGAGAACAGGAGATTGTCGAGACAAGATAGGATCCCGAGGCGCTGATCGGTTTACCCGGTTGGTGGCGAGCCCGGAACTCAAGCAAGAATCGCACGGGGCAGCCCGCTGAGAAGCGGGAAGCAACGAGAGCAGGTTCGGCGAGGGTCTAAAGCGAGCTGCTGGTCGAGGCGAAAAGGTCAGCTAACCTCGGGATTCGTATTTTTGGTCCAGCTTCCAGCAGCGAGCTACCAGCGGCCAGCATGGCGAGCCTACGAGAGATCCTCGCGATGGACGTCGCCGCACTTCATACTTCTCACTTCACACTTCTCACTTCCTAGACGCTGGCTTTCCTTGTCGGCAGCATCGCGCCGATGCGCTTCATCTGTGCGCCCACTCCGCGCAGCTTTTCTTCAATGCGCTCGTAGCCGCGGTCGATGTGGTACACGCGGTCGATGATGGTCTCGCCATCGGCCACGAGCGCGGCCAATACGAGCGACGCCGACGCCCGCAGGTCGCTCGCCTGCACGGCGGCGCCGCTGAGCGGAGTCTTGCCACGGACGATCGCGCGGCGCCCTTCGATCTTGATGTTCGCTCCCATGCGCACCAATTCCAGCGCATGCATGAAGCGATTCTCGAAGATGTTCTCCACCACCACCGACGTTCCCTCGGCCTGCGTGGCGAGGGCCATGTACTGCGCCTGGGTGTCTGTGGCGAAGCCGGGATACTCCTCGGTCGAGATGTCGGCGGCCCTCAACTGCGCGCCGTCGCCTTTCACGCGAACGGAATCGGCGCCGGTCTCGAACTTCGCTCCAGCCTCTTCGAGCTTGGTCAACAGCGCGGTCTGATGGCTGGGATCGCAGCCGGAAACAACGATGTCGCCGCCGGTAATGGCTCCGGCGACGATGAATGTTGCGGCTTCGATGCGGTCGGGGATGATGCGGTGCCGCGCCCCTCCGAGCTTCTCAACGCCGCGGACACGAATCGTCGAGGTTCCCGCGCCCTCGATCCTCGCCCCCATCTTGATGAGGAGATCGGCAAGGTCCACGACCTCCGGTTCGCGGGCGCAGTTCTCCATCACGGTCTCGCCTTCGGCCAGCACAGCGGCCATCAGCAGGTCTTCGGTGCCGGTCACGGTGATCCTGTCGAAGACGATGTTATTGCCCTTCAGCCGTTCGGCACGGGCTTCGATGTAACCGTGTTCGGTGGTGATCTGCGCGCCGAGGCGCTCCAGTCCCTTGAGATGAAGATCGATGGGGCGAGCCCCAATCGCGCAGCCCCCCGGCATCGAGACACGCGCGAAGCCCACGCGCGCGACCAGCGGCCCCAGGACCAGGGAAGAGGCGCGCATGGTCTTGACCAGTTCATAGCTGGCCTCGGGATTGCGGCTGAGATTGCGTGTGCAGATCGTTGTGCGGTGCTGAGCGCGGCCGTAGCCGAGTTCGACTTCGGCGCCCATGGCAGCCAGAAGGCGGCGCTCAGTCTCAATGTCGCGTACCTGCGGGATGTTCTCGAGGACGACCGGCTCTTCGGTGAGCAGTGCGGCGGCCATGGCGGGCAAAGCTGCGTTCTTTGCGCCGCTGATTTTGATTGTGCCGTGAAGGGGATTGCCACCGCGGATGACGAACTTGTCCATGCGGCTATTGTAAGCGGGAAGGTTGTGGATGAGGTTGGGGCGGTCGCCCTAGTTCCCGGCAACGTTCTGATCGGGAGCTACGCAGCAGGAGACGAAACGGTGGCCGCCGCGGCGTTCACGCCGACAATCAGCAGGGTGGCATCGTCCTCGAGTTGCGAGTGACAAAAGCGCCGGACCTCGTAGAGCAGGCGGTCCTGGAGGCCGGAAGGCGAGCTTTCGCGGAGGTCGGCTGTCAGCGATACGATTCGATCGGTGCCGAACTCCTCGCCGCTGGCGTCGGCCGCCTCGGTAATGCCGTCGGTGAACAAAACGAGCCTGTCTCCTTCGCGGAGTTGCAGCGTGCCCTCCTGGTACTCGTAATCCGGCATGATGCCCAGGACGAGTCCTCCGGCATCGAGCTGCTCGCAGCCCCCGGAGCCGCGTGAAAGCATGGGCGGCAAGTGTCCGGCATTGCTGTAACGGAACTCGCGAGTGCCGGCGTCGAGCACGCCGTAGAAGAACGTGACGAACTTGTCCGGCGCGATGTTGCTGCACAGGACGTTGTTCACGCGAGTGCATAGCCAGGCGGGACTGGCCGATTCGGACGCAAAGGCGCGCACGGTTGCCTGGACGTTGGCCATCAGCAGGGCGGCGGATACTCCCTTTCCCACAACATCCGCGATGCAGACCGCGAGCTTCGCCGGACTCAACTGGATGACGTCGAAGTAGTCGCCACCGACGGCACGCGCGGGCTCCCAGGCGGCCACAATCTCGAACCCGGGCATCTGCGGGATCTGCTTTGGCAGGAGCGACTGTTGAATCTCACGCGCGCGCTGAAGTTCCTGTTCCTGCATCTCGCGCGTCGCCGTCTCTACGGCAATCGTCTGCTGCAATTTCAGGTTGCTGGTTTCGAGGCGGCGCCTGGTCGTGCGATACGCGTTGTAAACGATGGCCGAAACGACGGCAACAAACGCCGGGAACGGCCACTTCGTGGCGACGAACGTCGTAAAAGGCATTGTCTGGGGAAGGGCCCAGTACAGAATCGCAGCCGCGACGACCAGCGGCACCGGTATGAAGGCGATCAGCAGGGCCAGGAAGAAGAGCCAGTTATAAGGAAAAGGCCGATCGCAGAAGACCCAGCTGAACCGATCCAGCAACAGCGAAACTCCGTTGCCGAGCACGAACGAGTACACAATCGTGGCCAGGGGACTCACGGAGATAGACAGCGACCACAGCGCGAGGTAAACGACGACAGCAATGAAGGCAAACATTTGCTGCTCGCGCATGAATTGTGCCGGAGATGTCCGGGAACTGCCCACCGTTCCTCCCAAACATGCAGATGACGGTCCGTTGCACGGGGAAGCTTACGATAGATTTGCTGGGAACGGGAGGGAACGTGAACTCTCGAATTACGGCAGGAACGCGAAAGGCGCGACCTGGGGTCGCGCCCTGAAATCCTGAAAGGTGGCGGAGAGGGAGGGATTTGAACCCCCGATACCCGTTAAGGTATGGCCGCTTTCGAGGCGGCTCGTTTCAACCACTCACGCACCTCTCCGCATCAACGGCACATCAGTTTTATACAAGGTCCTTCGCCTTCGGCTCAGGATCTCGGCTGCGGGCTCCCGGCGCTGCGCGCCTCACACCCACAAAGCGCCTCGACTTTCGAGGCGGCTCGTTTCAACCACTCACGCACCTCTCCGCATCAACGGCAATCAGTTTTATACAAGGTCCTTCGCCGTCGGCTCAGGATCTCGGCTGTGGGCTCGCGGCGCTGCGCGCCTCACACCCACAAAGCGCCTCGACTTTCGAGGCGGCTCGTTTCAACCACTCACGCAGATCGCGGCGTAGTTGTGCGGAACTATCGCTCCGAAATCGATTGTAGCAAACATTTCATCGCCACGCGCTCGATGGCATCTCGATGCACAACAGCAGGTGCTTCTAGAAGCCCTTTGCAGCGAGCGTCTCCACGGTCAGCGTTCCTGACGCCGGTTCGCGGCGAAACCACTTCTCCAGGTACTTCGCCACGATGTCGGTCTCGATGTTGACCGGGTCGCCCGGCTTGAGCGTCTTGAGGTTCGTCATCTCGACCGTGTGAGGGATGATGGCGGCCGTGCAGCGCAGCCCTTCGAGCTTCGCGACCGTCAGGCTGATGCCTTCAATTGCGATCGAGCCCTTGTAAACGAGGTATTTCTCCAGCTCGGGAGTGACCTCGACGTGCAGCCACCAGTTCTCGGAGTTAGGAATCCGCTCGAACTCGATGAGCTTGCCGACTCCATCCACGTGGCCCTGGACGATGTGTCCACCCATGCGCCCGTCGGCGCGCAAGGGCAGCTCGAGGTTCACGAGCGCGCCCTCGGAGATGCGGGAGAACGACGTGCGCACCCAGGTCTCGGGCGCGAGGTCGGCGCAAAACGAGTTGGCTCGAATGTCGAGCGCCGTGAGGCAAACGCCGCTGACGGCGCAGCTGTCGCCGGTCTTCAACTGCTTCGGCGTATTGACGGCGGCGACGGTGATGCGGCGGTTCTCGCCGTGCTGCTCGATGCGGGCGATGGACCCGACTTCCTCAACGATTCCGGTGAACATGGCTTGATCCCGATGAAAGTGAATCTTAGGACTGCTCAGTGTACGTCACGCCCGCTTGCCTCGCCGAGCCGCAGGTCACGTTGCTCCGTGACGGACTACGCGTACGGGTCGCGCAAGTACCCTTCGATGGCGAAATCGTCGCCGAAGCGGTGGATCGACGTATTAAGCACGCGGGCGGAGAAGTGGTCCGAGCCGCCTCCGGCAAGCCATGGCAGCGCATCCGGCCCGAAAATCTGGGCCGCGTAGAACAGCCACAGCTTGTCGACCGCGCCTGCCCGCAGGAACTCCGCGTTCACCATCGCGCCGCCCTCCACCAGCAAGCTGGTGATCTGCATCTCGCCGAGGCGCGCAAGAAGATCGTACAGATCCGGGCGGCCATTCACGTCGGCCCGGACTTGCCGCACGCAAACTCCGCGGCTCTCCAACTCGCGACGGCGGTTTTCCTCCGGCACGGTGCAGGCGAGCAGCACGTCCTCGGCGCAGGTCTTCACCAGCCTCGATTCCAGTGGAGTGCGCAGGTGAGAGTCCAGCACAACGCGCAGCAAGGGACGGCGGCGCGGACGGCCGCTGCGGTCTGTGAGCATGGGGTCGTCGGCGACGACCGTTCCGAGTCCGACAAGGATCGCGTCCGATGCGTGCCGCAGCTCGTGAACTCGTTGCAGCGCCTGCGTTCCCGTGATGTAGGTGGTCGAGGCCTGCGAGGCGCCGAACGCGGTCGGATTGCGCGAGACAGGATGGGCGGAGATCTTCCCGTCGAGCGTCATCGCGGCCTTTAAGATTACAAACGGTGTGCGGGTGCGTATGTATTTCGCGAACGAGTCGTTGAGCTTCTTCGCCTCGTGCTCGAGCAGTCCGACTTCGACTTCGATACCGGCCGCGCGCAATTTTTCGAAGCCGCGTCCGGCTACCTGCGGGTTCGGGTCTTGCATGGAGCACACGACGCGCGCAATGCCGGCTGCGATGACCGCGTCCGCGCACGGCCCTGTGCGTCCGGTGTGCGAGCACGGTTCCATGTTCAGGTAGAGGGTATTGCCGCGCGCGTTCGCGCCGGCCTCTTCGATGGCGAGCACCTCGGCGTGCTTGCGTCCCTCGTAGGTATGCGTGCCGCGTCCGACGATGCGTCCGCGCTCATCAACGATGACGGCGCCAACGCACGGATTCGGCGACGCAAGACCGATGCCCTGGCGCGCCAGTTCGAGCGCCTGCGCCATGAAGAGTTCGTCAGCCGAGCGTGCCATTACGAGAAAAGTGACTCGACAAAATCGTTGGCGTTGAACGGCAGCAGGTCGCCCTGCTTCTCGCCGACACCGACGTAGCGGACGGGCAGGCCAAGCTCGCGCGAGATCGCGATCACCACTCCGCCCTTGGCAGTACCGTCGAGTTTCGTGAGGACGATTCCGGTCACGCCAGCCGACTCGGTGAAGACGCGCGCCTGCTGGAGTCCGTTCTGTCCGGTGGTCGCGTCCATTACCAGCAGAACTTCGTGCGGAGCCCCGGGGATGATGCGTTGCGCCGTGCGCTTCATCTTCTCCAGCTCGGCCATGAGGTTCGACTTGTTATGCAGGCGTCCCGCGGTATCGACGATGACGTACTCGGTGTTGCGCGCCTTCGCGGCCTGTAGGGCGTCGAAGAGCACGGCCGACGGGTCGCCGCCGGGCTTGGTCTTGATGATCTCCGTGCCGGTGCGCTCTCCCCAGATCTCAAGCTGGTCAATGGCCGCGGCACGGAACGTGTCAGCCGCCGCGAGCAGGACGGTCTTGCCCTGGGCGCGAAGGGTGTGCGCAAGCTTGCCGATGGTAGTCGTCTTTCCTGTACCGTTGACGCCGACGACGAGGATGACTTCAGGCTCTCGGTCCACCCTCGTGGCAGGACGTCCGTCGGTGCGGGTGAGGATGTCGCGAAGTTCTTCCTTCAGAACGCGCTTGAGTTCCTCGACGTCGCCGATCTGCTTGCGGTCCACCTTCTCGCGCATGTGGTCAAGCACTTCGCCGGTCGTGGTGGTGCCCAGGTCCGCGGCGAGCAGGGTAGCTTCGAGATCGTCCAGGGTCTCCCGGTCGATCTCCTTGCGAAAACTAACGACGTCCTCGATGCGCTCGGCGAGATTCTCGCGTGTCTTCGTGACCGCCTGCTTCATGCGGTCAAAAATCGACGCTTTCTTCTCCGGCTGGTCGAGACTTCCGAATAAGGTCTGGATCATTGCGAAGCCATTCTATCCGAGTGAGTCGGAGCGCGTTGGCGCAGTGCTCGTCATGCGGGAAGGGTCGT
>DASPLH010000193.1:0-3202 GCA_035627675.1 Clostridia bacterium
GAAGACATAGGCCTGGCCGATCCCCACGCACTGGAACTCGCCATGGCCGCGAAGGAGGCCGTGGACTTCATCGGGCTGCCGGAAGGCAACCTGGCGCTTGCGCAGGCCGCGGTTTACCTCTCGATTGCTCCGAAGTCGAACGCGCTATACAAAGCGTACGGCAGAGTGCGAGCGGACGTGGAGGAAACGGCGGCAGATCCTGTGCCGCTGCACCTTCGCAACGCGCCTACGCGGCTCATGAAGGACATCGGGTACGGGCGCGACTACCGCTACGCCCACGACTTCGACGAAAAGGTAACGGCCATGCAGTGCCTCCCCGACAACCTGCGCGACCGCGTTTACTATCGACCGACTTCCGAAGGCGTCGAGAAGCGCATCCAGGAGCGCCTCGCGGAAATCCGCCGGCTCAAGAAGCAGATGACCGGTGCGCAGAAGCCGCCGGCCGAAGAAAAGAAGCCCGAGTAGGCCAGACCGTCAGCGACGAGAAAGCTTGGCGCGATTGTAATCTTTCGGGCCCAAGCGTCCGTGCGGCGCGGACGGCCCCCGCAAAGAGTCTGCAACTTCTACTCCGAGAGGTCCATCCTGCGCGCCCGGTGTTCCTTCAGGATGCAGTGGTCCATCACGACCGCGACGCCGGCGTTGCGCGCCCTCTCGGCTGCCTCTTCGTGTATCACTCCCTCCTGAAGCCACAGTGCCGGAAGCTTCAACTCGATGACTTCGTCAACGATCGCGGGCACGGCGTCGGGACGGCGGAACACGTTCACGATGTCAATTTTCTCCGGGATGTCGCGGAGCGACGGGTACGCCTTCTCGCCCAGCACTTCCGTGGCCGTGGGGTGGACGGGGATAATCCTGTACCCCTGGCGCTGGATGTATTCCGAGACGCCGTAGGAGGGACGCGTGGGATCGCCGGACAGGCCGACGACGGCGATGGTGCGGGCATTCTTCAGTAGTTCGGTGATCTGGTCTGGCATTCGTCCTCCGGCAAGCGAGTGGGAACCGGGTGCGGCTACCCCGGAGTGAACAGGCCCGGGCTCCGTCCCAATCACCCTTTCCGAGTGTCGCTCTTGTCCCTGTACATTTTGAGGGCGAGTTTGCGAAGCGTGTCGCCAACGTTTTTGTTCTTCGACAGGTGATGGAGATCCATGATGAGCAGATGAGGCAGCAGCGTGAGCCCGACGTCCATCGGCGTTCGCGGGTTGTTGGCCAGCGCACGGATCACCGAGTACTGCTTCATGAACTTGCGTTTCGATGCGATGCCGCGCAGCACGGACTCCTGCACATTCTTCATCGCCGCGAACATTTCCATCTCCTGCTCGCTGATCTTCGGCGAATCGAGCACGGCCAGCGAGACCACCTTCGAACCGTCGCGAATGAGGACGAACCGCTCGTCCTTGCTGCCCTTCATCGCGAGCTGCACGCGCTCGCCCACGGTCATACGCGCGATCTTCTGGAGAACCGAGAGTCGCTCCTCGTCCTCCGGCGGAGCGTTCGGCTTCCGGGCTGGTTGGGGGGCAGCCTTGTCCGCGGCAGGCCGTAACTCGTCCCACATGACGGCGAGCACATCCTCCTCGTCGGGATGCCCGCGCACCAGTTCGAAGCGCTTGCCTTCTTCGGCGGCGATCTCTTCGGCGTGCTCCTTGAGGTAGGCGTCCAGCTCGGCGAACCCGAGCACGTCCTCTTCGCCGGCCGCTGCCATGCCGGCCGCTTCCTCCAGCATCTGGCGGGCGGCAGGCGAGTCGACGTTGCGCGAGCGCGGGTTGGACGCCATAGCCTTGAGCACCTCCGCGCTCTGCTGCACGCGCGGGCTGTGCAGCATCGCCGAGATGACTTCCACGGAAGCGTTGGCCGCCAGCGTGCGAAGGTCGTCCAAGGTCACGGCCGAGTTCGCAAGGATCGTGGGCAGCAGTCCAAGGCGCACGTTCCGCGTGTCGAGGTAGTACTCAAGGACGCTGCGAGGCACCGAAGGATCTCCCACGGCTGCGGCAAGTTCCGCCTCGTTCCAGCCCGCCAGGGTCATGGTGGCGTCGGTGCCGAAGACGGGATGCGACGAGAGGTGGACGAGTATCTCCAGCATCTCGCCTTCCGGCAGGGCCAGGGCTCCGCGCGATGCGGAGCGCATGATGTTTACGGGTACGGCAGAATTGCGAATGAGTTCGACCATTCGAGCCATCAGACCGAGTCCTCACCAGCCATTTTCAACATTTCATTCACTGCGTGTTTCAGTTCGTAGAGCACCGGTTCGTTGCCCGAAGCGGCGAACGCCTCGAAAGCCGAGCGGTAGTACCAAAGCGTGCCTTCACGCTGACCGTTGAACCGGCTCCACACTGCCTCGCCGAGACGAATGTAGTCGGTCAGCAGCGTTCGCGCATTGTGGAGTTTATCGGCGATGGCGATCAGCCGGGCGTCCGGCGACAACCGGGGAATGAGGGCGATGAAATCCTGTTTGCGTTCGAGCCACGGGCGCTTCGGTTCGCCTTCGTTGTCGCTGCACTCCATGACGAGCGAGGCGACACGGTCTCCGAACCCGGCGCGTATGCGATCCAGCGTTGCCAGCCCGCCCTGGTCCTCGACGGCGTCGTGCAGGAGGCCCGCGATGGCGGCATCTTCGTCGCCGCCGCTGTCCAACACGATGGAAGCCACGGCGAGCAGGTGCGCGAGGTAAGGAGTGTTGTTGCCCTTGCGCTTCTGATCGCGGTGCAACTCGCTGGCAAGGATGTACGCCTCATCGAACCGTTTGGTGAGCGCGCGCCCGTGGTGCATCAGTGTGTCTCGTCGTGACAACCGGAGTCGGAACATCCCGAGCTTGCGGCAGCGGAGTGACACTCGCATGCCTCTCCGCGAAGCGCCTCAACGCCTTCCCTGGCGATGATGGGCACCATGATAAGCCCGGCCAACGGGTCAGCCCACCACCATTCGAACAGAGCGTTCAGTCCGAGTCCGGCGAGGAGGATGGCGGAGAGATAGGCGCAAAGGTCCGTCTGGCGCGAATCGGCCTTCATGGCGGCCGAATTGAGTTGCGCGGCGACCTTGCGCTTGGCATGCGCCAGGAGGGGCATCACGATCAGCGACACGGCCGCGATGGCGATGCCCAGCAGGGATTCTTCGGGAGCCTCGCGCTTCCACAGCGAGAGAACTGCGTCGATGCCGACATAGGCGGCCAATCCAAGGAAGCTTGCCCCGACGATCTTCAGGGCGATAC
>DASPLH010000194.1:0-3955 GCA_035627675.1 Clostridia bacterium
ACGAGTTCATCCGCCGCCGCCAGCACTCCATGGAGATCGTCACTCGCGAATGGTTGAAAGATCCGGCCACGATCGTTCTCTACGTCGGCACGGCCGTTGCCGATCAGAAGTTCGTCGAGCAGATTTCGATCATCAACGCCAGGAACGACCAGGTCACGATCTCCATCGATCCGCTGACCAACCTCCCCATCCGCAAGTCGTTCACCTGGCGCGACGAGGAGCGTTACAAGAACGAAGAGACCGAGGTTTACGCGAATTACCGGCAGGTACAGGGCATCATGACTCCGTTTACGATTTCGCGATTGAAGGACGGGTTGATGGCGAGTCAGCGCTTCCTGTCCTCGGTGCAGTTCAACACGCCCATCGAAATGGCAAAGTTCGAGGCTAAAACGACTTACGATCCCTTCCCCTCGCGCCGGAGCAAAAAACAATAGACCGGAGTGCCTCCGAAGCCACGGGCTGTGGGATAAAAGCCACAACTCGGAAACACAGGTCAACCTGTAAACTGGTTACATCTAACCAGATAGGTTGATTTGAGCTACGAGCAGACAATCCGGTCGGCGGTGGAGTGTGCCGGTGTAGGCCTGCACAGCGGCGCCCCGGTTCGCATGCGCATCCTGCCCGCTCCCGCGGGCACAGGCATCCAGTTCCAGCGCACGGACCTCGACGGGTTCACCATCGAAGCCACGGGTCGAAACGTGGCCAAGGTCAGCTACGCCACCAGCTTGATGAAGAAGGGCGTGCTCATCTCCACCACCGAGCACGTGCTCTCGGCGTTCATCGGCGTCGGGCTGGACAACGCCATCGTCGAGGTTGACAACCTCGAACTCCCGATCCTTGACGGCTCGGCGAAGCCGATCGTGGACATGGTGCTCGGCGCGGGACTTCGCCGCCAGCGTCGCAAGCGCAACTACCTGCGCATCCTGCGCCCGGTCGAGATCCGCGAGGGCGACAAGTACATCGCCGTCGTGCCCGACACCCGCTACTCGGTTTCGTACACGATTAACTTCCCGCATCCGATGATCGGGCGCGAGACGCTCGAAGTCGATCTGTCGGACGGCAGCTACGTCACCGACATCGCTCCGGCGCGCACCTTCGGCTTCCTCCACGAGGCGGCAATGTTGCGCAACATGGGACTCATCCGCGGAGCTTCAGAGGACAACGCCATCGTGCTCACTCCCGACGGCGTGCAGAACGGCCCGCTGCGCTTTCCGGACGAATTCGTGCGCCACAAGGTGCTCGACCTCATCGGTGACCTGGCGCTGATCGGACATCAGATCCTGGGCCGCGTCGTCGCCGACCGCGCGGGACACGCCATGCACACCGCGCTGGTATCGCGCCTGCTGAAGGAGTCCTCGTTGACGGAGATCATCACGCTGGACCACGAAGCTGCGCTCCCGCTGCTGCATCCCACGGCGGCGGAAGGCCGCGCCTGAGGCTCCGCCACTCGCCTCGCGAATCCACGCTCCAAGTGGACACTCGGAACAAAACTTCAACCACGGATTTTCACGGATAGAGCGGTCCACCTCGACGCTGGAGTCGCGGACTGGTGTGTTGCGCTAGTCGGCGAACTTGCGGCGGTCGGCGCCGGGTTGCGCCGCCGCGACCGGAATCTCGCGTTCGGTCCTGGCGTTCAGCCACTGCGTCAAAGCGACTTTGCTCCTTCGCGGCATGTCGCCAAAACGAAGTCCCGCGCGGCCGTCGCGCACCCAGACGACCTCGGAACCGGCTTCGACCTGCCCGCCGGCCGGGAGCTCGAACAGCACCCGCAGTTGCGATTTCGCTTCGAGCACCGAGCCCGCTTCCACCTGCATGCCGCTTGAACTGACATTCACGCTGTAGCACGTGACCCTGCCGGCGCCGGAGCGCAGTACCTCCACGGGCACCGCCAGGGGATGGCGCTGGTACCGGCGCCGCTCGCCGATGATGAGCCCAAAAGCCGCGCGAACGCAGCGCATCAGGCGGTCCACGCTCAGGGGTTTGTCGAGCGCAAAGGTTGCGCCCAGGTGGAAAGCCTCCGACAGAGAGGTCCGGCGGTTCACGATGGCAAACAGGATCGCGTTGCGCGTGCCGGGAAGACGCCGGAGTTCGGTGAGGAATTCCACGCCGCCGGCGAGATCGTCGCAGTCGATGAGGAACCCGTCAAAACGCGAGTGGATGACGAGCTCCGAGGCTTCGGAGACGCGCGTGCACGAAGTCACCGCGATGCCCAGGGCTCCAAAGATTCTCCTCGCATGCCCGTCCAGCGCCGGGTCACGCGTCACCAATAGGACCGTCAACTCCACATCTCTACTATGGACCTGTTCCGCCGGTTCGCGGCAGCGGGCGCGAAGTGACGAAAGTAACCGCCGGCCGGCAATAACAAATGGACGTCAGGAGGCCTCGTGTCTCCGCACCTCGGGTGGCCCGGGCGGCAGGGCGGCGAGCATCTGGCGCACGGTTCGCCGCAACACCGGATGGAGCGCGTCGGGCGCGATGTCGGCCAGCGGCATCAGCACGAACTTGCGCTCATGCAGCCCCGGGTGGGGAACCGTCAGGCCCTCGAGATCCAGCACCTGGCTGTTGAATAGAAGAATATCGATATCAATGATGCGCGGGCCCTTGGGCTGGAGCCGCACGCGGCCCATGCCGCGCTCCGTATCGAGAATGCCGTCGAGCAGTTTGCGCGCTGTGCGCTCGGTCGTCAGCTTCACTGCGCAGTTGAGGAACCAGGGCTGGTCGGCGAACTCCACCGGTTCGGTCTCGTAATTGGGAGAGACGGCAACAACCGTGCCGAGCGAGGAGAGTCGCCCGATGGCCTCGCGCAGGTTGGCCGCGCGATCTCCTATGTTCGATCCGAGCGAAAGATACGCCGTGCTTTCCACACGGAGATTATGGCAGGCGGCGGTGAACGGAGGTGCGTTCGCAGGGCTGAGTCGAAACCGGCGTGTCTCTTGGATGGCCCAAACCCCATGGATGCAGCCTGCGCGAGGGGTCGAGGGGCGTAGTTCGACGTGCATCAATACCGCAACATATTGTGGCGTTATCGCGAATGAGCAGAGTAGCTACAACCCGTTGGGGTCGCTGGAACCCTGATGAACAGCGGGTTTGCGCGATGGGGCTGTGGAAAAACCCGCATAAAATCAGGCGAAAATCGCTGTTGCAATCCCGGAGGCTGAGTTATTATGGCCGCATTGAGACGCTGTTGCGCCTCACATTCAAGGAGGATTTTCCAATGGCAGCTGGCATGACCAAGACTCAGCTCGTCCGTACGATGGCCGAAAAGCTCGAACTGAACAACAAGACTGCGGCCGCCTTCCTGCAGACTCTGAGCGAGATCGCGGTGAAGGAAACGAAGAAGAACGGCGTATTCGTCCTTCCCGGACTGGGCCGTCTGAAGAAGTCCGCCCGCAAGGCGCGCATGGGCCGCAACCCCCAGACCGGCGAGCCAATCAAGATCCCGGCCAAGACCGTTGTGAAGTTCTACGTTGCCAAGGCCGTGAAGGACAGCATCGCTCCGAAGAAGTAGTTCTCCGTTGTACGCTGTTGTGAAGGCCGGCCGTGCGCCGGCCTTTTGCTTTGAGAGCTGCTGAGCTGCTGAGCTACTGAGCTACTAAGCTGCTAAGCTGCTGAGCTACTTTCGCGACTTCGCGACTGGACGAATGCTACTGAGGTTCTGAGGTACTGAGGTGCTGAGGTGCTGAGGTACTGAGGTGCTTTCGCGACTTCGCGACTCGCGACTTCGTGACTGGACAGCAACTGAGCTACTGAGGTGCTGAGGTACTGAGGTACTGACGGGAACTCGCTCTGCTCAGCAGCTCAGTAGCTCAGCAGCTCGCTTCGCCTACGAATCCCCGTACAGAACGCTCCAACTCCGCGGCATCTGAACTCAAACAGAAAACACACGTTGGGAGTTCAGGGCCCCATGCGCAGGCAGCGGTTCGCATCTCTACTCGTCCTCCTATTAGCCATCACC
>DASPLH010000195.1:0-4375 GCA_035627675.1 Clostridia bacterium
CACGCTCCAGAACGGCGTCGTCATCGGAGCCGATGGGTTCGGGTTCGCGCGCACGGAAAGCGGCTGGCACAAGATCGTGCAATCCGGCGTGGTGGTGATCGGCGACAACGTCGAGGTGCAGGCGCAATCCTGCATTGACCGAGCCTCCATCGGCGAAACGCGCATTGCCGCCGGCACGAAGATCGACAACTTCGTGCAGATCGGGCACGGATGCAGTGTCGGCGAGAACACGATGCTTTGCTCGCAAGTCGGGCTCGCCGGTTCGACGCGCGTGGGAAAGAACGTGATACTCGCGGGACAGGTGGGCGTCGCGGGTCATTGCACCATCGGCGATGGCGCGATCGCCACGGCGCAGACCGGCATCCCCGGCGACGTTCCTGCGAAGGCCATGGTCAGCGGCACGCCCGCGATCGACAACCGGCAGTGGTTGCGGGCAGTCGCAGTGTTCAGCAAACTGCCGGACCTCGCGAAGGCGATCCGCCGCCTGTCGCGCGGAACGGCAGAAGCCGAATGAACACGGCACATTCCGAACCGCAGCGTGAAGTTGAGAAATAGAACGGCTGCGCGAGTTCCCGCATCACATTACATAGGAATGGACGAAAACAAGAAATTCGGCCTGATGGACGGAGGCAAGGCGGCCACCGAACGCAAGCCGATCCGCGTCCTGCTGCTGGATGACAGCAATGAAAATCTCCTGGTCCGCTCCACGATCCTGAAGCAGAAGGGCTACGAGGTCGTAACCTCCACTACGATCCATGAGGCGGAGGCCAAGCTCCAGGAGATCGACATCGCCGTGCTCGATTACCACCTCGGCGAAGGCAAGTTTGGAACCGACGTGGCCGACACGCTCCGCAAGCGCCGCCCGAAGGTCCCGATCATCATCCTGTCCGCGACCCTGGAGCGCAGGTTCGGCGGCATCGCCGACATGCATCTTCTGAAGGGCTACAGCTCCGTCGATGACCTCGTCACCGCACTCCAGAGCTTCGAAGCGAAACGGCGCGGACGCCCCGTGGTCGTCGATGCCCGCGATTTTTACTACTCGCGCATCTCGCGGGCGATGGGCGACGACACGGTGGTCGAGATCCTCGACCGCGACGGCAACTGGCAGTACGTGAACGACTACTTCGCAACTCTCGTTGACAGGAAACGGAACTGGTTTGCCGGGAAGAATCTCTTCCAGCAGTTCCCTGATATGTCCGACGAGTGGAAAGAGATCATTCGCACGGTGGCCGATACACGCGAGACCTACATCGACCGGCGCAACCTGGCCGCGACTCCCCACCTGCCGGTGGACTCCCCGTATTGGAACTGGAACGTGCTGGTCTTCCCCATCAAGCTCCACGACGGCCGCGATGGCGTGGTGGTAAGCGCCCGCCTGCTGGAGAGGAAATAAGTCTGTAGGGGCTAGGTGCTAGTCACCTATCAGTTTCCAGCTGAGGTTCGTCACGCTCAGGAGCGCAGCGACGTTACCGCATCTAGCACTTCTCACTTCTCACTTCGCACTTCGCACTTCTTACTTCTCACTTCGCACTTCCCTTACAATCGTGCGCATGAGACGCACCGCGCTCATTGTTCTACTTCTCGCAAGCACCGTTGGTTGCAACTTCTACATCAAGCCCAAGATGTACGTCAGCGTCAGCAACGTTTCGGGGCAGACGCTGCGAAACATCGAAGTGGCATATCCCGGCGGCAGCTACGGCATGCCGGCGCTTGGCGACCAGCAGACGAATCGCCGCATCGTGGAATACGAAGGCCAATGCAAGTTCACGGTGAACATGGAAGACACGTCGGGGAAAAAGCTCGGACAGAAACAGTTCGACGTCGGCGGGAAGTGTCCCGAGGAACTGCTGATTGAGATCAAGCCCAATTTCGACGTTGAGAGCAGATCGCTGGCACGATAGCTACTTCGCTCGCGGGTGCGTTTCGTCGTAAACCTGCATGACCTTGGCGGTCGAAAGCTGCGTGTAGCGCTGCGTGGTGGAGAGCCGCTCGTGTCCCAGCAGTTCCTGGATGGCGCGCAGGTCCGCGCCTTCCTCCAGCATGTGAGTGCCGAATGCGTGCCGCAGCGTGTGCGGATGCACGTCGGAAGGCAGTCCCCTGGACACGGCAATCGCCTTCACGATCCGCCCGACGCTGCGCGTTGTGAGCCGCGTCCCGCGCTGGTTGACGAGCAGGGCCTGGGAACTCTTCTTCCTCTCGTTCAGGATCGCCTGCCGTCGCGGCAGGTAGGCCTGGACGGCCTCAGCCGCCGCGTCACCGAACGGAACCAGTCGCTGCTTCTTTCCCTTGCCTCGGACCAGGATCGCTTCGCGCGTCCAGTGGATGTCTTCAAGATCGATACCGACCAGTTCGGAGTTTCGAATGCCGCAGCCGTACAGCATCTCGAAGATGACGCGGTCGCGCTCCGGGAAACTTGCCGCGTCAGGCATTTCGGTGTCGAGGACCTGGTTGAGTTCTTCAATCGTGGGCACACGCGGCAGTTTCTTCGGGAGCTTCGGCGTCGAGACCAGCTTCGCCGGGTTCTGTTGCACGACTCCTTCGCGCCCCAGCCACTTGTACAGCGACCGCAGCGCCGCCAGCGACCTCGCTACGGAAGTCTTGCTCAGCCCGCGATCGTAGAGGTGCGAGAGGAACGCCCGAATCCGCACGTGATCGATGTCGTCCCACTTAGCCGCACCGATATACTCGGAGAAGACACCGAGGTCTGTCGCGTAGGCCTTCACCGTGTGCGGAGACGAGTTGCGCTCGTGCAACGCGCGCACAAAGCGCTCGATTCCCTTCTGCACCGGACCCAGTGGCTTCGGCTTGTCTTTCGCGGCGCTCTTGGCTGCCTTATTCACCTTCGGCTCCGTCGAGTGTCTTGCGCGAGCGCGCGCGGGGATGGTGACGGTTGAAAACCGACTTTAGCCGGTCGAGCGCAAGGTGGGTATAAACCTGCGTAGTGCTGATGTCGGCGTGTCCGAGGATCGTCTGCACGGTGCGAAGGTCGGCGCCGTTCTCAACCATGTGTGTTGCGGCGCTGTGGCGCAGCATGTGCGGACTCACATGCTTCCCGGCGGCGTCACCTGCCCGGTTGACGATGGCCCAGGCCCGCACGCGGGTAAGTCCGTGAGCGCCACGCCCGACGAACAGCACGGGACAGGTCCTGCCGTTGAGCAACACCGGCCGCGCCTCGCGGAGGTACGTCGAGATCGCTTCTGCGGCGCTGCGTCCTAGCGGCACGATGCGCTCCTTGTCACCCTTGCCGCGCACGAGCACGTAGCCGAGGTCGAGTTTCACATCGACCTGGCGCAGGTTGACCAGCTCCGATACGCGCACGGCTCCGGCGTAGAGAACTTCCAGCATGGCGCGGTCCCGCAAGGCCAGCGCCTGCTGCATGCGCGTCTGCCCGGCGGCCGCAGGCTTCTCGATCATGCTGATGACGTCCGTACGGGCGAGCGACTTCGGCAGCACCTTCCACTGTTTCGGCGAGTCGATGTTCAGCGTGGGATCGTGCTCCAGATGCTTGTCGAGCAGCAGGAAGCGATAAAGATGGCGCAAGGTCGAGAGCTTACGCGCGACCGAGCGGCCGTCGTACTGGTTCGACAGGAGATGATCGAGGAAGTCGCGGACGTCCTGCCGCTTGGCCGACAGCACGTGCCGTTTGCGTTTCCCCAGGAAGGCGCTCCATAACGCCAGATCGGATCGGTACGAGGCAATCGAAAGCCGCGCCAGTCCCTTCTCCACCTTGAGGTAGTCGAAGAAGTCGGCGATCACGCGCTCGCTTTGGCTTCCCGTTGCCATGGCCGGATTATTCCAGCGTTATCGGACGCAGGGAATAACCCGCATGGTTCGCTAGACCGCGGAAGGTATCCACGTGCGGCGATCAGCCCGGCGGTGATTTCCACACGAACAGTCACTTTGAATCCGTGCTATCGGCGGCGCGAACTGGCGATCATCATCACGGCGCCCACAGCGCACAGCAACCCGCCGATCACGGGCGACGTTCTTCTGGATTCCGTGGTGGTGACTCCCACATCCGCCCCGCCCACTTCGACTCCGTGGCGCTCGCGCGTGGGAATCGCGACGAAGAACGACGCGACTCCGATGATGAGGAGAAGCAACCCTACGATGAACAAAGGTCTCACTTGAGTTCCTCCGCTCCAGAGTAGGATGCGGCTGGTGCACCAGAAGCTGTGCCAAGAGATGTCTGTAAGGAGTGCCGCAGAGAAGAAGCAATGGCGGCAAAAGAAAGCCGGACGCCGGTAACTCACTGCACACGCACTTTCCCGTTACCGTTGCTTCCTTCCGGACCTGGCGGGGTTGGCGGGGTTGCGTCGCGTGAGACCGACGCCCGACATGACTAATACTAACATCACATCGCGCAACGGTGTGG